>JBGTLL010000156.1:0-13773 GCA_041744115.1 Parvularculaceae bacterium | reverse complement strand
CGTCGTCGCCCGCGCCGCCGGCCAGCGTATCGGCGCCGTCATTGCCGTTGAGCGCGTCGCCGTGGTCGCCGCCGTCGAGACTGTCATTGCCATTGTCGCCGTTCAGCAGATCGGCGCCGACGCCGCCGAAGATGGTGTCATTGCCATCCCGGCCCCTGATCGCGTCGTCGCCGCCAAGGCCACTTATTATGTCAGCGGCGGCGCCGCCTTCGAAGCTGTCGCCATTCTGGGTTCCGAAAATCATACGTTTCGTCCTCGCCGGGGTTGATCAAGCGACGCCATGATCGGCCGATGCGCCCTCGCATGGCGGATCGCCTTAAGCATGAACTTACCAATGGAGGCAGTCCGCGCTTCCGCCTATCGCGCGGTCAGGCCGAGATCAATAGCGTCTAAAATGCATCGCCGGCGTCGGAGCGGTTCGCCTTCAGCCAAAAAGGAAATCGTCGGCTTCGAGATCGGCGAGCGTGACGCCGGCAAGAGTGAGCGTCGCGCCGCCGAAATCCAGGAAGACGTCCGAGCCGGACTGGGTTGCCGCCGCGATCACCTCAGCGAAGCTGTCGAAATCGGGACCGAAGCCTTTGAGATGGATGACATCGCCGACGACGCCGGCGCCGCTGACAAAGTCGGCGATGCGGTCGGCGCCGCCGCCTGACGAGAAGATAAACCGGTCATTTCCCGCCCCGCCCGTCAGGGTGTCATTTCCCGTTCCGCCGTCGAGTACGTCATTGCCGGAAAACGACTGGATGCTGTCATTGCCGCCGCCGGCGGCGATGTTGGAGCCGACGCTCGAGCCGACCAGCCTGTCGCCGAACGGCGTTCCAAGGATGTTCTCCACCGAAATGAGGCGGTCTTCGGTGAAGCCGCCGAGGTAAAATCCGGATGCGTTCAGCGCGCCGCCGGTGACGGCTGTTCCGAGGACGAGATTGACGCTGACGCCCCCTGTGCGGTCGGTATAGTCAGCGGTGTCAGCGCCAGCGCCGCCGTTCAGCGTGTCGAATCCCGTGCCGCCATTCAGCGTGTCATTGCCCGCTTCGCCGAAAAGTTGATCCGTCGATTTGGCGGATGAAAGATAATCGGCGCCCTCGCCGCCATAGAGCGTGTCATTGCCGGAGAAGGTGTAGAGATAATCGTTGCCGCCGCGTCCCTCGATCCGGGCGCTCGTCGAGCCGGCGATCAGCCGGTCCGAGAACGCCGAGCCAAAAATGTTCTCCATGTTGAGGAGGGTGTCTTCGGTAAACCCGCCGACGTAAAACCCGGCGCTGTTCAAGGCGCCGCCAGTGATGCCGACGCCGTTGATAACATTAACGCTGACCGCTCCCGCGCGATCCGAATAATCCGCCGTATCGAAGCCTGTCCCGCCGTCAAGCGTATCGAACCCTGTGCCGCCGTTCAGCGTGTCATTGCCTGCTTCGCCGAAAAGCCGGTCGCTTGATTTCGCCGATGAGAGGTAATCGTTGCCGACGCCGCCATAGAGCGTGTCATTGCCGCTGAAGGAATAAAGATAGTCGTTGCCGGCGCGGCCTTCGATCCGGGCGCTGGTCGATCCCGCGATCAGCCGATCGCTGAAACCCGTGCCGATGATGTTTTCAAGATTGATGAGCGTGTCCTCAACCGACCCGCCGACGTAGAACCCCGCGCTGTTCAGCGCGCCGCCGGTGATCCCGACGCCGTTGATGACATTTACGCTGACCGGACCGCCGCGGCCGCTATAATCAACCGTGTCAAAAGCGGTTCCGCCATCAAGCGTATCCATTCCGGTTCCGCCGTCCAGCGTGTCGGCGCCAGTTCCGCCAAACAGCGAGTCCGCCCCGCCCTCGCCCCGGATGAAATCCGCCCCGCCGAGCCCGTCGATCTGGTTGGCGGAATTGTTTGCGACAATGACGTCCGCTCCGCTCGTCGCAGGCCCGACGCCGAGCCCCGTCGAACCGTACACAACATACGTCTCGCCGATCTCCGAGTTCGCGGCAAAAGCCCCGATGATGATGTCCGAAAAGCCGTCGTCATTCACGTCCGCGCCGGATACGGAAGCGCCGCTTCTCGAATTCGTGTCGATTCCGTTCAAGACGACGCCGTCCGGATTGGCAAGCGAAGCCAGTTCGATCGCGGAGGCGAAGGCGCCGGTCTTGCCGTAGATCAGATAGGATGCGCCGGCGTCGGATCTTCCGCCCGGGTCCGCGAAAAAGGCCCCGACAAGCAGGTCTTCAAGACCGTCGCCATTGACGTCGCCGACGCCTGCGATCGAGATGCCGGCTTCGTCGTTATTGGCCGCGCCATTGATTGCAAAACCGTTTGATCCGTTGAGAGACGTGACATTCAGTATCGACGAAAAACCCGCCGAGTTTCCGAACACGACATAAGCGCCGCCGGCCCCCGATATTCCGTTCGGATCCGCGCCAATCGCCGAAACGATAATATCGTCAAGGCCGTCGCCATTGATGTCGCCCGCCTTTGAGACCGCATATCCGAAAACGTCGCCGGGGGCGGCGCCGATAATTTTGAAGCCGGTCGAACCGTTCAGCGTTGAGACATTGATCGATGCTCCAAACCCGGTCGTTGATCCGTAGACGATATAAGAAGCGCCCGCCGATCCTTCCGGCGCGCCGACGGTCAAATCGTCAATCCCGTCGCCGTTGATGTCGCCGATCGACGCGACCGCCTGTCCGAGACCTTCGCCAGCTTCGGCGCTCTCGATGAGAAACCCGTCGCCGCCATCCAACGCCGTCACGTCGATTGAAGCCGAAAAGCCCGACGTCGAACCGAAGACGACGTAAGCGCTGCCGCCGTAAGCGCCGCCGGCGCCCGTTGCGTCAGACGCGCCGATAACGATGTCATCGACGCCATCTCCATTGACGTCCCCCGCCGTTGACACGGCCGCGGCAAACAGATCGCCGGCAGCGTCGCCGATTAATTTGAAACCATTCGACCCGTCGAGCGAGGAAAGATCGATTGAACCGGCGAATACGCCGGTTTTGCCGAAAACGACAAAAGCTTCACCGGCCGGACCGGATCCAGGCGCGCCGACGATGATGTCGCCGATGCCGTCGCCGTTGACATCGCCCGCCGCTGAAACGCTGAAACCCGATTCGTCATCGGCCGAAATGCCGTTTATCTGAAATCCGTTCGATCCATTAAGAGACGAAAGGGCGAAGCTAGCCGAAAATCCCGCCGTTGAACCGAATACAACGTAGGTTGCGCCTGAGCTTCCGCCATTCGGGTCCGCCCTGTAGGCGCCGATGATCAGATCAGCGACGCCGTCGCCATTAATGTCGCCAGCGTTCGAAACCGACCAGCCGCTCCTGTCGCCGGTCGCTTCACCCGCAATATTGAAACCATTCGTTCCATCGAGGCTGCTCAGTTCCAACGCCATTACTTGCTTACTCCACATGCGGCGACGTCAAAGCGGCGCCAATTCGTTTCACTTACGCAATTCGAGCCTGTGTGACAGACCAGTGCGGAACTAGCCAGAATTCTTTCGCCCATTTCGTGCGCCGCCATTGTCCCAATTCTGGAAAATCTCGCGCGCCAGTCCATGGCCGCACCAAGAAACATGCCATCGAGACCTTCTCATTCCCGCATGTCGCGGGTCGCCTCGCCCCTTCGGATGGAGTGCTGCCTCCAATTGATGGCATCAATGCGACCAGGCGGCGCGGCGAGCCAAGGATTGAACTAGAGCGGGGCGCAATTAATCCGCATTGGACACGAACCTCGTTCCGTCATGCTGACGAAAGTCAGCATCCAGAGCCGCGAGGGCCTTGCTCGCCATTCTGGACCCTGACTTGCGTCAGGGTGACGTCTTCCTCGATTCTGAGATATTGCTCTTTGCTCTAACGCCGCGCTTCCTGCTCCCGCGGATCAGTCTTTTTCGATAGGCCTCAAAGCGGCCTGCCGGCGCGACACTTTCGCCGGCGACCAGGTCAGCGCTTTGGCGATCGACGAAAGGCTTGCTTTCCGCGTGCGCTGAAGCCTTGCCCGGTCCAGTCTGAATCCTCGCGCGCCGAGATAGCCGTCCGCGATCGCCCGCAGATAGGGATTGGCGGTCCCGGCCGACAGAGCGCGGAAGGCAAGGTAGACATCGACAAGGATCCGCAACGGCATCAGTGGCCAGTAGATCGCGCCGGGCATGTTCTTGTAAGTTGTCCAGATCCGATTCCGGTTGCCGTGATAAACAGTAAAGTCGCTGTAGCGCCCCGTAATTCCCGATCCTTCATGAAGAACGCGGGCGTCGCGGACCTGCACGGCGCGCCCGCCGGCGAGCCGGAGCCTGAAACCGAGGTCTACGTCCTCGCCGTAGCAGAAGAACCGCTCATCAAATCCGCCAAGGGCGATGAACACGGCGCGCCGATACATCGCCGCCGCCGCGCAGGGCGCAAAGCATTCGCCGTCGGGAGGAAGCTTTTCGACGGGCCAGCCAAAATGGCCGCGATAGGGAATGCCGAAGACATGAAACACATCGCCCGCGCCGTCGATGATTCCGGGATTTTCAGCATTGAGCTGGGTCGATCCAAACGCATCGGCCCAAGGATAGCGTTCCGTTGCGCTCATCAGGGCCGAGAGCCAATCCGCATCCGCGTAAGCGTCCGGATTGAGGAAGACCACCCATTCGCCGCGCGCAATTTCGACGGCTTTGTTGTTCGCCGCTGCAAATCCGAGATTTGATTCCGCCATGATGAAGATCGCGTTCGGCGCTGCGGCTTTGGCAAGATCAATCGAGGTGTCGCCCGACGCGTTGTCGAGGACAATCGTCTCGAAATCCCGGTAAGTTTGCAAAGCCAGATGCCGCAAGCATCGCGCAAGCTTTTCGCCGGCGTTGAAGTTGACGATAATGACCGAAAGCATGGCGCAACCGCTCCGCGGCGAAACTGACGGTGCGATCCAGGGTTCAGACGGGCTGCATCCGCCGGTTCAGGAAACCCGGATCGCAGATCGCGAGCGGATCCGTCGGACAGGCAAATTCGACATGCTCGCGGCGCCCGACTTCCGCGCTCACCGCCCGCATTTCAAAATCACATGAACGCCGATGTGCCCGTCATCATCGGTCGGCCTGACGACCATCGGAAATTTCGTCGCCTCCTGGATAATGGCCATGACCTTGTTCAGATCATAATCATACATCGTTATCGAACCTTCGGGCCTTCCGTCCGGCCGAGTCGCAAGTTCCTCGATCGAATCGCCTTCACGCCGATAATATTCCGCGCGGCCTTCTTCATGTTTCAGGAGTTTTCGGGCTTTTGCGTAAGTCAGCTGGATTGACGCGACACCGTTCGTTTCGATTTTTGAAAGCAGCCGCGAGAGGATCGCCAACCCCCGTTCCGGCGGAACATGCTGGAGGACGATGTAGCTGTTTACGAAGTTGAAGACGCCCGTAACCTTGACAAGCTCGTCGTCGCTGAGGGCGAGGGTGAGGTTCCTGACGCCGGCCGCGCGTGCGTGTTCCTCGCACAATCGCAACATCTCGGGGGCGACATCGACGCCAACAACGTCGGACTTCGAAGCCCGCGCGATCGGAATTGTGAGCCGTCCGACGCCGCAGCCGAAATCGAGCGCACGCCGGATCTCGAACTTCGGATCAAGAAGTCGGCGAACCAGCGCCAGCACCTGTTCGAGATACGCCTCGCCGCTCTGAAAGAACGGCTTCAAATCGCCATCCTTCAGCGAACGCCCCTTGAACCTGTCTACACTGATGACGCCCCAATACGGTTCTTTTCGCGCAACTTCACGCCAGTCCCGATCCGTGTCCCGCATGACGCTTTCCGGCTCAACAACGCGCCGAGCGACGAGCGGGCGCTACTTCGTAACCAATTGATTTTGGAAACAGAGGGGTTATTGGAAACCGGCGCGGGGCGCAAGCCTCGCTCGGCGGACGAAGGGCGAAATGTCGGGCATCTGGAAAGAGCGGTCGCCGGGGGCGGCGGACGACCCGTTTGTATTCTCGGCGCAATCGAATGCCGGGATCGGCGGCATCCTTTCGGACATTGCCGGCGGCTTGCGCGCGGGTCGGGTCTGGCGCGCCTTCGCCTGGGAGGAGACCAAGCGTCGATATCGTCGCAGCGTTCTGGGTCTTGCCTGGATCGTCATAGGGTATGTCGCCTTTGTCGGCGCGGTCGCTCTTTTTTTCGGAAACTTCAATATCAAGAGCGCGGAGCAGTTTGCGAGTTACGTGGCAATCGGCTTTGCGGCGTTCAGTTTCATAACCTCGAACATCCATGACGGCGCCCTCGCCTTTACCGGCTCGGCCGCATGGATCAAATCGGTGTCGTTGCCTTATTCGGTCTATGCGCTGAAGAACGTCACGCGGTCCTTTCTCCCGTTTGTGCTCCAGATGGGGGCATATTTTGTATTTGCATTGCTGACCGGCGTCGAGTTCAAGCCGGTTGCTTTCCTCAGTCTCCTCGCTTTGCCCGTGTTGACGATAAATGCATTTGGCGCGCAACTGCTTTTCGGGTTTCTCAGCGTCCGTTTTCGCGACCTCGAGCACATGGTGAATACGGTGTTGCGGATCCTGCTGTTCGTCACGCCGATCATCTGGATATATGAAGATACGGCGGGCGCGCGCAGACTGCTGGCCGATCTCAATCCGGTCACCCATTACATTGCAATTTTTCGCGATCCGCTGCTGGGCAACCCTCCGACCGCCCTCGCCTGGACCTCCGTCGGAATCTGGACGGTGCTGCTTTGGGCCGCGGCGATTGCAGCCGGCTCCGTGCTGCGGCGCCGGCTGCCCTTTCTTGTTTGAATGCGATGGCGTACGTCCGGGCACAGAATATCAAACTGAAATTTCCGGTCTTGCGCGGTTCGAGACCGAATTCCCACGGGTACGAGGCGGCGCGCGGGCTGGACGACGCGAGGCTCATTCGAAACAAAAACGGCGCAATTGTCGGCGTTCAGGCGCTTGACGGGATCAGCCTTGACGCCGTGAAAGGCGACCGGCTGGCGATCATCGGCAGAAACGGTTCGGGCAAATCGACTCTCCTTCAGGTGCTCGCGGGGCTTTTTCCGCCGGACGAAGGCCTGGTCGAAATGAGTTCGCGGCCGACAAACCTCATCAATATCAATCTCGGAATGGAGCTTGAGGCTGACGGAAGCCGGAACATCATGCTTCGCGGTCTGGCGGCCGGCTGGAGCAAACCCGACATCCTGGCGCGCCAGAATGAAATCGAAGAATTCTCGGGGCTCGGCCCCTTCCTGAACATGCCGGTCGGAACACTTTCGGCGGGCATGCGGATGCGGCTGAATTTCGCGATTGCAACGGCGTTCGATCCGAAAATCCTGCTGCTCGACGAATGGCTGAGCGCCGGCGACGCGGAGTTCCAGAAAAAGGCGGCCGACCGGATGGCGAAATTCGTTTCCGCGGCGGGCATCGTCATTCTCGCCTCTCACGGCAGGCGGCTCATTGAGCAGGTCTGCAATCGCTGCTTGTGGATAGATGCGGGACGGGCGCGTATGCTCGGCGACCCGCGAGAAGTCATCAACGCCTACGAAGCAGAGATGCTGAAATGATGACTACGCGCCAACGCGCGCTGACGCTCAACGCAAGGAAGGTTTGAATGTCAAGAAACACTGGCGCAGGGGGAGCGTTGTCGAATTCCGACGCCGCACGCGACATTGCCTATCATGTCCATGCGCAGACGAACCTTGATGCGCACCTGCGCGACGGCCCGTTCATTATCACCAAAGGCGACGGGGCGTCGGTGATCGACGATCAGGGCCGCCGCTACATCGACGCGATGGCGGGTTTGTGGTCGGCCTCGCTCGGCTTTTCGGAGCGGCGGCTTGCAGAGGCCGCTTACAAGCAGATGCTCGAGCTTCCTTATTGCTCGACCTTCGCCCATCGATCGAGCCCGCCGCTGATCGAACTCTCCGAACGGCTGATTGCGATTGCGCCAAAGGGCTTGACGCGCGCGTTGTTTGCAAATTCCGGATCGGAAGCAATCGATACGGCGCTGAAACTCGTCTGGTATTTTCAGAACGCCATGGGCCGTCCCGAAAAGAAAAAAGTGATCGCGCGGGAGAGAGCCTATCACGGTTCGACCATCGCTGCGGCGAGCCTGACCGGCCTTGAGCGGATGCAGCGGGAATTCGATCTGCCGATCGATCGCATCGTTCGCGCGCCCTGCCCGCATTACTGGAAATTCGGCCGCGCCGGGGAAAGCGAAGACGCCTTTGCGGAACGCATGGCGCAAGAACTAGAGGCGATCATCCTTCGCGAGGGGCCGGAAACGATCGGCGCATTTTTCGCGGAGCCCTTGCAGGGCGCGGGCGGCGTGATCATTCCGCCGGCCGGGTACTTCAAGCGCGTGCAAGCGCTCTGCAAAAAGCACGACATTCTTTTTGTCGCCGACGAGGTCATCTGCGGGTTCGGCCGCACAGGCGCGATGTGGGGATCGCAAACCTTCGACCTGAAGCCCGACATGCTGACCTGCGCCAAGGCGCTGTCCGCGTCGTATATTCCAATCGCCGCACTCATCATCAGTGAGCGGATTTTCGAGGCGATGGTCGACCAGAGCCGGAAAATCAGCCTGTTCGGCCACGGCTTCACCTATTCCGGCCACCCGGTTGCGGCGGCGGTCGCAGTTGAAACGCTGAAGATCTACGAAGAGCGCGATATTGTCGGCATGGCCAGGGCGTCTTCGCCCGTTCTGCAGAGGGGTCTTCGCGCCTATGCCGATCACGCTCTTGTCGGCGAGGTGCGCGGCTGCGGCATGATCGCCGGCGTCGAGCTGGTCGCCGACAAGGCGTCGAAGCAGCCGTTCGATGCGATGAAAGGCGCCGGCGCGATCGTCCAGGAGGAAGCAAAATCGAGGGGCGTTCTCGTTCGGGCGCTCGGCGACACAATTGCTTTCTGTCCGCCGCTGATTATTTCCGACGACGAATTGCGCACGGTTGTCGTACGATTCGGCGAGGCGCTCGACGCCGCACAGGCAAAGCTGCACTAGGCGAGGGCGATGATTGCGCCGACCTGTTTTCCGTTTTAGGGAGACGGCATGACGCCGAGCGGCGAAGATCCTCATGGAACGCTGTCTGTCGCGCTTGCTCACGGTTTCAAACTGTTGAGTGAAGACCCGCGGCTTGCGGCCGAGCAGGCTGGCGAAATTCTGCAAGCGCTCCCGAACAATGCGCAGGCTTTCGCGCTGCTCGGAGCGGCGAAGCGAAGACTTGGCGATGCGCAGGGCGCGATCCTGGCGCTCGAGAAAGCCCTGAATGTCTCGCCATTCTCGGCGGAAGCCCTGCTGGAAAAAGGCCTTGCCGAGGCGGCGATTGGCGAGAGCCGGCGCGCCATGAATTCCGTCGGGCACGCGCTCAGCCTGAATTCCGGCCTCATCAATGCGTGGCGGGCGCTCGCCGATGAGCTTCTTCGCGCCGGCGATGAGGACGCGGCGGGCCGCGCCTTCGCCAATCATGTGACGGCCTCAACCAAGGATCCAGAACTCCTCGAGGCCGGCAAGGCGCTGAACGACGGGCGCCTCGCCATCGCCGAGCGGCAATTGAAATCCTACCTGATGCGCGCGCCGACGGATGTCGCCGCGATCCGCATGCTGGCCGAACTTGCCGCGCGGATCGGACGCTATCAGGACGCTGAAACGCTGCTTGAACGGTGCGTCGCGCTGGCGCCGGACTTTCGCGCCGCCCGGCACAATCTTGCAATCGTCGAGCTGCGCCAGGGCAAGGCGGCGGAAGCGATTGCGCAGACGGAAACGCTGCTGAAAGCCAATCCAAAGGACGCAGGGTATCGCACGCTCTATTGCGCGGCGCTCGTCCGGATCGGCGATTACGACAAGGCGATCAAACATTACGGCGCTTTGCTGAAGGATCATCCGAAACAGCCTAAATCCTGGATGAGTTTCGGCCATGCGTTGAAGACGGTCGGTCGGCAAGCCGATGCGATCGACGCTTACCGCCGATCGATTGGCATTTTGCCGAGCCTTGGCGAAGCCTATTGGAGTCTGGCAAACCTGAAGACATTCCGCTTTTCGGACAGCGAAGTCGCGGCGATGCGCGAACAGTTGAAGCGCGACGATCTCAACGAGGAAGACCGCCTGCATCTCCATTTCGCGCTCGGGAAGGCGCTTGAGGACGCTGGCGCGTACGGGGAATCGTTCAACCAGTATGAAACCGCCAATTCACTGCGGCAGAACCAGATCGGCTATAACGAAGACGAAATGTCCGTCCGCCTGCGGACAGCAAAGGCCGTGTTTGCGAAGGATGCTCTAAACAACCGCGCAGGCGAGGGTTGTCCGGCGCCAGACCCCATCTTTGTCCTTGGAATGCCGCGCGCGGGATCGACGCTGATCGAACAGATTCTCTCAAGCCATTCGATGATCGAAGGAACGATGGAGCTTCCGGACATTATAGCGATGGCAAAGCGGCTCGGCGCCAAAACAAAGGCCAGCGATGAATCGCGCTACCCGGCCAGTCTGTTGGAAATGCCGGCTGCTGACCTGCGCGCGCTGGGAGAGGAATTCCTCGAACGCACGCGCATTCAACGAAAAACCACGAAGCCCCATTTCATCGACAAGATGCCGAACAATTTCATGCATATCGGCTTCATCCGGCTGATCCTGCCGAACGCCAGGATCATCGACGCGCGGCGCCATCCGATGGCGTGCTGCTTCTCAAACTTCAAGCAGCACTTCGCCAAGGGTCAGGGGTTTTCCTACGGGCAGGAAAGGATTGCGCGATATTACTCCGACTACGTCATGCTGATGAAGCACTTCGACGAAATCATGCCGGGCGCGATCCATCGCGTGATCCACGAGCGCCTCGTCGAAAATCTCGAGACGGAAGTCCGCGCCCTTCTCGCTTTTATCGGGGTTCCGTTCGAGGAAGCTTGCCTGCGGTTTTATGAGACCGACCGCCCGGTGCGCACCGCGAGTTCCGAACAGGTCCGCCGGCCGATCTTTACCGAGGGCCTTGATTATTGGCGAAATTACGAGCCCTGGCTCGGGCCCATGAAGGCCGCGCTTGGCGACGTGCTCACTGCCTATCCGGAAGCCCCTTAGGACATTTTTTGAGGTGAAGCCGAACCGCCACACCCGCCCCATAATCCGCAGGCTCTGAAAGTCGCGATTGTGACGGTCCCGCGAACGGGTTAGCCTCTCATGACGGGCGATCCTTGAGGCTCCGAGCGGGCGCAAGGCAACGGAAGGGAGTGTGTTGATGAAAACTTCAAATCTCCGGGGCGCAAGCCGACCGATGAAAACGGCGCTGATGGCGTCCTCGATGCTGACGATCGCGGGGCCCGCCTTCGCCCAGGTCGATGAAATCACCGTCACCGCGCAAAAGCGCGCCGAAAGCCTGCAGGACGTTCCGATCAGCATCACGGCGTTTGGAACCGAAAGACTCGAAGAACTCGAAGTCTCGGCGTTCGACGACTACGCGAAATTCATCCCGAGCCTTTCCTTTCAGTCGACCGGCCCGAACTCGACGACGGTCTATTTCCGGGGCGTCGTCTCCGGCGGCGACGGCAACCACTCGGCATCGCTCCCGTCGGTCGGCGTCTATCTCGACGAACAGCCAGTGACGACCATCCTCGGCTTCCTGCCGCTGCACATCTACGACATTGAGCGGGTCGAAGGGATCGCCGGCCCGCAGGGCACGCTTTATGGCGCGAGCGCGCAATCGGGCGTTCTCAGAATCATCACCAACAAGCCCGACCCCAGCGAATTTGCCGCCGGGTATGATCTTGAAGCCAACGCCGTCCAGCACGGCGATATCGGCTATCAGTTCGAAGGTTACGTAAACCAGCCGGTCGCCGAGAACGCAGCGATCCGCCTCGTCGGCTATTACAAGAAAGAGGCTGGCTATATCGACAACGTGCTCAGCGGGCGGATTTTCCCCGGCACGATCGCCCCCGCTTTCGGCGGCGTGAACCCCGTCACCGGCACGCCCCTCGTGCCGATCGCAAAGGACAACGCCGCCCTCGTCGACGACAATTTCAACGACATCGAAACCTACGGCGCCCGTGTCGCCCTCAGGATCGACCTGACCGAGAACTGGACCGCCACGGCGTCGCTGCTCGGGCAGCAATCGGAAGCGAACGGCGTCAATGTCTTCGATCCCGACTCGGGCGATCTCAAAGTCAGCCGGTTCGAACCCGACACCAATGAAGACAAATTCGGCCAGGCAGCGCTGACGCTCGAGGGCAAGGTCGGGAACTTCGATCTTGTTTACGCAGGATCCTATCTGCGGCGGCAGATCGACTCCAACACCGACTATACGGACTATTCTTACTATTACGACGTTTTGTATCAATATATCGATTCCGTTTCGGGGCCGGGGGTCTACAATTTCGCCGCGTATTTTTACGATAACCTCTACAACAACATCGACCCGACCCAGTTCTACCAGGGCGACGATTCATACGGCAAATACTCAAACGAGATTCGTATTTCTTCGCAGCAAGACGGACCATTCCGGTTCGTTCTCGGGTTTTTTCAGAATCATCAACGGCACAAGATCCATCAGCAGTACATCATCCGTAACCTGAACGATAATCTGGAGGTCCCCGGTCAAGCCGACACAATCTGGCTGACGGAGCAGCATCGAACGGATCGCGATCTCGCGCTGTTTACGGAAATTGAATACGACCTGACGGACAGGCTGACGTTCATCGGCGGCGTCCGCGGCTATAAATACAATAACTCTCTGATCGGCTTTAACGGCTACGGCTTGGGATTTTCAAGCTCGACCGGCGAAGCCGCGTGCTTTGCTCCTGCAAGCGTGCCAAATACCCCATGCACCAACCTCGACAGCACGATCAAGAACACCGGCGAGACTCACAGGATCGGAGTGACCTACGATCTTGATGACAGCAAGATGGTGTACCTCACGTATTCGACTGGCTTTAGGCCAGGCGGCGCGAACCGGCGAACACCGCTTCCGCCCTACCTCGAAGACAAGCTCGTCAATTACGAAGCCGGCTTCAAAACATCGTGGGCGGACAATACGTTCGTTCTGAACGGCGCCGCCTTCTACCAGGTGTGGAACGACTTCCAGTTCCCGATCCTTGGCCTGAACGGTCTGACCGAAGTCCAGAACGCGGCGTCGGCGCGGATATACGGAATTGAAGCCGACATGACGTGGGCGCCTACAGACAGATTCACGCTAAACGGCGCGATGTCGGTCATCGACGCCGAACTCAGCGAGAATTTCTGCGGCTTCAACGTAAATGGCGCTCCTTTCACCGCCTGCCCGGCCGCTGTTGACGATCCGGCGACGCTTGGAGACGAAACCGCCGCGCCGGAAGCGCCGAAGGGTCAGCCGCTTCCGGTTGTCCCGAAGTTCAAGGGAACCGTAACAGCACGCTACGAATTTCCGCTCGGCGCGATGACCGCGCACATGCAGGCGTCGGTTTCCGGCCAGTCATCGTCTCCGTCGAATCTGCTTGTGGCGGACCAGGCGATCGTCGGCGATCAGGAAGGCTACGTTCTCACCGACTTCTCGGCCGGTGTCCGCCAGGACAATTGGCACTTGGTCGCCTTCGTCAGCAATGCGTTCGACGAGCGGCCCGACCTCCTCAGCTTTGTGGCCTGCCCGATCGGCACTTGCGGCATCCAGGGGCCGGGCGGCAATACCGGCATCTATCAGGGCACCGCGCAGCCGCGGACGATCGGCCTCAGATTCGGCCAGGACTTTTAGAGCAACGAGCAATATCTCAGAATCGAGGACGACGTCACCCTGACGCAAGTCAGGGTCCAGAATGGCGAGCAAGTCCCTCGCGGCTCTGGATGCTGACTTTCGTCAGCATGACGGAACGAGGCTCGTGTCCATGCGGAT
>JBGTLL010000155.1:0-10772 GCA_041744115.1 Parvularculaceae bacterium | reverse complement strand
CGCCGGTTTCGCCTTGCGGGCCGGTCGGTTGCGCCGGCCCCGTTTTTGCCTGCGGCGTCGCGCCGTGCGCTTTCAGCGATTGCGAGGCCTGCTGTTCAAGCGACGCCGCCGCCAGCGCATAGGAAAATTCCGGCGCCTCGTCGCGCGCCGCATGGTCTGGACGCCGCGGCGGCGTGCCGTTCGTCAGTGCGGAAAATGAAACGGATTGTGTCATTCTGCTGCCTCGCGCTCGCCAATTCATGGCAAGAGAAAGGCCATCAAGAAATATCGCGGAATTGCTTGCCAATCATGCTTAAGCGCTCTTAACAAAGCCTCTGGCCCGGAAAAATCAGCCTGCAGAATATTCCTGGCTGTCGGACTTTGCCGGGCGCTTTGCCTCTGGTTCGGCGCTTGCACTTTCTATTGCCAAAGAAGCGGCGCCTGCGTCGGGACCATGAAAAAAAGCACGAATTTACTGAGCATTTCCGAGCGCGCGACGGCGCGCCCGGCACGTATTTCCCGGCGAGTCTTGCCCTCCAGGCAGAAAATTCCGCGTATGGAGCCGCGCCGATGAGCCTTTACGTCGCGCTCAACACGGCGGTCTCCGGGCTTTTCGCCAACCAGCGGGCGATTGCGGCGACGTCGGAGAACATCGCCAATGTCAACACGCCGAATTTCTCGCGCCGAGAAGCTCATTTTGAAACCGACGCGATCCCCAACCAGTTTGCCGGCGTCGATGTCTCGATCGTGCGCGCCGCCGTCGATCGCTTTTTGCAGGGCGCAGCCTTCGGCGGCGCCGCCGATGCGGCCTCTGCAACCGCGATTGCCGAGGCGCTGTCGCGGATCGAAGCCTCGCTCGGCGCGCCGGGCGAGAATATCTCCTTCGCCAACAGGCTCGACGAAGCCTTCGCCGCACTAACGCAGCTTTCGGCCAATCCTTCTTCCACGGCCGCAAAGGCGGACGCCTTGCAGGCGCTTGATGCGGCGTTCGACGCTTTCTCTCGCACCGCAGGCGCGATCGCCGCGGAAAGCGACGCCGCGCTCGGGCGCCTCACGCAGGATATCGCGCGCGCCAACGCTTTGCTCGATGAGATCTATCGCCTCAATCAGGTTGTCGCGAACAGCGCAGGGGCCGCCGATCTCCTCGACCAGCGGCTTTCCGAGCTATCCTCGCTGCTGTCAATCACGGTGACGCGCGGTGATGACGGCCGGGTCGAAGTTGCAACGCGCGGCGGAACCGTGCTCGCCAATTCGGCGGGCTTTACCGCACTCGGCGTTGCGGCTGGTCCGCCGACCGCGATCACCTTGTCGGCGGTCGATCCAGATACGGGAACGGCATCGCTGCTTTCGAGCGACATCGGCGCCGGCATCGCGTCGGGCGAGATTCGCGGGCTTCTCAATCTGCGCAATGTCGAACTGCCGCGTTTGTCGCTCCTTGTTGAAGCGACGGCGCGCGGCGTCGCCAATCAGCTGAACGCCGTCTATGCCGGCAATGTCGGAACAGGCGCGACTACTCCTTCGGGGCAAGCGCTGATTGTCGAAAGCGCCGGCGTTTTCTCCGTCAATGCGGCGCTCCTCTCAAATCCGTCGAGCTTTGCGATCGCCCGGCCGACCGGTGGCGCCGCAGCCGGCGCCAATGATGGTTCGGGCGCGATTCTCCTCGCCAACATCGCCGCAACGGCGGAAGCGCGCGCAGCCGCCGGAACGATAGCCGAGATCGGCTCAGCCGCGCGCAATGCCGGTCTCGCAGCGGCCACCAACAACGTGCTTTCCGCTGAACTCAACGCGCGCGCGAGCGCCTCCGCCGGCGTCAATCTCGACGAGGAATTGTCGAATCTCATTCTCTATCAGCGCGCCTACGGCGCCAACGCCCGCGTCATCTCGGCGATCGACGAGCTCTGGCAGTCGCTGCTGCAGATTATTTGAGGCGCCATGACCCGCATTTCCGATCTCGGTTTCCAGCAAATTCTGCTTTCAAGTTTTCAGCGCGCGCAATCGGCGGCGCAGACGCGGCAAATTCAGCTGTCGACGGGCAAGGTTTCCGACCGCTATAGCGGCGTCGGCGCCGGAACGGCGCACCTCCTCTCAGCCGAAGGCGTCATCGAACGCGCAACCGCGTACGAAAAGGCGGGCGGCGTCGCCGCGTCGCGCCTGCAAACCCAGGAGGCCGCGCTGACGACGGTTGCAGACAGCGTCGCTCGCCTTCGCGAGCGTTTCGTCGTTGCGCTGGCGACCGGCGGCGCGGAGCTGCTCGCGCCCGCAATTGCGGCGGAAGCCCAGCGCATTCTCACCGCGCTCAACATCGAAACCGGCGGTGTTTATGTTTTCGGCGGCGTTAACGGAACGGTCCCGCCGGTGACGGCGCAATCGATCGCCGACCTATCCGCCGCCGCCGATACGAACACGCTGTTCGTTGACGCCGCGCGCCAGCAACTCGCGGTCGACGAGGGTACTGTCGTCGATGGCGGCGCGACGGCGCGCGATATCGCGAGCGGACTGCTGGCGACACTGAAAGAACTCGCTGATGCGCCAGCGACGCTGGGCGCTTTTTCGGGGCAATTAACGTCGGCGCAAAGCGCCTTTCTGATCCAGAAAATCGCCGACCTCGACCAGATCTCCGCCGGGCTTTATCAGGAACTTGGTCTTAACGGCCTGGCGCAAGGCCAGACCGAGGACGCGCGGGTGCGCAACGGGCAGCGGCGCGACCTCGCCGAAATCGTCGCTTCCGAAATTGAAGACGTGGACCTTGCGGAGGTCGTTGCCCGTCTCAATCAGGACCGGATCGCGATCGAAGCCGCGGCGCAGGCGCTGGCGCAGGCGAGCGAATTGTCGCTGCTGAATTTCCTTTAATCCGGATCATACCCCAACGTCGCGACCCACGGCGCGAGGATCGGCAGCGCCGGCGCCATTCCCTCCCGATAGCGGCGCCATTTCCCGATCGATGTCGCATACGGCCTTTCAATCACCTGCCGCGCGCTTGGCGTTCTGATGGCGCGCTTTCTCGCGGTCTCGTGATAGTTGAGAATGGACGGGTTCCAGTCGAGGCCAAGAAACGCGATCAGCCGCCGCGCCTCCGATTCAAGATCGGCGACGACATTTTCGTAACGCACCTCATGAACGGCGATCGCCGCGCTTTCTCGGACGATCAAGCCTATCGTCATGACGCGGTCGTAAAATCCGGCCGCCGCCGTTATGTCGAGAAAATGCGACATCCCGGTATTGATCTGAAAGTACTGCTGGAAAGCGCTGAAGACCGCGTCGCGCGGATCGCGCAGCGCGAAGATGATCTTTGCTTCCGGAAACAGTCGCCAGATCAACGGAAGATTGACCGTGTTCAGCGGCAGCTTGTCGACGATCAAATGGTCGTCGGCCGCCTTTAGAATCTTGCGGGCGCGCGCCCAATAGCGGTCACGATAAAAATTGGCCTCCTCGCGCGAAAGCGCGGCGAGCCGGCGCAGGCCCGCATCGGAAATCAGCAGATCGCGCCAGGCGTCGATAAAATTGTCTTCTTCCTCCATGACCGAAACGCCGGGATGAGAAGAGAGGATCTGGTCGAGCCATGTCGTCCCCGACCGCACAAACCCGAGCAGGAAAACCGGCGCGGCTCCCTCAAGGTGGATATGCCTCGGCCACGCGCCAATCTCGCTCGTCCGCAGAAAGGCGATCAGCCGGTCAAGGTTTTCAGTTTGTAAAGGACTTGGCGTCAGCCGGGCGCGGTCGAGATCCAGGTCGCGTTGCAGATGATTTGCCTCCACGTAAGCGGTGAAGGCTTTATCATGCTCCCCTTTGCGATCGTGGGCGGTCGCGACGAGATGGCTCAGTCGCGACCGGCTCCTCGGATTGCTGACGCCTGAAGCGAGGATCGGCGCCGCGCGGGCGATGACGTCGTCATTGCGGCCCTCGCGCAGATCGATTTCAACGAGCGCGATCTTCCCAATTTCGTCTTCTGGATAAAGTCGCACCGCTTCCTCGGAAAGGGTTCGGGCGCGGGCGAGATCGTGGGTGATCTCAAAATGCTTTGCGGCCCTTGCAAGCACCGCTGCAGAGGACGGCTCAGCGGCGATCGCCGCCTCGTACGCTTGCCGCGCCTCTTCCTTTCGATCGCGCAGATAAAGCGTCTCGCCGAGATGGCACCATGCTTCGCCGTAGCGCGGATTGACGCGTAAGGCGTCACGGAACGCGCGCTCGGCCTGCTCGAAATCGCCGCGCTCCTTGAAAAGGACGCCCAGCCAGTAAAGAAGCGCCGGCTGCCCTGGCGCCGCGCGATGGGCGCTAAGGAACGCCCGAAGCGCCTCTTCATTGCGCCCCTGCCGGAACGCTGCGTAGCCGGCGATCTGCAACCCGTGGACGTCAGCGGGATTACGGGCAAGAAGCCCGCGGGCGATGGCGTCGGCGCGCGCGTAATCGCCAGCCTCGGCGGCGGCAAGACCAGACTGGAGCGGCGATGGCTGAGGCGGCATGGCGCGGGTTCTCGCCTTGAACCTTGATCCGCGCAATAGGCCGATCGCCGCTGGATATTCCCAAGCCCGGTCCCTATGTTCCGCGCTCCATGAGCACGCTTGCCGACATAACGCGCCCGATCGCACCCTTTGCCGCGCCAACGATCGACCTCGGCCTTCCCGCCGGGGCTCTTGTCGTTGTCGCCATGTCAGGCGGCGTCGACTCATCGGTGACGGCGGCGCTGGTCAAACACGCAGGCTATGACGCTATCGGCGTCACCTTGCAGCTTTACGATCATGGGCAAGCCATTCAGAAGAAAGGCGCCTGCTGCGCCGGTCAGGATATCCAGGACGCGCGCATTGTCGCCGAACGGCTCGGCATTCCTCATTACGTCCTCGATTATGAGGACCGCTTTTCAGAAAGCGTGATGGAGGATTTCGCCGACACCTATCTCGCCGGCGCGACGCCGATCCCGTGCGTTCGCTGCAATGAGCGCGTGAAGTTTCGCGACCTGATGGATATGGCGCGCGATCTTGGCGGCGCCGCGATGGCGACTGGCCATTACATCCGCCGCGCCGTTGGGCCGAACGGCGCGGAACTGCGCCGTGCGAAAGACGCGAGCCGCGATCAAAGTTATTTCCTGTTCTCGACGACACGCGACCAGCTCGATTACCTGCGCTTTCCTCTTGGCGACTTCGCGAAAGATGATGTGCGGCGGATCGCCGGCGCATTCGGCCTTGTCGTCGCCGACAAGCCGGACAGTCAGGACATCTGCTTTGTGCCGGAAGGAAAATACGCCTCCGTCGTCGAACGCCTGCGCCCGGGCGCGGCGGAGCCCGGCGAGATCGTCACGACGGATGGCGCTGTCATCGGAACGCATCCGGGCGTCATTCATTACACCGTCGGTCAACGCCGGGGCCTCGGCCTCGCGACCGGCGAACCGCTGTTTGTCGTCAGGCTCGACGCCGAACGGCGCCGCGTTGTCGTCGGCCCGCGCGAAGCGCTGATGGTGAAACGCCTGAGACTGAAAGAAACCTCATGGATTGGCGACGGCGACATCGAAAAGGCGGCGCAAGACGGCGCGGCGGTTGCCGTGAAAGTGCGCTCGACCCGGCCGCCAAAACCCGCGCGCCTCAGCTGGGATGGCGCGCTCGGCGTCGATTTCGATGAATCGGAAGAAGGCGTCGCGCCCGGGCAGGCCTGCGTCTTCTATTCGCCGGACGCCACCCATGACCGGGTCCTCGGCGGGGGCTGGATCGCATCGACCGAGTCGGCCGAAAAAGACGCGTAGCGCTTCGTCCCAGGGAGCTCATTCGCCTCTGGATGATGCAATTTGGCGTCAGGCGACCGCGCGTCATGAAGGCGAAGCGATCCCCTCCAGCAATGGCTTCGCCGATTGATGGCGCGGGCGGCGCGGCGTAAGCCACGCTAGGCGCGACGCGCGCCCGAGCGGGGGTTCCCTTTGGTCGCACGCGAACTGATCGTTCTTGTCGTCCTCTGCACGGCGTGGGGGTTCCATTACGTCGTCATCAAGACGGCGGTCGCGGAAATCCCGCCGATATTTTACGCCGCCATGCGCATGACCCTGGTTGCGATCGTGCTTGCGCCGTTCCTGCGCTGGCGGGCGGGGCGGATGCGAAACATCATGCTCGCGGCGCTCTGTTTCGGCGCGATCAATTACGCGCTGCTCTTTACCGGCCTCAACTATGCAACCGCCTCGGCGAGTGCGATCGCCAACGCGCTCTATGTGCCGTTTGCTTCGATTCTCTCGGTGCTGATCCTGAAGGAAGTGATCGGCTGGCGGCGCCGCATCGGTGTTGCGCTCGCTTTCGCCGGCGTTGCGCTTATTGCGCTCGGCCGCGGGGAGGAGACAGCGGGCGCGCGTATCGTCATTGGCGTCGGCATGGTTGCGGCGGCGACCCTCGTCGAGGCCTTCGGAGCAATCCTTATCAAGAAGACGCCAGGCTTCAAGCCGTGGGAATTGCTCGCCTGGTTCGGGATGATCGGCGCGCCGTGCCTGTGGGCGATCACGGCGGTGGTCGAGCGCGACCAGCTGGCGTTGCTGGCGGCAAGCGACAGGACGCTCGTCGCCGGCGCCATTCTTTATTCCGCGCTGATCGCGTCGGTGTTCGGACACACAACCTATTACTGGCTGATCCAGCGCCGGCCTGTGTCTGAAGTTGCGTCATCGACGTTGCTGACGACGTTCCTCGCGGTGATGTTTTCGATCCTCCTGCTTGGCGAGCCGCTGACGACGGTTATCCTCGTCGGCGGGGCAATGACCCTGGTCGGGGTCGGGATCGTTGTCCTGCGCGCGCCGGCGACGGCGCCGGAACCCGGCGCGCCGGAACCGATCGTCGTTGCGCCCGAACCGGAGGCAAAAAAGTGAAAAAGGCAAGCATCGTGGAGACCCCGTCGCCCAATTTTGACGAGCGCGGCCGCGGCGTCGATACGATCATCCTGCATTACACCGGCATGCCGACGGGAAAAGAAGCGCTGGACCGCCTCTGCGATCCGGCGTCGAAAGTCTCATGCCATTATCTCGTCGAGGAAGACGGAACGATTTACGCGCTCGTCGCGGAGGGGATGCGCGCCTATCACGCCGGCATTTCGAGCTGGAAAGGGGAGGCGGACATTAACGCCCGTTCGATCGGCGTCGAGATCGTCAATCCCGGCCATGAATGGGGCTATCGAAAATTTCCAAAAAAGCAGATCGATATAGTCGCGGCGTTGCTTGAAGACATCCGTACACGCCATAATGTGCCGCCCGCGCGCATTCTCGGCCATTCGGACGTCGCGCCCCAGCGCAAGGAGGATCCAGGAGAACTCTTCCCGTGGGGAAAGCTCGCCGAGAAAGGTCAGGCGATCGCGCCCTATGACGGCGACCCGGATCCGTCGATTTCCTACGAAGATGCTTTGGCGCTCCTTCGCGCCATCGGCTACGACGCGCCCGACAAGGCGCACGCCGCCGCGCTCGTCGCCTTCCAGCGCCGGTTCTGTGCGAAGGCGCTGGCGCAAGGCTTCAGCCCGCTGACCAAGGCCGCGCTCAAATGGGCGGCCGGGGCGATGGCTTAGGCTTGAAGTGGCTACGATCGTATATACGCTGTCGGGACGCGATTTCGAATGGGACGACTCCAAGAACCGCGCCAACTTTGTCAAACACGGCGTCGACTTCGAGACCGCCGCCGCTATCTTGACGGTCCAGGCTTTACGCGGCGGATTGGCGCGCTCGAGTTCGGCGAAGAAAGAGAGATCACGATTAGCCAAATCGACCAAGCTGTCATCGTCGCGGTTGTCCACACGAATCGCTCCGGCCGGACGCGCCTCTCGGCGAGACCCGCCTCCCGCGCGGAGCGGCGCCAAGTTGAAGCCGCCCTTCGAACGGCCGCTGACGATGGAGGAACTAGGGGCGCTTCCGGATGAGGGCATCGATTTTTCGGATATCCCCGAATTGACGGAGGAGTTTTTCCGGAACGCAACGATCGTCTACCCGGAGCGCATGAAGAAGCATCTCAGCCTGCGCCTCGATCCGGATATCGTCGCCTTCTTCAAGCGTGAGGGGCGCGGCTATCAGACCCGGATGAATGCGGTTCTGCGAGCCTATGTCGATGCGCATAAGCCGAAATAGCGTGGCTTCCGCCGAAGGGCTGTGCGCTTCCGGCTGGCTCCGCGCGCAAATTTCCTGTTGACGCCGCCAAATTTGCGGCTACTTTCCCCGAACGCTCATCAAGACCAGCTGAGGGATAGGCCCGAAGACGCTGGGGCAACCGCCGGACGACGCGACCCGTCATTCGGAAAGGTGCCAATTCCTTCGAGACGGCCAGTCGTTTGTGGCCAGCCGTTTCGAGAGATGAGTCGGACGACAGCGCGATGCCGCGTCCGATCGGGTCTCTGCGAATTTCCTGTTGCGCGACGACGTGGAAGCAGAGGCCGAGCCATGACCGCCGCATTGAGAATCCCCAATCGCCGACAAGCCGATGAAACCGATGATGTCTATGACATCGACGTGTCGTTGCCGGCCGGATTCGCACTCCGGTCTGGCGAAACCCTGTCGCGGCCGGAACTCTCCCTCCGCGTTCACGGCGACATCGCGCGCCCCGTCATAGCCGTCGCCGGCGGTGTTTCGGCAGGGCGAGTCGTGGCCGATTTCGACCGCGAGCGCGGCTGGTGGCGCGATATTGTCCATGCCGGCGGCGCCGTCGATCTCGAGAAATTCTGCGTCGTTGGCTTCGATTTTCTTCCCGGGGCCGGCGAGATGGCGCGCACGATCTCGACGCGCGACCAGGCGCGTTCACTCGCTTGCGCGCTTGATGTCCTCGACATCGGCGCGCTCAAGGCCTTTGTCGGCGCGTCCTATGGCGGCATGGTTGCTCTTGCCTTCGCGGAGGAATTTCCCGATCGGATCGAAAAACTTTGCGTCGTTTCGGCGGCTGATCGCGCTCATCCCGCGGCGACGGCGCTGCGCGGCATCCAGCGGCGGATCATCAATTTTTCGGTCCGGCATGATGCGGTAAAGGAGGGCGTATCGCTGGCGCGCCAGCTCGCGATGACGACCTACAGGACGGCGGAAGAATTCGCCGTGCGATTTGACGCCTCTCCAGGCGCCGCGGCCGGTGACCCCTATGACGTCTGCTCTTATCTCATCGCCCGCGGCGACGCCTATCCGATGGCGGCCGAACGATACGTCACGCTGTCCGACTCGGTCGACCGCCATTATGTCGATGCGGCGAAGATTGCCGCGCCTGCGCTGTTTGTCGCTTCGCTGAGCGACCGGCTCGTTCCGGCGGCGGACATCGCCCGCCTCGCGCGCAACGTCGCCTCGGGGCGCTGTTTCGAGTTTCAATCGCTTTATGGCCACGACGCCTTCCTGAAGGAATCGGCGATCATCGGCGGCGTCATCAAAGCCTTCATTGAGGAATAGATCCATGCAGACGCAAATCTTCCGCCCCGAGACGATCGCCGCCGCCGCCGGCGTCGCGACCGACGGCCAATACCGCGCGGTGTCGCCGCCGCTGCATCTGTCGGCGACTTTCGGCTGGCGCGACCCCGAAGAAAAGCCGGCCTACGACTATACGCGCTCGGGAAATCCGACGCGGGCGGAGCTTGAACGCGCGCTCGCCGATCTTGAAGACGCCGAGCGCGGCATTGTCGTTGCGTCCGGCATGGCGGCGATCGATCTTGTCCTCAATCTCGTCGATCCGGGCGCGCTCGTCGTTGCGCCGCACGATTGCTATGGCGGGACTTTTCGCCTGCTCAATGCGCGGGCGCGCCGCGGCCAGTTTCGCGTCCTCTTCGTCGATCAGACGGACGGCGCGGCGTTCGCCGCGGCGCTGGCGCAAAAACCGAAACTTGTCCTCATCGAAACCCCGAGCAACCCGCTTCTCCGGATTACCGACATCGAAGCCTGCGCCAAGGCGGCCAACGCCGCCGGCGCGATCGTCGCCGCGGACAACACGTTCCTGTCGCCGGCGCTGCAAAAGCCGCTGGCGCTCGGCTGCGACATCGTCATTCATTCGACAACCAAATTCATCAATGGCCATAGTGACGTTGTCGGCGGCGCGGTTCTCGCGCGCGACAAGGCGCTGGGCGATGAACTGGCGTGGTGGGCGAACGCGACCGGCGTCGCCGGTGCGCCGTTCGATTCTTTCCTTACTCTGCGCGGTCTCAGAACGCTGTTCGCGCGCATTGAGCGCCAGCAGCAAACCGCCGAAGCCGTCGTTGCCGCGCTCGTCTCTGACAACCGCGTCGCCAGCGTCCATTATCCGGGCCTCGCTTCGCACCAGGGCCATGACATCGCGCGCCGCCAGCAGAATGGATTCGGCGCCATGCTGAGCGTTGAATTCGCCGATACTGTCGACGTACTCGCTCTCCTCCGCGCGCTGTCGATTTTCACGGTCGCCGAATCGCTCGGCGGCTTTGAAAGCCTTGTCTGCATTCCCGCGAAAATGACGCATGCGTCGATGACGCCGGAAGCAAGGCGCGTCGCGGGGATTTCCGACCGCCTCGCGCGGTTTTCGGTCGGCCTCGAGCACGAACAGGATCTCATTCGCGACCTCTTCAATGCGCTCGATCGGGCCGCGTCGCCGCGGGTCGCTGCGTTCGGCAACCGGGACGCAGTCCATGCGCGTTGATTTCGACACTCTCCCGTCAGGCTTCCCCAAAGCGGAATGCGTCGCCGAGATCCTGGTGGTGAAGTTCGGCTCCTCCGTCTTGCGCGACGCCCGCGATCTTGCCGCCGTCGTCGGCGAACTCGATCGCCATCGCCGCGCGGGACGGAAAGTCGTCGCCGTCGTCTCCGCCTTCGCAGGCGAGACCGACGCACTGATCGCGGAAGCCGCCGCGGCGGGCGCCGG
>JBGTLL010000154.1:0-2320 GCA_041744115.1 Parvularculaceae bacterium | reverse complement strand
GCCGCTGACGCAAGGGCCGGCGCTGGCGCTCGGCGTTGACGCGATGACGCCGCTCGAACTCGCGGGCGCTTACGCCCCCTTCGCCAATGGCGGCTACCGCGTCGAGCCGCATGGCGTCGAGCGCATCGATCTCAGCGATGGCGGGCGGGTTTTCGCGCGTCCATCGACCTATGTCGGCGCCGCGGCGTCGGCGCCGTCGATCCGCCGACTGAACGACATGCTGCGCGCGGTGACGGATTGGGGCACCGGCAAGGCTGCAAGGCTCTCGCGATTTCAGGCCTACGGAAAAACCGGCACCACCCAGGACAATCGCGACGCCTGGTTCGCCGGGCACGCCGGCGGCCTCGTCTGCGTCGTCTGGGTCGGCCGCGACGACAACCAATCGATGGGCGAGGTCACCGGCGGCGCCGCGCCGGCGATCCTTTGGCGCGAGATCATGGAGCGCGCTTTGATCGCGCGGCCGCCAAAGCATGGGGAAAGCCCGCTGCTGGCGCCGGCGATTGACGTCATTGACGCAGCAAATGGCTGAACGGATTAAGCCGCGCGCTCGACGCCATAGCCGTACAGGCCCTGGCCGTTTTCGGTAAACCAGTCGCGCGCGGCTCTGGCGTCGATGCCAAGGCCCTTGAGCACGCGCCAATAAGCGGGCGAATGATTGAGATGAACAAGATGCGCGCATTCATGCGCGGCGACATAGTCAAGAATTTCGGGCGGCGCGAGAATCAGCCGCCACGAGAAGGAAAGCGCGCCGTTGCGCGCGCACGATCCCCAGCGCGAGCGCGTATCGCGGATGCTGATCGCGCCGCGTTTGCGGCCAAGCGCGGCGGCATGATGATCCGCGCGATCGGTCAGGGCCCTGCGCGCTTCCGTTTTCAGCCAGTCCGTAATGCGGCGGTTCAGATGTTTTTCATCGCCGCCGGCAAACAGGCAATCGCCATCAAGCCGGACGCCGGCGCGCGGGCCGCCGTCATTGACGACCGACACCGGCGCGCCGCGCAACGGAAAAACAAGTCCCGCGCGAAACGGCCTCGCGCCGCCGCTCTGATCGAGCTGCCGCGTGATCCAGCGCGCGCGTGTCTTGGCGAAATCCAGGGCTTCGGGCAGCGCGCGTTTTGACGGCGCGGTGACGAACACCCGTCCGGTGATGGCGTCAACGGTGACGATCAGACGCCGCGCGCGCCGATTGACCCGCGCGGTGAGCGGCGCGACCCGATCGCCAAGATCGATCGTTGTTTCCTCGGTCGATGGCGGCGGGAGAATTGGCATCGGGTCGCATCGTCACTAATTTTCGTCTCGCCGCAAGCTCCAATATGCGTCCCGATCGGCGCCTTCGACTCTTTGCCCCGACTCCGCTAAACGGTGCTGACGATTCAGCGATTTCTTCCGGCTTTCATGGACGCTTCCGCACCGACGCCCTTAAACGTTCAAATGGCGGCCAACGACATCGCGTCCGAGGCGACGCCGATGATGGCGCAATATCTTGCGATCCGGCCGCGCGCGGGCGATGCGCTATTGTTCTATCGCATGGGAGATTTCTACGAGCTGTTCTTTGACGACGCCGTGAAGGCGTCGGCGGCGCTCGGGATTGCGCTAACCAGACGCGGCCGGCATGCCGGCGCCGAGATCCCGATGTGCGGCGTTCCCTATCACGCTTATGAGGCCTATCTCGCGCGCCTCATTCGCGCGGGCTTCTCGGTCGCGATCTGCGAACAGACGGAAGATCCGGCCGAAGCCAAGAAGCGCGGCGCGAAATCCGTCGTCCGCCGCGAGATCGTCAGGGTGGTGACGCCAGGGACGATCACCGAAGACACGCTGCTTGACGCCGCGGAGAGCAATTTTCTCGGCGCGCTCGCCATTCTCAATGGCGGCGGGGAAGCCGCCCTCGCGGCGGTCGATATCTCGACCGGGGAACTGACGGTCAGGGCGACGACGCCGGAATCGTTCGCCGCCGATTTCGCGGCGCTGTCTTTTTCGGAACTCGTCGCGCCTGACCTTGACGACATGCCGGCGGAATGGCGCGCCCTTCTCGATCATGCGCGGCGGAGCGTGCGGCTCGGCCTGCAGGCGCCGTCAAGCTTTGACTCCCGCGCTGGCGAGCGGCGTCTTCGCGAAGCCTTCAGCGTCGCCGCGCTTGACGGGTTCGGGGCGTTCGCGCGCGCCGATTGCGCCGCGCTTGGCGGCCTTCTCGCTTATGTGCAATTGACACAGGCGGGACGGATGCCGGCGCTGCGTCCGCCCAAACGCGCCGACGCCGGCGCCTCGATGATCATCGACGAGGCGACGCGGGTCTCGCTCGAATTGCTGAAATCGCAAAACGGCG
>JBGTLL010000153.1:0-2706 GCA_041744115.1 Parvularculaceae bacterium | reverse complement strand
AGCCCTTCGGCGCGACCGAAAGGCTCATCGTCGTCGCGCCAACGAGCGGCCCCGCCTTGGTCGCGCCGCGATGGAAATAGGATTTGACGGCGCCATGGATCTCGACGAGGCCGCACTTCATCAGCCCGCGGCCGATGCCGGCGATATCGGTGGCGACGTCAAGATCGCCGGTGTCGATGAACATGACGGTGTGGGTGACGCCGGCCGGCAACGGCGCGGCGATCGTCCCCGCGCGATAGGCGCCGGACGGCGCGACGACGAAATGCTCGACATTCAATTGCGTCGAGGCGACGGTCGAGGCCTTGAAGACGCCATTGACGCGAAGCGAGGCGAGGCGGCCGCTATTGGCCGCATTGAAGGTGACCGTGTGCGCGCTCTGGATGACGACTTTTGAGCCGTCGCCGGGGACCGTCCCTTGCGACCAGGTGTTGGGACTCGACCAGTTGCCGGTGTCCCGCGTCCAGTGCGTCGGGATCGTCGCGCCCGCGCCATCCGTATGCGGAACGAGTTTCAGCGCGTCTTCAACGCCGTGGCCGTAGACGATGCCGGCGTCGGGATCGGCCTCGAGCGGCACCGAGCCGCCGGCCGCCGCCGTAATCGTCAGCGAAAATCGGGCGAAGCCGTTTCCTTGCGCGCCGCCGTCAAAGGCCCGGACGTCAATCGTCAACGTGCCGACGGCCGCGACCGGCGCGCCCGCCGCCGCCGAAAAGGCGAGCGTCGCCGCATTGAAAACGAGCCAGGAAGGGAGCGCCGCGCCGCTGCCGCGCAAGGCCGTGTAGGTCAGGGTGTCGCCATTGGCGTCGAAAAACGTGTCGGCGGGGAGCTGGAAATTGAAGGCGACGCCTTGCGTGAAGGCCTGATCGCCTGGCTGGCGCGCCAGCACCGGCGGCGTGTTCGGCGGCGCGCCCCCTTGCGTCCCCGTGACATTGACCGTCAGCACCCCGACGATCGCCGGATCGCCGTCATAGGTCTTGCCGCCGACATTGACCGTGATCTGTACGGTCGTATCCGGCGGAACTGACGCCGCGAACGCGGCGGAGATCTGCGCGGAGAACCGGCCGCCCTCGAAGATCTCGAAAATCGAGAATGCGGCGGGAACGCCGCCCGGCAGAAAGAATTCGGCCGGGTCGGTCGCGCGGCGGGGAAGAGCGGTGAAGCGCCCCGTAATCGACAGCGTTTCGACGGTCGTATCGATAACGAGCGCCTGCATGACCGGCGTCGGCACCGGCGCGGCGCCGTCGGGGCCGACATTGTAGCTTTCGACCGTCGTCCGCCGGGCGCCGCTTTCCAGGATCGTCGGGCCGGCGAGGCGCGGATAGGACGGCGCGTATTGATCGAGCGGCGCGGCGACGCCGGCGGCGGTCGAATGGAGAACCGTGAGAAGCCGCCGCGTCGTCATCGCTTGGTTCTCCTCAGGACGCCGTCATCTGCAGGAAGCCGTTCGTCGCGTGCATCGCGACCGTCAACGTTCCGTTGACGGACGACAGCGAACCGCCCCCGTCATTGAGGTCCGAATAGGCGAGCACCTTGTCGGTGGCGGCGAGGATGCCGTTGCTGTCGGCGTCCTGGACGAGGACCGCGAATTTCGCGGTGATGGTCGAGGCCGGCCACGAGACGTCGTCGCTGTCGCCTTCGACGACGAGGCCCGTCTGCGTGACCGTCTTGGTCGTCAGCGCCGCGCCATGCGTCGCGTAGCCGCCGCCGGCGGCGACTTCGTTCGCCGAAATGTCCGCCCACGTATCGTGCAACGCCTGGTCGGGAACATAGACGCTGGTGACGAGGACCATGCGGATCGGCAAATCGAGATCGAAATCGCCTTTCGCCATGGCGAGGGCCGCGGGCCCGTAAATTTTCCAGTTCGATGCAGCCATTTTGTTCGCTCCTTTGATGGTTGAGGTCAGGCCATTCGACGCCACGAAAAGACCGTCCGGCCGGCTTTCAGCCTGACGGCGGTGCCGTTCGCTTCCGTTCTCAAACGCAGCTGCGCGTCGCCGGCGGTGGCGTCGGTCTTGACGATCCAAAACGCGCCGAAGGGGATATCGGTGTCGGCCGCCGCCGCGGCGGTGATGAAGCCGCTCATCGCATCGTCGGCGTTCTGGTAGATCCCCTGGATCGTCGCGACGTTGGAATTCGATTTCAGATGGCCGCTGATTACCGCCGACGCGGGGATTTTGAGCGGGGCGGCAAAACCGTTCGTCGAGAGGCTCGTCTGCCAGACGCCGCGCAATTCGATCAGATAGGTGGCGCTGGCGGCGAGCGGCGCCTTCAAATCGGTGACATCGACTTCGAGGGCGCTCGACGTCTCGAAGTCGCCGGCGAGCACGAGGTCGCGCGCGCCCATCGCATAGCCGGGCAGCGTGCTGAACGCCGTCGCGCCGTCGCCGATTTTCATCGTCATCGGCTGGCCCGCCGCGTCCATGACAAGGCCGATCTCGCCGTCGAGGAGGACCGGGTTCGCCGACGTCCAGTTGGCGGCGGTGTCGTTTCTTTGGCGCATGCGTCTCAGCTCTTCGGCCATCAGGCGCTCCCGCCGTTAATGTCGTTGAAGGTCCCGTAGGTCGAGGCCGCCGCGCCGCCGTCGATGTCGTCGAACGCTCCGTAGGAGGAGGATGCAAGGCCGCCGTCAAAGTCGGCGAGCGCGCCTGAGGACGCCGTCACCGGCTGGCCGGCAAGCGCCAGCGCTGC
Source organism: Parvularculaceae bacterium (assembly GCA_041744115.1). Lineage (GTDB taxonomy): Bacteria > Pseudomonadota > Alphaproteobacteria > Caulobacterales > Parvularculaceae > Amphiplicatus. The sequence continues at coordinate 21 of JBGTLL010000153.1, read as the reverse complement.
GGCGCCGGGGGACGCCGTGAC
>JBGTLL010000152.1:0-6579 GCA_041744115.1 Parvularculaceae bacterium | reverse complement strand
GCGGGCGCGGCGGCGAGCCCGGTCGGCACGGTCAGAGCGCTGCAACGGGAATTTGCCCGGTTGCGCATGGCGCAAGTCTTCATCGGCGACGGCGCCGGCGCCGAAGCGGCGATGGCAAAGCTCCGCCCGCCGGTCTTTTTCATGGAAAAGCGCGCCTTCGAGGCGCGACTGAAACGCTGGACCTTGCCGAAAATCGACGCCGCCCTCGACCTCCTCATCGAGGCCGAACTCGGGGCCAAATCGACGGGCCTCCCGGATCAGGAAATCGTCGAGCGCGCGGCGTTCAGGATCGCCGCGATGGCGGGAAGGTAGGGCGCCCTACGCCAGATCGACAGGATAGAGCCGGTGGCCGCGCCGGATGCGGTACACGGCGAAGTCGCGCGCGTCGAACGTAAAGACTTTTCGCGTCTTCAGCGCCTCCGCCGCGGCGATGATCGAGGCGTCGGCGAAATCCATCGGCAGGTCGCGATAGGTCTCCATCAACGCGAAGGCGCGCGCGATCTCCGCCGCATCGGGCGTGCGGATTTTGATCAACCCCTCGGACACCATCGCGCGCAGGTCGTCGGCGCCGCCGCTTGCGGGCGCGAGGAGATGAAACGCCTCGGTCAATACAGGCAGCGTCGAGACGAACGGCTGCGCCAGCGTTTTCAGCTTTTTGCGGCAATCATCGTGACTTTTTTCGGATCGCCGAAAGGCGGCGACGACGGGACCGGTGTCGATCAGGATCATCGGCGCCCGGAGCGCCGATCGTGCTTCGCCTGAATGATCGCGCGAACATGCTCGCGGGAATTGTTCGCGAAATCCGTCGTTGGACCGGCCGGTTCACCCTTTCGCGCATCCATCAATTCGCAATAGCGGTCGTAGAACGACCGTTCCTTCGGCTTTGCTTTTTCAACGCCCGCGCTTTCGGTCTTGATCGCGTGGCGGATCGCCTCGGACGCCGAGCGGCCGGTCGCCTTCTGAATCGCCTCCAGTTTGCGCCTGTCGTCCTCGCCGAGCCTGACCGAAATCGTCTTCATGCGAGCCTTGTAATACACCGTGTATTACAAGGCAATCGGAGAAGTGGCGGCGGGCGCACGGCCCCTTGGAGCGGGGCGCAATTAATCCGCATTGGAGACGAACCTCGTTCCGTCATGCCTCGTTCCGTCATGCTGGCGAAAGCCAGCATCCAGAGCCGTGAGGGACTTGCTCGCCATTCCGGACCCTGACTTGCGTCAGGGTGACGTCGTCCTCGATTCTGAGATTGCTCTTTGCTCTAAAGGCGAACCTGACGGCGTCGGCGCCCTGAATTGGCGAATTGGCGCCGCATCGGGGCGCTGATGGCGCATCGAACGCCGCCGCGCAAAAAATAATTTCAAAAAAATGCGTGGGACTTGTCACACTCGGGGGGTCTCGTTCGTCTTACTCCTCAGGGGCGCCGTGTTTTGGCGCGCCGAGTGACAAGTCCGGTTTGTCGCCGGTCCGGTTCTCACGGGCTGGCCGGCGATGCGTAAATCAAAGGCGGGCGGCGCTGGCGCCGTTTTCGCGGGGCGCCCGGCTGCGCGCTTCATTCAAACAGCGGGCTTTGTTTCCAGCGGTCCGCGCCGTTCGCCCGGTAATCAGCATACTGACCAACCGGAAATTCCCCGTTTTGACGAGCGCGGCGCGGCGTTTTCCCCGGATCGGCGAAATCGGCGTATCTCATGATTTAGAGCGAAGCGCAATTAATCCGCATTGGACACGAACCCTCGTTCCGTCATGCTGACGAAAGTCAGCATCCAGAGCCGCGAGGGCCTTTGCTCGCCATTCCGGACCCTGACTTGCGTCAGGGTGACGTCCTCCTCGATTCCGGGATTTTGCTCGTTGCTCTAAAGGCGAAAATAAATCCGTCCCACCCCTTGCCGGCGCTTTAGAATGGTTTCGCGCCAGCTTGAAAGGAGACCCGCGCATGGACGACCGGGCCTTTGCCTCTGCAGCCCCGTTTTCGCGGAAAGAGACGCGGACGGACGACCCGCCGCGCGCGCCTTTCTCCGAAAAAGGGAAAGCGGACAATACGGAAAAAAACGCGACGACCCGCATGGGGACTGGCGTCGTCGCGGGCCGCGCGCCGGGGATTATCCGCCTTACCCGTAAAATTAACCGCGCCCGGGGCCTTCGCGCACCGCAAGGTTGCAACGCCGCGCTCCCTCAAACCCCCGTCCCCATCAGCCGTTTGCAGACGTCGTCAAGCTGGTCGAGCGAGCGGTAGCTGATCGAGATGACGCCGGCGCCTTTCGGCTGGTGGTCGATCGAAATCTCGAGTCCCAGGGCCGCGGCGAGGTCGCCTTCGAGCGCCCGCGTGTCCGCGTCTTTTCGTCCTGGTACGGATGGTTTCGCCGGCTCGCGGCCGGTCGGCGCGGTCTTTTCCGGCGTGTCCTCGCTCAGTTTCCTGACATAGCGCTCGGTGTCGCGGACATTGAGGCCCTGTCTTAAAACCACGGCGAGCGCCTCGTCCGGCCTGACGGCGCCGAGCAGCGCCCGCGCGTGGCCCATGGTGAGCGCGCCAGACTCCAGCGCCTCGCGGCATTTCGGCGGCAGCGTCGTCAGCCGCATCATGTTGGCGATGTGGCTTCTCGATTTGCCGACCGCGCGGGCGATCTCGTCCTGCGTCCGACGGTAGAGGTCGGAAAGGCGGGCGTAGGCCGCCGATTCTTCCATCGGGTTGAGATCGACCCGCTGCAGGTTCTCGATCAGCGCGATCTCCGCCGCCGCCGCGTCATCAAGTTCGCGGATGACGACCGGCACGTCGGGGACGCCGGCCCGCTGCGCCGCCCGCCAGCGCCGCTCGCCGGCGACGATCTCATAGGATTCATAGGCGAGCGGGCGGACGAGGATCGGCTGCAGAAGCCCGCGGGCCCGGATCGAGGCGGCAAGCTCTTCGATTGCGTCTTCGTTGAAGGCGCGTCGCGGCTGGTTGGCGTTCGGTTTCAAAAACTCGATCGGCAACGTCATCAGCCGCCGGCCCATCGAGCCGAGCGGCGAATCCGGGGCCACCGGCGGTTCGCGCGACGAAGGCGCGTCGCCGAGGAGCGCGTCCAGTCCGCGTCCGAGACCTCTAGGCTTTTTCGCGTTCATCACGCCGCCTTTCTGGCTTCGCGCTCGCGCTGGATCACTTCGCTGGCGAGCCGGATATAGGCCTGGCTGCCGGCGCATTTCAGATCGTAGAGGAGCGCCGGCTTGCCATGACTTGGCGCTTCGGAAATCCGCACATTGCGCGGGATCACCGTCTCATAGACCTTGGCGCCCATATGCGCGCGGACGTCCGCCTCGACCATGCTCGCCAGATTGTTGCGCGCATCGACCATGGTGAGGACGATCCCTTGAAGTTCAAGCCGCGGGTTGATCCGTCCGCGGACGGTCTCGATGGTCCTCAGGATTTGCGACAGGCCTTCGAGCGCGAAGAACTCCGCCTGCAAGGGGATGATGACGGCGTCGGCCGCCGCCAGCGCGTTGATCGTCAGGAGACTGAGCGAGGGCGGGCAGTCGATGAGGACATAGCTCGTCTCGCGCGCGCCCTTCAGATAGTCGCCGAGCGCATCCGTCAGCCGGTAATGCCGGCGCTCGGCGTCGATGAGTTCAACTTCAGCGCCGGCGAGATCAACGCCCGCCGGCGCCAGCTTCAAGCCAGGAATGCCGCTGTCGATGATCGCCGCTTCGAGACGGTACTCCCCCATCAGCGCATCATACGTCGTCACCGCGCGGCCGGCCGCCTCCGAGCCGAGGCCGGTCGAGGCGTTGCCTTGCGGATCGAGATCGATGAGGAGGACTTTTTCACCGACCGCCGCAAGCGCCGTCGACAGGTTGATCGCCGTCGTTGTCTTGCCGACGCCGCCCTTCTGGTTCGCGACCGCGAGAATGCGCGGATTTGAGGAAATGAAGGCGTCTGATGTCACGTCGACTTCCGGGTTTTAAAGCGCGCTACCGTTTCCTCGCCCTCAAATCGCGGATCACCAGAATGGTAGAGCCGGGGTTCGTCACGCTCGCGTGCTTTTCGACTCTCATATGCCAAGATTTAGCGGCTGCGGTCAATTCACCCTCAACATCTTGTCCTTTAGGAAAAATCAGGACGGTTTTTTCGTGGGCGTATTCATTGGCGTAGGCGAGGAGCTTATCAAGTTGGGCGAGGGCCCGCGCCGTCACCACCTCCTGCGGAGAAAGAGTAATACTTTCAATGCGTTGTGGTATGACCATCACAGCTTTCAAAGCCATCGCCTCGATTGCGGCGCGCAGGAAAGCCGCCTTTTTGCCGGTCGCTTCGACGAGCGTAACCTTGCGGCCCGTCTCCGCCCCCATGGCCGCCAGAACAAGGCCCGGAAATCCGGCCCCGCTGCCGAGATCGGCGAGGGTTTTCGAACTTGCCGGGATCAGCCCAAAAAGCTGGCCTGAATCGCGGTAATGCCGTTCCCACCGCGCCGCGATCGTCGAGCGCGCGACCAGATTGTGCCGGGACGACCAGTCGAGGAAGACAGCGTCGAAAGCGAGGAGCCGGGCGAGTGTTTCACGTGAAACGCCATACTCGGCGGCGAAGTCCTGGGGGGTGTAGGTCATCTTATTCTTCCGCCAGGAAACCCGCAGCGGTGGAATAATGCGCATCCGCGCGCGCGGCGCATCCTTCGCGACGCGGCCCATGAGGGCCGCTCCTCAGGATGAGGGAGGCCCTTGTTTCAACACAGAAATTCCTCATCCTGAGGAGCGCGCCCCTTTGCGCGCGTCGCGAAGGATGCGCCGCGAGCCGTGCCGTTGCAACCAAAGCGGCCACTAGCCCGCCGCCCGCTCATGCTTTTTCACAAAGGCGAGGAGCACCGCCAGCGCCGCCGGGGTGACGCCCTCGACGCGGCCGGCCTGACCCAGGGTCGCGGGCCGTGTTTCCTCAAGTTTCGCGCGGACTTCATGGCTGAGCCCCTTGATCGCCGCATACGGCAGATCAGCGGGCAGACGCAGCGACTCGTCGCGCTTGAACGCGATAATGTCAGCCTCCTGACGATCGAGATAGCCCGCGTAAAGCGCTTCGATTTCGAGCTGTTCGGCGACATCGGGCCGCATTCCCGCCGCCTCCGGCCAGATCCGCGCCATCTCGCGCATCGAAACGCCGGGAAGCGCCAGAAGATCGAACACGCCCCGGCGTCGGCCATCCTGGTTGACCGGGACGCCATATTTCGCTGCTTCATTCGGCGTCAGGCCGCGCGCGCGGGCCCAGTTTTGCGCTGCTTCGAGGGCGCGACGTTTCACGTGAAACACATGCGCCCTCCGCACGCCGACAAGGCCGAGTTTTTCGCCGCGTTCGGTCAACCGCCGATCCGCATTGTCCGCCCGCAAGGTCAGACGGTATTCGGCCCGGCTGGTGAACATGCGGTACGGCTCGGTGACGCCGCGGGTAACGAGATCGTCGATCATGACGCCGATATAGGCTTCCGACCGGTCAATCAGGATCGGCGCGGAGCCGGCGGCCTTCGCCGCGGCGTTGGCCCCGGCGAGCAGTCCCTGGGCCGCCGCCTCCTCATAGCCGGTGGTGCCGTTGATCTGCCCGGCGAGGAAAAGGCCTGACAAGCGCTTCGTTTCAAGGGTCGGATAGAGTTCACGCGGATCGACATAGTCATATTCGATCGCATAAGCGTGGCGGATGACGCGCACGCGTTCGAGGCCCGGGATGGTCTTCAGGAACGCGTCCTGAACGTCTTCCGGGAGCGATGTCGAAATGCCGTTCGGGTAGACCGTGTCGTCGTCAAGGCCTTCGGGTTCAAGAAAGATCTGATGGCTCTGCTTTTCCGCAAACCGAACGATCTTGTCCTCGATCGACGGGCAATAGCGCGGGCCCCGCCCCGAAATACCCCCCGCATAAACCGCCGATTTTTTGAGGTTCCGCTCGATGATGGCGTGGGTCGCCCTGGTCGTGTGGGTAATCCCGCATTCGATCTGGGGAACGTCAATGCGCTCGGTCATGAAGGAAAACGGGGCCGGGTCGGCGTCCGCCGCCTGCATCTGAAGGCCGGACCAGTCGATCGTCCGCCCATCGAGCCTCGCCGGGGTTCCGGTCTTCAGCCGCCCCATCGCAAAGCCGTGCCCGTAGAGCCGGTCCGACAGGCCGATCGCCGGCGCCTCGCCGACGCGCCCCGAAGGAATGCGCCGCTCGCCGATATGGATGACGCCTTTAAGGAAAGTCCCGGTGGTCAGCACGACCGCGCCCGCGCGGATTTCGGACCCGTCGGCGCCGACAATGCCGGTGACCAGCGCCTCGCTTGTTTCATGTGAAACGAGGATGTCTTCGACCGCGATTTCAAGCACCTCGAGATTGGCCGTTTCCGCAATCGCCGCCCGCATGTGCTGGCGGTAAAGCTTCCTGTCCGCCTGCGCGCGCGGCCCCCTGACCGCCGGGCCTTTCGAGCGGTTCAGCATCCGGAACTGGATGCCCGCGCGGTCGATGACCCGCCCCATCAGCCCGTCGAGCGCGTCGATCTCGCGAACGAGGTGCCCCTTGCCGAGGCCGCCGATGGCCGGGTTGCACGACATCTCGCCGATGGTCGCGGCCTTGTGGGTCGCCAGCAAGGTCCGCGCGCCCATGCG
>JBGTLL010000151.1:0-9323 GCA_041744115.1 Parvularculaceae bacterium | reverse complement strand
GCTGATCGGCGGCGCGGCGGGCGCCCTCATCGGCGGCGGCATCGGCGTCTATCAGGACCAGCAGCAGGCAAAGCTGCGCGAGCGGCTCGTCAACGCCGGCGTGCAAGTCCAGCGCGAAGGCGACACCATTCGCCTCATCATGCCGTCCGACATTACGTTCGATACGGCGCAGTCGGACATCCAGTCCGGCTTTTATCCGACGCTGAACGCGGTCTCGGAAGTTCTCGACGAATTCGACAAGACGACGGTGACGGTCGCCGGTCATGCCGACGCCCGCGGCTCCGACGACTACAACATGGACCTGTCGCAGCGGCGCGCATTGTCGGTGTCGAACTATCTCGGCTCGCAAGGCGTGGAACCGGCGCGGCTCTCGTCCGTCGGCTACGGCGAGACGCGCCCGATCGGCGACAACGCGACCGATGCCGGACAATCGCTCAATCGCCGCGTCGAAATTACGATCGATCCGATCGACAGCCAGTTCAGAAGCTGACGCGTCGCGACGCGACGAATTCCTGAAGCCGCCCGGCGGGAACCGGGCGGCTTTTTCTGTGTCCGTTCATGCTCCGTTAAGACCATAATTAAGCCAAGTGAAACGGCTTATGATTAGGCTGGACGGATCGGAGAGGAATGAAAGCCTTGAATTCGCGCCAGCGCAGTTCCCGTTATGGTTTTGGCGTCCATTTCGCCGCCGGCGCGACCAGCGTCGTCCTCTTGATTGCAGCGCTGGTCGAAGGGGTGCCGCCATTTGTCGAATACGCGCTTGGCGCGGCGATCCTCGTCGTCCTGCTGCTTCACGCCCGCATGGGCTTTGCGCTCGGCCGTCTCCAGAACGAGATCGAGATCATGCGCCGGCTGACGTCGAGGACCACCGACCCGGCGCGCGCAAATGACGCGGCGGGGTCGCTCAGTCTCGTCGCCGACAGGGAGCTCAGTCAGGCCGACGCGGCGACGATGAAACGAGTGCGCGAAGCGATCGAAGTCGGGAGGATCGATTTCTATCTGCAGCCGATCGTCAGCCTCCCGCAAAGAAAGCCGCGCTATTACGAAGCCTTTTCGCGCCTGCGCGATGTCGAGGGAAAGATCCTCAAGCCCGCCGACTATCTTGAATCGGCCGAACGCGCCAACAAGATCGGCGTCATCGACAACATGATCCTGATGCGCTGCATCCAGGCGCTGCGCGAAGAACGAAAGCGCGCGCCGCGCCTCGCTGTTTTCTGCAATCTGTCGCCGGCGACGATCTACGACACCGATTTTTTCAATCAGCTGACGGACTATCTGGAAGCAAACAGCGATCTTGCGACCAACCTCATCTTCGAGTTCACCTATCCGGCGATCCAGACCATGCACCCAAGGGTGCTTGAAAACCTCAATGCGATCGCGGCGAAAGGGTTCGAGTTTTCGATCGACCACGTGCATTCGATCGATCTCGACTGGGAAGGGCTTCGCGCCAAGAATTTCCGCTTCGCCAAGGCGCCGGCAAGCCTCCTTCTCGCGGCGAGCCGCGGCGACGAGGCGTCGGTCGCAAGGCTCCGCGCTTTCAGAAAGCGCCTTGGCGCCGCCGATGTCGATCTCATCGCCGAGAAGATCGAGTTCGAGAATCACATGCCGGAAATCCTCTCCCTCGGGATCGATTACGGACAGGGAAATCTCTTCGGCGCCGCGCGCCCGGCCGAATTCTACCTCGGCGCCAACGCGCCGACCGGCGACCGCGCCGCCGCCTGAGCCGCCAATGCTTGACCGCGATCCGGGTGGCGAACTAGGCCTCTCGCCATGACGCCCCCACGGTTGATCAATCGCCTTTCGGAAATCGCCGACCGCTATGATGCGATGCTGTGCGACGCCTGGGGGGTCATTCATGACGGCGTCCGGCCATTCGCGGGCGTCGAAGAGGCGCTGACGAATTTTCGCGCGCGTCGCGGCCCGGTCGTCATCCTCACCAACGCGCCGCGCCTTAACGAGGTGATCCCGCCGCAGCTTGACCGCATCGGTCTTCCGCGCGCCGCCTATGATTTCGTCGTCACTTCCGGCGATGCGACGCGCGCGGCGATCGGGCGGTTCGGGCCGAAGGCCGCCTACAAGCTTGGTCCGGACAAGGACGAAACGCTTTATCGCGGTCTTGACGTCCGCTTTGTTGCGCTGGAGCGCGCGGATTTCATGGTCTGCACCGGTCTGGTCGATGATGCGCATGAAACGCCGGAAGATTACGCCGGCCTCCTTGCCCGCGCGGCGGACCGCCGCCTGCCGATGATCTGCGCCAATCCCGACATCGTGGTCCGCTGGGGCGGCCGTCTCGTCTATTGCGCCGGTGCGCTCGCCGAAGTCTATGAACGGCTGGGCGGCGAGGTCGTCTATGGCGGCAAGCCGCATCCTCCGATCTACGATCTCGCGTACTCAAGACTCGACGCCGCGGCCGGCCGCACGCTCGACCGGCGGCGTATTCTTGCCGTCGGCGACGGCGTCGCGACGGACATCGCCGGCGCCAACCGTCAGCAGCTTGACGCACTGTACATTGCCGGCGAGGGCGGCGTACATGACGGCGCGGGCGATCCGCAATCGATCGGATTGGCGCTGACGCGCGCCGGCGCCCACGCCGCATTCGCAGCGACAGAGCTTTCATGGTGACAGGCCCCCTCATCGCCGCGATCGGTAATTTCGACGGCGTTCACCGCGGCCACCAATTCGTCATGGAGCGGACGGCGACGATCGCGCGCGAGCCGGGCGCGCGCGCCGGCGCCGTCGTCTTCGATCCGCATCCGCGCCGGTTTTTCCGGCCCGACGATCCGCCGTTCCTGATCACGACGCCCGCGTCGCGCAATGCGCACCTTCTCGCATCGGGCGCCGATGTCGTCATCCCGCTCGTCTTTGACGCCGAGCTCGCAGCGCTGACGCCGGAGGCGTTCGTCCGCGATATTCTGAAGGACAAGCTTGGGCTCGCGGGCGTCGTTGTCGGTCGCGATTTTCGGTTCGGGAAGGGACGCGCCGGCGACGCCGCAGGCCTTGAAGATTTGTGTGCGGCGCATGGGCTAGCGTCGTTCGTCCTTGATCCGGTTGGCGGAACTTCCAATGCGGAAAAGTTCGGCTCGACCGCCATCCGCGAGGCGATCCGCGCTGGCGCGGTCGATCGCGCCGGCGGCATGCTCGGCCGGCTGTGGAGCGTTTCGGGCGTCGTCGAGGAAGGGAGACGTCTTGGCCGCACGCTCGGCTTTCCGACCGCCAACATGGCGCTCGGCGACATCATTGAGCCGCGGCGCGGCGTGTACGCCGTTCGGGCCGACATAGAGGGCCGATCGATCAACGGCGTCGCCAATTTCGGGCGCAAACCGACGGTCGGGTCAGACGCGCCGCTGCTTGAGGTCCATCTCTTTGATTTCAGCGGCGATCTTTATGGCAAATCGATCGAAGTCGGCTTCTTTCAATTCATCCGGGATGAGATGAAATTCGACGGCCTCGACTCGTTGAAGGCGCAGATCGCCATCGATAGCGGCGCGGCGCGGCGAATCCTCAAAAATTGATCCCCTTCGCTGCGAGCTCCGCCGTGTACCCTTCAAGCGCCGCGCGGCTCGCCTCGATGTCGGCGAGCATTTTCGGCAGGTCGGTCTCGATACGGACGATTTCGCGCTGGCGGAATTCCACCTCCTGGCGCTCGTTTTCGCGGTCTTCATTGCTGATCGCGGGCTTGGCGTAGCGCTTTTCCCCGACCCGCAAAAGATAGCGGTGCTGGTCAAGATCGGCGAGCGCGGCCTCATAGTCGGCAGCGGCTTTTTCCTTCGCGAGGGTAAGCGCATGCAGGCGGACGCCCTGATCGAAGCGCTCGAGGAACGCGGCTTCCTTACCGGCGGGGCAAACGTCCTGATACTCGCCGCCCGATCGGCCCGCCTCAAACCCGCCGTCCGGCGTGCAATAGCTGGCAAGACCTCTCTCACGGGCCTCGCTGTAGGCGGCGATATCGGGATCGAATCCGTGCCCGGCGCAGTCGTCCGTGCGCTGGTCGAAAAGTTTCGGCCGCGCGCCGCTGACGCCGTCCGCAAGGCCGATCGAGGCCCAGTCGGCGCCGGTGCAGTCCGCCTTGGTCATGCCGCTGGAGCAGGCCGCCAGCAAGGCGGCGGCGCCAATGGCGGTCATTCGCCCATAGGGGGACACATTCACAAAAGCGCCTCCTTAATGTAATGATCGCCTGCGTCACAACCGCGTGGCAAGCCCCGGCGAACCCTCGCTGCGCCGCAAATCCGCCCCAATGGGGATAAAACGTCGAACGCAATGCAAAGACTGGGGCCAAGACGGTGTTCCGGCCCTGCGTAACCGGAGTAAAAGCCATGGGCGGCAAAGCCATCAAACCCCGTTTCAGCCGCAAGATCCTGCTGTCGGCGGCGGCGCTCGCCAGCGCCGTAGCGCTGCCGGCGCCGGCATTCGCCAGCGGCGGTGGCGGCCGATATTATGACCGCCAACATTACGGCTACAGCAATTACCGCCCCAATCGGCACCACCGCTATTACAACGACCGCCGGCATCGCGGCGGCAATCTCAGCGGCGGGGAAGCGGCGCTGATCGCCGCTGGCATCATCGGCGGCGTCATCCTGATCGACGGCGCGCTCGACAGGCGCAACGACCGTGATGACCGGCGCTACGAGGATGACCGCTATCGTGATCGCTACGATGACAGGCGCTACGACGACCGACGTTACGATGATGGGCGTTACGATAATAACGGGCGTTACGATAATCGACGTTACGACGACAGGCGGGGCGCGGCCGATGACGATTATTACTACCTGCGCAGTGAACGCGATTACGACGCGGAGAACGGGCGATTTTCTGATCGCAATGACGATTACGCCGTCGCACGCGACGATAGCGACATCGACGATATCCTCCTTGGCGACGAAGAGATCGGCGTTGCGGGCGACGCGTCAGCCAATCCGGGCTCGTTCGCCAACGCCGCGTTTCGGGAATGCGTTGCTGAAACGCGCGGCGCGGCCGGCGCGGGCGGCATGAACGTCGCCATGCCGGGTGCGCCGACCGGGGTCGAGCGGCTCGCCGACGGCTCGGTCCGGATGACCGCCCAGTTCCGCGCGTCTAATGCGCGGGGGCAGGAATGGACCCGCCGCTTCGTCTGCGAGGCCGACGACCAGGGCGTGCGCTTCCTTCAGGTCGATTAGGATACCCCCGCCGGCTGTTCCTTTTGTAATCGCCCTGTTCCCTTTGTCGTCACCCTGTTCCCTTTGTCGTCACCCTGACGAAAGTCAGGGCCCAGGGCGCAGCCGCGGTTCATGGTTGCTCCTGGATGCTGACTTTCGTCAGCATGACGGGATGGGCGGCTCGGTCGGCGGCAGGTGGAAGCGCTCCCGTTGATGATTTATCCGCCTGAGCCGACTAAGCCTGACGGCTTGACGCGCCGCGCCGGTCCGGGTTTCTCCTCTTCCCCGACAACAGATGTTCGAGAAAGAGCGACCGATGCCGGATGCATCGCCAGAGAAAGCGTCGAACGGGGAAGGAGCGCGCGACTACAAGGCGACGCTGTTCCTCCCCGCAACCGATTTCCCGATGCGTGCGGGCCTCCCCAAGGCTGAGCCCGAGTGGCTGAAAGCTTGGGAAGCCGCCGACCTGTACGGTCAGCTCCGGAAAGCGTCGGTCGGGAGGCCGAAATACGTCCTTCATGACGGACCCCCTTACGCCAACGGCCATCTCCACATGGGCCACGCCTTCAACAAGATCCTCAAAGACTTCGTCGTCCGATCGCGCCAGATGATGGGGTTTGACAGCAATTACGTGCCCGGCTGGGACTGTCACGGCCTCCCCATCGAATGGAAGGTCGAAGAGGAATTCCGCGCGCGAGGGCGGCCCAAACGCGATGTCCCGGTGACGGAATTCCGCGCCGAATGCCGCGCCTACGCGGAGAAATGGGTCGCCGTCCAGAAGGAAGAGTTCAAACGCTACGGCGTCGTCGGCGACTGGAACGATCCGTACACGACGATGAAGTTTTCCTCGGAAGCCGCGATCGTCGCCGAGTTCCTGAAATTCGTCGACGCGGGGCTGGTCTATCGTGGCTCAAAGCCGGTGATGTGGTCGCCGGTCGAACAGACAGCCCTCGCCGAAGCCGAGATCGAATATCAGGACCATGTTTCGACGACGATCTGGGTGAAGTTTCCGGTGAAGTCTCCTTCTTTTCTCCGCCGTTTACGGGGCAGGTCCGGCGAAGCCGGGGAGGGGGCTGCTTCAATCGTCATCTGGACAACGACGCCTTGGACGATCCCCGGCAACCGGGCGATCTCTTTCGGGCCGAAGATTTCCTATGGGCTCTACAAAGTGACGGCGATGGAAAAGGTCGTCGATCCGAGAACCGGAGCGGAACTGACGCCGTGGACGAAGGCCGGCGAAAAACTGATCGTCGCCGACAAGATGTGGCCAAGCGTTTCGGCCGCGGGGAGGATTGCCGATTCGACCCGGCTCGGCGACGTAACGAACGAAGACCTTGAGGGGTGTGTTTGCGCCCACCCGCTGAAAGGCTTTCACGACGGCTATGAATTCGACGTGCCGCTCCTCGCCGGCGGTCACGTCAGCGACGAAGATGGCACGGGCTTTGTCCACACCGCGCCCGGACACGGTCAGGAAGACTACAACGCGTATGTCAGCGTCTTCGGCCCGCAGGTTGAAATTCCGCATACGGTCGATGAGTTCGGCGCCTTCACCGAAGAAGCGCCGGGCTTTACCGGCAAAAAAGTGCTCATCCTTGAAGGCAAAAAAGCTGGCGAGGACGGCGACGCCAATGGCGCGGTGATCGCTGAATTGATCACGCGCAACGCCCTGCTCGCGCGTGGGCGGCTGAAGCACTCCTATCCGCATTCGTGGCGGTCGAAAGCGCCGCTCATTTTCCGCAACACGCCGCAATGGTTCATCGCCCTCGACAAAAACATCGCGGGCGGCCAGACCCTGCGCGACACCGCGCTCGCCGCGATCGACAAAACAACGTTCACCCCGGCGGCGGGCAAGAATCGCCTGCGCGCGATGATCGAGGGGCGGCCGGACTGGCTGGTCTCGCGCCAGCGCGCGTGGGGCGTGCCAATCGCGATTTTCGTCAACCGCAAGACCGGAGAAATCCTCAATGATCCGGAAGTGAACCGGCGCATCGTCGACGCCGTAAGGCAGCGCGGCGCCGACGCCTGGTTCGACAGGCCGGCGCAGGTGTTTCTGGGTTCGGCGGGATCGGACAACGAATACGAAAAGATCGAGGACATTCTCGACGTCTGGTTCGATTCAGGGTCGACCCACGCGTTTACGCTCGAGGGAAGGAAGGATCTGAAATGGCCGGCGGACCTTTATCTTGAAGGCTCCGACCAGCATCGCGGCTGGTTCCAGTCCTCGCTCCTTGAATCCTGCGGCACCCGCGGACGCGCGCCCTATGACAGCGTCCTGACCCACGGCTTCGTCCTCGACGAAGAGGGCCGCAAAATGTCGAAGTCCCTCGGCAATGTCATCGACCCCGCCGCCGTCATGAAGGAATACGGCGCCGATATCCTGCGCATCTGGGTCGCAAGTTCCGACTATGCCGACGATCTCAGGATCGGCAAGGAGATCATGGGCTCGTCGGTCGACGCCTACCGGAAGATGCGCAACACAGTCCGCTATCTTCTCGGCGCGCTCAAGGGATTCTCCGATAGTGAACGCCTGCCGCACGAGAAAATGCCGGAGCTGGAGCGCTATATGCTGCACCTCGTCGCGCGTCTCGATGAAGAGGTACGCGCCGGCTATCAGGCGTTCGACTTCAAGGGCGTCTGGCGCAAGGTTTTTGACTTCGCGACGCTCGATCTTTCCGCTTTCTATCTCGATATCCGGAAAGACAGCCTATACTGCGATCATCCGGCTACGGAGCGCCGCCGCGCGGCGCGAACCGTGATGGACGTGATTTTTGACCATCTTTTAGCGTGGATCGCGCCGATTCTTGTGTTCACGACGGAAGAGGCGTGGGCGTCGCGCTCCGGCGCCGGAAAAGACTCCGTGCATCTGCGCCTCTTGCCGGAACCGCAACAAAGCTGGCGTGACGACGCGCTTGCGGCAACGTGGAGCCGTTTGCGCAATGTCCGCCGCGTCGTCAACGGCGCGCTCGAAATCGAGCGGCGCGAAAAGCGCATTGGCGCGAGCCTCGAAGCCTCGCCAACGGTTTTTCTCAGCGGGGGGGATCTTCTCGCGAGCCTGAAGTCGCGCGATCTCGCCGAGCTGTTCATTACCGCGGAAGTCAATCTGGAAGAAGGCGTAGGCCCGTCAGACGCGTTCCGGCTCGACGAGGCGGCGGGCGTTGCGGTCGTCGTCGCGGTCAGCGGCGACAAGAAATGCCAGCGCTGCTGGCGGTACACGGACGATGTCGGCGCCGCGCCTTCGCATCCAGACGCTTGCGCGCGCTGCGCCGACGCCGTCGATCGCCTGGAGAAGGCGGCATGACCATGGCGGTGCAATCCTTTAAGGCAAAAGCCGCCGACTGGTTCGCGGCGGCGCGAGCGAACACGCTGTTTCGGCGCGGCATGCTCGGGGCGGCGGCGGTCGCCATCGTCGATCAGGCGACGAAGTACTGGATCGTCCATGTTGTCGATCTGCCGTCGTTGCGGCGCATCGAGATTTCGCCCTTCTTCGACCTCAGCTACGTTGAAAATCGCGGCGCGAGCTTCGGCATGCTGGCCGGCGGCATGGTGTCGCGGGTGCTGCTTTCGGCGATCGCAATCGCAATTGCGGGGGTCATGGTCGTGTGGCTTGCGCGCCTGAAACGCGGCTGGGCGGCGGCCGGCGCGTCCTTCATCATCGGCGGCGCAATCGGCAATCTTTATGACCGCCTGCGTTTTGGCTATGTCGTCGATTTCCTTGATTTTTCGGGACTGATGTTCCCTTGGGTCTTCAATGTCGCCGACATGGCGATCAATGCGGGCTTTGCCTGCCTTATTCTCGACGCGCTCCTCCACAAGGATGGGGCGAGGCCGAAAGCAAAGTAGCGGCTTTGCGCTGGGGCCGGCGGGGGGCTATAACGCCGCCAAATTCACCTATCGGAGTGATTGCGTAATGAGATCGGCAAACTTTATTCGCTGTGGTTTAGTCTTTGCGCTCGCGGCGTCGTCCGCTGGCGGCTGCGCCGGGTTCGGCAAGGCGCTCGGCGGCGGCAAGAACGCGCCCGACGAATTTGCAATCGCGACCAAGGCGCCGCTGGTTGTGCCGCCGGACTATTCGCTACGACCGCCAAAGCCCGGCGAATCGCGCCCGCAGGAGCTTTCGGCCTCCGAGCGCGCGCAGCAGGTCCTCCTCGGCGACACGTCGGCGGGGGCCCCCCCCCCCCGCGCACACGC
>JBGTLL010000150.1:0-26187 GCA_041744115.1 Parvularculaceae bacterium | reverse complement strand
GGCGCTCGCCATGGCGCCGTTCTATCTGCTGCCGCTGATGGCGCTCGGCTATTGCGCGCTCGTTCTTCTGGTCGATGGCGCGCGGGAAGAAGCGCGGCCAGGGCGCGCGGGCTTTGCGATCGGCTGGCTGTTCGGCTTTGGCTATTTCCTTGTCGGTCTTTACTGGCTCGCTTTCTCGTTTCTGGTGCAGGCGGACGAATTCGCGTGGATGGCGCCCTTCGCCGTTCTTGGCCTGCCCGCCTTTCTCGCGCTGTTCACCGGGGCCGCGACCGCCGCCGCCGCGCGGTTTCGAGTCGCGGGGTGGCCGCGGATTTTCCTGCTCGCCGCTTTGCTGATGCTCGCCGACTATGCGCGCGGGCATCTTCTGACCGGCTTGCCGTGGAACCTTCCTGGTCAGGCGCTCGCCGGCACGGCGCAAGGCGCGCAGACCGTCGCCTTCTGGGGGGTTTATGGCCTCAGCCTCTTTGCATTGCTGATCGCAATGGCGCCGGTTGCTTTCGTCAAGGACGGCGCGCGGGGCCTCGTCAAGGGAACGCTCGTCATGCTGACTTTGACCGGCGCGCTGTTCGCCTTTGGCGCCGCGCGCCTTGCGCTGATCCCGCCCCGCGATCAAAGGGACGTTGTCGTCCGCGTCGTGCAGCCGAACATTCCCCAGCGCGAGAAAATTGACAGCGATCTGTGGCGGCGGAATTTCGAGCGTCATCTCGCGATGTCGTCCGCCCCCGGACCATCGGCGGGCATTCTTTTCATCCTGTGGCCGGAAAACGCCGTTCCGGTGATCGACGAGTCGAAGGACGCGCGGGAGCTCCTGTCCGAAAAGCTCCCGAAGAACGCCGTCCTCATTGCCGGCGCGGTGCGGCGAGAGACCGGCGCCGACGGCGAAATGCGCTATTACAACTCGATCTCGGTCATCCCGGAAACCGCGAACGGCCGTGTCGCCGTCGCCCATTACGACAAGCACCACCTCGTTCCCTTCGGCGAATATCTGCCGCTGCAAGGCGTCTTGCGGGCGATCGGTCTTGCCCAGCTTGCGCCCTATGCGGACGGCTTCACCAAGGGCGCGGGGCCGGCGCGGATCGACGCCGGCGGGCCGGCCTTCGCGCCGCTGATCTGCTATGAGGCGATTTTTCCCGGCCGCATCTATCCCGAAGGCCAGCGCCCCGAATGGATCGCGACGGTCACCAATGACAGCTGGTTCGGGGATTCGACCGGTCCCCGCCAGCATTTCGACCAGGCGCGGCTGCGCGCCATCGAGACCGGGCTGCCGCTGGCGCGGTCGGCAAATTCGGGGATTTCCGGCCTGATCGACGGCGCCGGCCGTATCCGCGCCCGGATCCCGCTTTACGAGACGGGGGTCTTCGACGCGACGCTGCCGACGGCGCTCCCGCCGACGCTTTACGCCCGCGCGGGCGACGTCGTCTTCTGGCTGATGATGGCCGGGGCGCTCTTCGTTGGAATTTTCGCCCATCGGACAAGCAGATAGTTGTGGTGCAACCTTTGCGCGCCCTCCAACTTGTCCTATAGTTAAGGTCCTGGGGAGACTTTGGCGGAAGCGCGCTGTTGGGCTGACAGGCGCCGGCAAAGCAGGAAGGGCGACATGGCTGACGACAAGAAGCCGCATCCGATCGACATTCACGTCGGCGGACGGGTTCGGCTGAGACGGACCATGCTGGGCATGAGTCAGGACAAGCTGGCGGATTCGCTGGGCCTGACGTTCCAGCAGGTGCAGAAATACGAAAAAGGCGTCAATCGCATCGGCGCCAGCCGCGTGTTTCAGATTTCGCGGGTCCTTGGCGTGCCGATCCAGTTCTTTTACGACGATTACGACGCTGAGACCGGCCGGTCGTATGGCTTTGCTGAAGCCGGGATCGACCCCGGCGCGGCGATGATGGAGCTTTTGAACACGCCCGAGGGCGTTGCGCTGTGCAAACATTTCGCGTCGATCCGCGACCCGAAAATCCGCAAGCGCGTGCTCGAACTGGTGAAGTCTCTTTCCGAAGACGTCAGCCTGTCGCCGACCGGCTGACGACAGCGGCGAATATAGACAGACGGGCGCGGCTTCTTTAGAAGCCGCCCGTATAAACTTTTCCTTATATGAAGGGCGGCGGGGTTCATGGCGCGTCAGTCTTATCTTTTTACCAGCGAGAGCGTTTCCGAGGGACACCCCGACAAGGTCTGCGACCGGATTTCCGACGAGGTGGTCGATCTTTTGTACCGGGAAGCGGCGAAAGCCGGCATGAACGGCTGGAACGTCCGCTGCGCCTGCGAAACCCTCGCAACGACCAACCGCGTCGTCATCGCGGGCGAAGTCCGAACGCCGGAAAGCCTGATGAACGGCAAAGGCGTCATCGCCGACCGCTTCATCGAGGCGGCGCGCAGTGCGATCCGCGACATCGGCTACGAGCAGAAGGGCTTTCACTGGCGCGACGCGACGGTCGAAGTCCTTCTCCATGGTCAATCCGCCGACATTGCGCAGGGCGTCGACCGGGCGGCCGACGGCAACGCCGAAGGGGCCGGCGACCAGGGCATCATGTTCGGCTACGCCTGCCGCGAAACGCCCGCGCTGATGCCGGCGCCGATCTATTACAGCCACAAGATTCTGGAGCTTCTCGCGGGCGCCCGCCGCAAGCGCGAAGGCGACGCCGGCAAGCTCGGTCCCGACGCGAAAAGCCAGGTCACTGTCCGCTACGACGGCGGCAAGCCGGTCGGCGTCACCCAGATCGTCGTCTCCCACCAGCACGTCGATGAAGACCTCAGCTCGGCGGAGGTGCGCGCCATCGTCGAGCCGTTCGTGCGCGGCGCCCTGCCGAAGGGCTGGATCGGCGCCGACTGCGTCTGGCACATCAACCCCACCGGCAAATTCCACATCGGCGGCCCGGACGGCGACGCCGGCCTCACCGGCAGGAAGATCATCGTCGACACCTATGGCGGCGCGGCCCCGCATGGCGGCGGCGCTTTTTCCGGCAAGGATACGACCAAGGTCGACCGCTCCGCCGCCTACGCCGCGCGCTATCTCGCCAAGAACGTCGTCGCCGCGGGTCTCGCCGAGCGCTGCACGATCCAGCTTTCCTACGCGATCGGCGTCGCCGAGCCTTTGTCCGTATACGTCGATCTCCACGGGACGGGCGCGGTCGATGAAGCGGCGCTCGAACGCGCGCTCCGGGAAGCGATGGATCTGACGCCGTCCGGCATCCGCCGGCATCTCGATCTCAACAAGCCGATCTATGCGCGGACCGCCGCCTACGGACATTTCGGCCGCGCGCCGGACGCCGAAGGCGGCTTTTCCTGGGAAAAGACCGACCTTGCCGACGCGCTGAAAAAGGCGATCCGCTAGCCCGGAAAGAGCGGACATTGCGGATTTTCCGCCGCCGCCGGCCCGGCGCGAATCCTTGTTCCATGCGGGATGCAGCCGATTTGTCCGGATTATCCGCGTTTCCGGTTTTCGCGCGACGGGAGAAGGCGCCGACGCGAAATCGCCGATTCGTTGATTCACATTTTGCACGCGCGTCCTCCTTTCTTTCGTCCGTAGGCGGTGGGCGGGCTGCGGCCGGCTCCTGCCGGCCGATGCCCGCCATCACGCTCACCCGTGCGGCGGGCGTCGCTTCGCTCAGCCCGCCTGCGGTGATCAACGGCGACTCTACGCCCTGCCAAAAGGAGGGGGATAAGTTGGGGGATAAGTGGTAGGATAAGTGGTAGGATAACTTGGAACACCGCGCGAACATTAACCATCCGTCCCCAGACGAATCAACGGGTTAAAATTTCCGCATACGAAACGAATTTCCATGCGTCAGGCGTAGCGGAATCGTCCAATTTTTACCACCGCCGGCAGGCAATCCGTAGGCGGATCATCAACCGGCGGGGGAATCAGCAAGAGGGGGCCATCGGCCCCGCGGGCCACTTCCCCGGCGAAGGGGCGGGCGAAGGAAGAAAGCACGCCACGTGAGATTACGGCCGCGCCTTCTGCCGGTCGAAGAATTGCCAGATGAGTTCGGGGCCGTTCGGCTCGCGCGGCGTCGGGCCGAGAAGGCGCGGGTGGCGATAATGCGGCTGGGGAATGACGTGACCCGCGCCATCGATCGCGATCAGTTCGACCTCCGCGCCGCCGCCGTCCGACCACGCCGTGCGCGCGACGCGGACGCCGCCCGCGAGCGCGTCGGTCGCTGTCTCGGGCGGCGTGGCGATTTGGTTCAGATCGGCAAAGAATTGAGCGGACGCTGACGCTGAGCGCACCTCGCCGCGCTTCATCAACAGGCCGTAGAGCGCCACCTCGCCGCCGTCAAAAGGGTTCAGCGGGTCGCCGACGCCGTTCACGATCATCACCGAAACGCCGCCCCCGGCCGCCGCGCATTTGTCGTTGCTTTCAACGGGGACGCTGGCGCCCATCGAAGCAATTGCGCGCACTCGATCGGGCGCTTCGACAGCAAGACGCAGCGCCATGGCGCCGCCCCTCGACATCCCGGTTGCGAATACGCGTCCGGGATCGAGCGCGAATTGCGCGCTGAGCTTCTCGGCCAGCGTCACCAGGAACCCCACGTCGTCGATGTTGAGCGCGTTCGCTGCATAATCGCCGACGCGGTTGCAGCCGTTCCAATACCCTTCAACGCCGTCAGGATAGGCGACGACGAAGCCATGACGATCGGCGAGACGATCGAATTCGTATCCGCTCTGCGATCGCATTCCGGCGCCGTCGCCGCCGGAGCCGTGCATGGAGACGACCAGCGGCGCACCCGGTTTCAGATCGGCCGGGACATACGCCAGATAGGTTCTTTGACGACCGCCGAACGCCATCGTGTCTTGCTTGAGCTTTCCGGAAAGCGGCGGCGCCTCCGGCAAAGGAGCATGGACGAAATAGTAAAACGCAAAACCGAGCAAAAGGACGAGCGCGCCAAGGCTCCCGGCGATATAAGACAGGACCCTGGTCACGACGCGGCCTCTCCCCGAATTAATGGTCACGCGGCGGCCTTCGCCTGTTCGCGCCATTTCCGGGTGTTGACGCCGACGACGATGAGCCAGAGCGCGAGCGTTCCTTCGGCGACAAGGCCTGTCAGCATGATCGACGGCAGCATGTCCGCAAACGCGGGCGCAATGAAGATCGCGAAGCTGTTGATCAGATAGCACGCGCCCGCGATCGCCAGCAGCGCGCCGATGATCCGCGGAAGGAAGGTCGATCCGATAACGAGGCTTCCAAGGAAGAGCAGGTGAAAGCCAAAAAACACGATGGCGATGTTGTAGCCAAGCCCATGCATTCGGAGCGACACGCGCGCCAGCGCGTGCAACTGTTCCGCGCCGAAGGCCGCCAGATAGCCAGCGTCGCCGTAGAAGAACAAAGGGGCGAAGTGGTTCGCCATGTTGGCGGCCATGACGGCGCTGCCGGCAAGACCGAAAAAAGCGCCGAGGAACGACAGCGTCCGGCTTACCGGCTTCAGCAATTCATAAAGGATCGCGGTCACGCCGATATAGGCCGCGACCGCAACAAGATCGGCGGCAAAGCCGAGACGAAACAGCGGCTCGGACGCAAGGATATTGGCGGCCGTCGATGCCGCATCGCCGCTGACGATCAACGAGCCGCGAACGAAGACTTCCGCGAAAATGCCCGTGACAATGACGATCAACCACAGAACGCCGGCCATGCGGGCTTCCCGTCGCGGCGACGTTCTTGACACTCTTTCGGTCGTGAGAGTGCTCGGAGGTGATGTCGTTTCCATGCTGACCGGTCGTCCCTTCATTTCGCTTTGGCGAGTGGGTCTCTGTTCTGCAGCGACAGGGCAAAACCGATCAGCAACAGCGCCAACAGCGTCATGTTGATGTAAAAGCCGATGGGCGTCCCTTCCGATCTGCCGATCGGATTGGCAAAAAGAAGCGCCCGCCTGCCGGCGTACTCGGCCAGCATCAGGAGGTACAGGAAGGGGATCATCGCGCGATAGCGGACGAGCGCGACGATGCTGAGCGTCACCAGCACCAGATTGCCGAGCGCCGAAAGCGCAAACAGCGAAACCACGGCTTGCGCGCCGGCGGCGCTGTAGCTGTCGAGGGGGATTGCGTCGGGGCCTGTCAACACAGAGCGGGTGTTGAATACCGAGTTCACGCCCATCATCGACTTCAGCAACACAACCGGAATGAGGAACCCGATCGCCAGCCAGTGGCCGCGCCAGGCGTTATCGAACTGTTTGGGAAAAATGCGGCCGAGCATAAGTTACGCCTTCGCTGGAAGTGCTGGTTTATACCATTTTGTGAGTCGGACGCGCAGGAGCCAGAAGATCATCAAGATCAAAGGCGCGAATACCGGGACAAAGAGGACGGGCGATCCCCGCAGCGGTTCAGGGAAGACTTGCGGCTGTCCGAGGAACAATGAGCCCGCGGCAATGAAAAGCGCGACGCACATGCGCCATAGGTGCCGGGCGATGCGCTGCCTGCCGGTAATGCCGCGGCGCAGGATTACCTTGAGGTCAAAGACGGCGGCGATCGGCGCGACAATGCCGAAAAGGTAGAACGCTTGCGGAGGCTGGCCGTCGAGCGTGCCGGTCGGGCTGTTCGCGGCCATCAGGGCGAGGATCGCCGCCGCCGCGCAAAGCCCGATGGCGACGAAAAACGCGCCGACGTCGAAACGGCCGATCACGCCTTCCTCGCGTTGGATCGTCGCCCAGGACGTCGCCACCAGATAGAACGTCAAAAATCCGGCGACCGTTGACACCCTGTCCTGCAGAAAAGGCGAAACGGCGGCGCCGATCCCGGACATGATCAGCATCGAGACGAAAAAGACATTTCCCGCCGCCCGATGCAGGAACTCGCCTTTTCGGGCCAGCAACGCCGTCGCCCCGGAGAGCAGGCCGACGCCGCCTCCGCCAATGTGAAGGTATAGGATCGCGTCCGCGGCGGCGCGAACCCATGCGGGGGCGTCCGGATCGACGTAGAGGGTCGTCATGGCGCGGAACTTTCCGGCATTGCGATCGCCCGGATTCGTTCGAAACTGCGCATCATGAAACTGCCCCGGCTGATTCGCCGGCCTGCTCCCGCCATTTTTTCGCATTGACGCCCATGATGAGGAGCCACAGCGTGAACAATGTTTCGCCGAGCCCGCTGATCGGCAGCAAATAGGAGGACAGCGTGTTTCCAAGCGCTGGCGCGATGAAGGTTGCAAAACTGCTGGTCAGCCAGCCAAGGCCCGCGATCACCATCACGACGCCGAGGAGGCGCGGCAGGAAGGTCGATCCGAGAACGAGGCATCCGATCAGCAGGCAATAGAATCCGAAAAATACGAGGCCGATGTCGTTGCCGAGGCCCAGCAGCCTCAAGGACACATACGCCAGCGCGTGGCGCTGGTCTGCGTCGAATGCCGCGAGATAGGCGGCGTCGCCGAGGAAGAATAATGGGGCGATCTGGTTGGCCATGTTCATCGCCGATATGGCGCAGCCGGCAAGACCGAAGAACGCCGCGACGAAGGACATGGTCCGGCTCACCGGCTTGAACACGCCATAAAGCAGGGCGACGACGCCGATATAGGCCGCGCCCGCAATGAGGTTGGCGGCGAAGCCGAGACGAAACGAAGCCTCGGACGCCAGAATGTTCGCCGCCGTCGCCGCCGCGTCGCCGCGGACAATCAGCGAGGAACTTGTGGTCAGCGCGAATATGCTCGCGGCGACGACGATCATATAAAGGAAGCCGGCGATGCGGGCTTGCAAGCGGGGCGATGAACGCCGCGCCGTCATCGGGGTCTTCCCGAAATCTGCCGCGCCGCGAACCGTCATTTTGGCAGAGCCAGCGGCGCCCCTGAAATGAGCGCCTGCGAGAACATGGAATAGCCGAAAATACCGACGGCCATCAGACCTGTCATCGCCAGAAGACCGCCCGCCATCGCAAACCGTGTGAGCGAACCGCCCCTGTCCCTGGCGTGAAAATAAAGCTGCAGGACGGCGAGCGGGACGAGATAGCAGCCGAACGTCCAGAAACGGATGAACGGGTCGGTGAACTCCGCCTTGTTGCCGAGGGCGCCATTGACGACGAAATAGCTGAAAACGCCGACGCGGAGGAACCATTGCGCGTTCGATACGAGGTAGAGGCGCATCGCCCATCGGCGATGGACATCGATGTTGCGCGCCATCGCGTTGCGCAACGCGAGGGCGGCGAACACGAGAATGAGCACGCCGTTGAAAGTCGTTGAAAGCCCGTCGATAGAACTCGGGGCGGTGTCGCGCACCCAGACGAGATAGAAGCCGGAAAGGCTGAGGGCCGTCACCGTCAACAGGAATAGGCGTCCGTTCCAGCGGTGGAAAGCCGGCGCGTAGGTCCGGATCTGCGGAATAAGCTGGAGCGCCCCGCCGAAAGCGATGATCCCGGCGCCGAGCGCATGGGCCGCATAGGCCATGTTCCCTGCGGTATCTCCAGCAACGTAGGGCGTTCGGCCGATCGCCTGGAGGCGGTTCCAGACCTCGAGATTTCCCGACAGCGTCGAGGTCCCGTAAAAGGCGGCGATATAATAGAAAAACGCCCACTGACCGGCGAGCGCGACCAGAAACCAAACTCCGCCCGCGCCGCGCAAGGCGCCGCCGGCGATCGGGTTCAGCCCAAACTTCCGGGCTGCTGCAACTTCAGACATTCGTGGCCCCTCTCGCGCGCGGTTGGCGCGGGATTTTGAGATACAATATAACTTTATCGGACAGCGGCGCGCGCGTAAGGCATGATCGCATGACTTCAGGCATCAAAATGATGGCCGCAGGCGCCAACGGACGGAAGTGCGATGGCTGAGTTCACGGTCGCGGCGGGCGTCGCCCGCGCCTTCATGCGGTTCGCGGCGGCAAAAGGCGCAAGCGAAGCGACGCTGGCCGAGAAATCCCGCATCGATCCGGGCGGCCTTGAAGATCACGACAATCGCGTTCCGTTCACGAACTATATCGCGCTGGTGAGAGCGGGCGCTGAATTGTGCAACGATCCCGCGCTGGCGATGCATTTCGCCGAGACGATCGACATGTCGGAGTTCTCGGTCGTCGGCCTTTTGACGCACGCGTCGGAAACGATGATGGAGGCCTTCGCGCAGCTCAATCGTTACGGCCAGCTGGTCGTCGAAGTCGATATCGGGACCGCCGGGCGATTTGCGCTCGAGGGCAAGAACGGCGACATGTGGCTGGTCGATACGCGCAAGGATCCGGACGACTTTCCCGAACTGACGGAATCGACCTTTACCCGGATGATCGTCGGTCCCCGCCGGTTTCTGCCGGCGCCGCATGTGCTCGAAGTTCATGTGACGCACGCGGCCCCGGCGTATCGCGCGGAATACGACCGGATTTTCCAATGTCCGGTCGTATTCGAAAGCCATTGGAATGCGATGCGGATGGAGCCGGCGCTGACGACCCACAAGGTCCAGCTCCAGCCGCGCTATGTGTTCGGGGTCCTCAGCGCGCATGCGGAAGCGCTGCTGAAGGAGCTTGAAAGTTCGAAGACGACGCGCGGCCGCGTCGAAAGCTTGCTGATGCCGATCCTGCACACTGGTAACGCCAGCATGGACAAGATCGCCGACAGGCTCGGCCTCAGCCGCCAGACGCTCTACCGCAATCTGAAGGCGGAAGGCGCGACCTTCGAGCAGGTCCTCGACGAGTTGCGCCGCAAACTGGCGCTGCACTATTTGGGGGGCAAAAGGGTTTCAGTGAACGAAACCGCGTATCTCGTCGGCTTTTCGGACCCGACGGCGTTCTCGCGCGCGTTCAAGCGCTGGACGGGGGCGAGCCCGCGCGCGGCGAGGGTTTCAACGACACAGCATGACCAGATGGGCGTTTCGTAGCCGCCCCTATTCCGCGGCCCGCGCCGGCGCCCTTGGCGGCGCCCTCAGCACTTCGGCGATGCGCTCGGCGAGCCGTCTTGCGACTTCGTGCTTGTCGAGTTCCGGCCAGCGTTCCTCGCTCGTTCCGGTGATCAGGGTCACTGCGTTCTTGTCGCCGCCCATCGCGCAGTGCTCGCCCGCCGTCACGTCATTGGCGATAATCCAGTCGCATCCCTTTTTGAGCCGTTTCGTGCGCGCGTGATTGACGACGTCGTCGGTCTCGGCGGCAAAGCCGATGACGAGGGCCGGGCGTCCCTGTTTGAGATCGGCGACCGTCTTCAGGATGTCAGGGTTTTCCGTAAGCTGAATATTGGTGAGGCCGCCGCGTTCTTTCTTGATCTTGTGATCGGTCGCTGTCTCGGGGCGGTAATCGGCGACGGCGGCGCACATGATGGCGCAGTCGGCGGGGAGCGCGCTCTCAACGGCGGCGAGCATCTGGCGGGCGCTTTCAACGCGCATCGTGTGGAGGCCCGCCGGCGGGCGCAAATCCGTCGGCCCGGTGACCAGCGTCACCTCGGCGCCGAGATCACGCAAGGCTTCGGCGATCGCATAGCCCTGCTTGCCGGACGAGCGGTTGGCGATGTAGCGGACAGGATCGAGCGGCTCGTGCGTCGGGCCGGCGGTGACGAGGACGCGCCGGCCTTTCAGCGGGCCGGTGGAGATTTTCGCGAACCAGGCTTCAACCGCGTCGGCGATCTCGATCGGCTCGGCCATCCGGCCCGGCCCAAATTCGCCGCAGGCCATCTCGCCGTCATTGGGGCCGACGATCATCGCGCCGTCATCGATCAGGGTGCGAAGGTTGCGCTCTGTCGCTTTGTGTTCCCACATGCGGACGTTCATCGTCGGCGCGTAAAGGACGGGCTTGTCAGTCGCAAGGAGCGCGGTCGAAGCAAGATCGTTCGCCAGCCCCGCCGCCGCCTTCGCCATCAGATCGGCGGTCGCCGGCGCGACGACGACAAGGTCGGCCGAGCGCGACAGCTCGATATGGCCCATTTCCGCTTCGTCGTTGAGGTTGAAGAGATCGCGATAAACCTTATCGCCGGTGAGGGACCCGACGGAAAGGGCGGTGACGAACTCAGCGCCCGCCCGCGTGAGGATCGCGCGCGTCCTGATCCCGCGTTTTGCGAGTTCGCGGATCAGTTCGAGGCTCTTATAGGCGGCAATGCCGCCGCCGATGATGAGCAATATGGAGCGCATGGTCATCAGTCGCCTTCAACTCGTCGCAAGCGCGATAACGTCGAAACCGGCGGACGAGGCCTTCGACAGGAGCTTTCGATCGTCGCTGATCAATGGCAGGCCGGCCGACCGGCACAGCGCCAAGTAATAGCAGTCATATATCGGATGAGACAGTGAGAGAGCGATTTCTATTGCAATCCTCGAGATTTTTTCATCGAGTTCGACGGGAGCGAAATACCTCGTTTCGAGGTCATCGAACACGGCGAGAGCGGCGTCCTGGCTGATCAGATTTGCGCGAAAATATTTCCCGAGAGCATTGCCGATTTCGGCGAAAATAAGTGTCGGCGCGGTCAGGTCATAGGTCGCCAAAACGCGTTCCGCGGGGTTCGAAAGCGGCTGCGGCACGAACCATTTAACGGCGACGCTTGCATCAACAACCGCTCGCGTCACCGGTCACGATCCTCGCGGATCAGGTCAGTTGCGTCGATCTCGGTATAGGGGGTCATTGCGCGGATGCGCCTTGCGCGCTCCAGCGCTTCCTCCTTGCTCGGGGCCGCCGCCTCGGTGAGGATTTCGCGGAGCGCCTGTTCGAGCGGCTTTTTCGCCCGCGCGGCGCGCTCCTTCAGCCGAGCGACGACGCCATCGTCCAGATTTCGAATGATCACTTGGCCCATCGGCGCCTCGTTGATATCATAGTGATATCATAGAGGAAAACCGCCGACGCTGGCAAGTCGGCCCTTGAAGTGTCGCGCGACCTGTCTCGCACAAGCGGCGTTCGCGGCCATCCTTCGAGACGCCGCGTGAAGAACGCGGCTCCTCAGGATGAGGATTTTCTTTGTTGCGACAAGTCCACGCCTCATCCTGAGGAGCGCGCCCTTTGCGCGCGTCGCGAAGGATGCGCCGCGCGTGCAATGAAAATTTTGCGCGCGCGGCTCTAACGCTTATACCGAGGCCCCGATGAAAAAACTTGGTCTTTATATCGCCCTCGCGCTCGCGGTCGCCATGACCTGCGTGCACCTCTTCGTCGGCGGCCGGCTGATCGCCGCGCCGCTATTGGCAAGCGGTCTCGCCGACCTGCCGCGCCTGACGCTCTATTTGTGCTGGCATGGGGTGACGATCGTTCTCGCCGGGATGGCGCTGCTCATCGCCGACGCGCTGTTCTGGCGGCGACGGGCCGACAGCGCCTTTTTGGTCGCGGCGCTCGCCGCGTCTTTTGCCTTTCTCGGATGGGTCATCATCATCCGCTTTGGCCTGTCGCCCCTGTCCTTGCCGCAATGGATCGTCTTTGTACCGATGGCCGGCGCCGCCTTTTTCGGCGCGCCTCGCCGTCACGCGAAATAAATCGCCGCCGCCAGCAGCAGGATGGCGCCGCCGCCAAACCACAGCGCGGCCCGCGTCAGTTTTCCCTGACGGGAGAGCGCCTCGGCGAGGTCTTCCGTCGTTTCATGGGAAAGCCCGAGACGGTCGTCGGAAACGCGCTCGGAGGCCGCGGCGATCATCTCGACATAGCGCGGCAGATGCGGCGCGATGTCGAGCGCTTTGCGCGTGGCGTCGCGCAGCCGCTCGAATTGGCGCTTGGGACCGATGGCGTCGGTGATCGCGGCTCTGACGACCGGCGTCGCCGCTTCCCACATGTTGATTTCAGGATCGAGCGCGCGCGCGACGCCCTCGACCGTCACCATGGTCCGCTGCAGGAGGACAAGTTCCGGGCGCAGATGCATGTCAAAGAGCGCGGTCACGTCAAAGAGCTGCTGCAGGACCCGGCTCATATCGACCTTGTCGGCGGAGAGCCCGAACAAGGGTTCGCCGACCGCGCGCAGGGCTTGCGCGAAAGCGTCGATTGAATGCTTCTTCGACACATAGCCTGCGTCGAAATGAACTTTCGCGGTGCGCAAATAATCACGGGTGATAAACCCGTGAATGATTTCGGCGAAAGTTCGCCGCGTCGCCTCGTCGAGCCTTCCCATGATGCCGAAATCGACGAGCGCGAGCCGGCCCCTTTCGTCGATCATCAGATTTCCCTGATGCATGTCGGCGTGAAAAAAGCCCTTGTGCAGGGCCTGCGTCAGAAAGACTTCAATGATCGTCCGCGCGAGGCCTCCGCGGTCGATCCCTTTTGCGGCGAGCGCGCCGAAATCGCTGACCGATGTGGCGTCGATCCATTCAAGCGTCAGCACGCGCCGCGCGGTAAAAGCCCAGACAATGTCGGGAATGCGGACGCCGGGCGTGTCTTTCAGATCTTCTTTCAGCGCCGAGGCGGCCGACGCTTCCATGCGAAGATCGAGTTCGAGCGCGGCGGCGGCCTTCAGGGTGTCGATGAACCGGACCGGCTCCATGCGTTTGGTGGCGCGTGACAGGCCCTCGATGAGGCGCGCGGCTCTCGCAAAGGCGCGGAACTCCGCCGTCACCTGCGGTTCGATCCCGGGGCGGAGCACTTTGACGGCGACATCGCGGCCATCCTTCAGGGTCGCTCGGTGGACCTGTGCGATCGAGGCGGCGGCGATCGGCCCGGAAAAATCGGCGAAGATCTCGCCGAGCGGCTTTTGAAAGGCGCGCTCGATCTCGGCGACGGCTTTCTCGCGCGGGAAAGGCGGCATCCGGTCCTGCAGGCGCCCGAGATCCTTCGCCATGTCGAAGCCGATAATGTCGGGCCGCGTCGCCAGGAACTGGCCGAGCTTCACATAAGCAGGGCTCATCTTCTCAAACGCGCCGGCGAGCCGCTCGCCGGGTCGCAAGAGCCGGCCGTCAGCGCTTTTCGTCCTCGCGCCGACACGCGTTGCGGCGGCGACAGCGCGGACCGGGGCAGGAAGAAGGTGGGCGAACTCGTGCGGGATCAGAGCGTCATGGCGCGACAGGCGCGCGGCGGCGCCGATGAGGCGTGCGCTATCGACGATCGCATCGAGCATCGCCCTCGCCCTTTCAGATCCGCCAGCCGGAATGAATGGCGACAATCCCGGCCGAAAGGTTTTCGTAGCGGACGCGGGAAAAGCCGGCGGCGCGGATGATGGCGGCGAAATTCTCCTGGCCGGGAAAGCGGCGGATCGATTCGACGAGATATCGATAGCTGTCGCGGTCGCCCGCGACCTTTTCGCCAAGCCAGGGAATGACGTTGAAGGAATAGAGATCGTAAAGCTTCTGCAGGCGTTCGGTCGCGAGGTGCGAAAACTCGAGGCAGGAAAAGCGCCCGCCGAACTTCAGCACTCGGCGCGCCTCGGCGAGCGCGGCGTCGATATCGGTCACATTCCTGATCCCGAAAGCGATCGTATAGACATCGACCGATTGATCCGGGAGCGGAAGGTGTTCGGCGTCGGCGCAAAGGAGGGCGAGGCGGTCCGCCAAGGGGCTGATCCGTTTTCGCCCGCGCCCGGCCGCGAGCATGCCGGCGTTGATGTCGGCGACGATCGCGCGCGCCGGCGGCTTTTCGCCCGCGCGCGGCCTGCTGTCCGCGCGATCGAGAAAGGCCGCGGCAATATCGGCGGTCCCGCCCGCGACATCGAGAAGGATCTCGCCCGGC
The DNA here is from genome assembly GCA_041744115.1 of Parvularculaceae bacterium. Classification (GTDB taxonomy): domain Bacteria; phylum Pseudomonadota; class Alphaproteobacteria; order Caulobacterales; family Parvularculaceae; genus Amphiplicatus. The sequence goes on along the minus strand of JBGTLL010000150.1, from coordinate 11,686 downwards.
CGCGGCGCGAGGCGATCGATGAAAACCGATTTCCAGACGCGGTGAACGCCGGCCGACATCAGATCGTTCATCAGGTCGTATTTCGGCGCGGCGCGATCGAAGACGCCCTTGACGAGGCCAGCCTTGTCGGCGGCCGGCACGTCGCGGAAGCCGAAGGACGCCTTTCCGTGGTCGCGTTCACCCATCCGACCGACTTATCGATTGATCGCCCGCCCGAGAAGCGCCTTGACGCCGCAGGATTGGTCTGAAAGGGTCAAGCCCCTGAATTCAGGCGCCTTTAGCGAGTCCGTCGGGGACTTTGCTTGGGCGCGGCGGGGAAACCCCGCGGGACGACGTGCGGGCGGAAGGGCGTCTTCGAGATGGCGCCTGGGCGGCCGGACAGCGAACGCACGGGGGGGCGCGGAGACCACATGATCAAGTCCGAGCTTGTGCAGATACTTGCGGATGAAAATCCCAATCTCTTTCACCGCGACATCGAGAAACTGGTGTCGATCGTATTTGACGAAATCGCCAGCGCGCTGGTCCGCGGCGACCGGATCGAACTGCGCGGCTTCGGCGCGTTTTCCGTGAAGCGCCGGCCGGCAAGGGTCGGCCGCAATCCGCGCACCGGCGATCCGGTGCCGATCGGCGAGAAATATTCTCCTTTCTTCAAACCCGGCAAGGAATTGCGCGATCGCCTGAACGGCGGCGGCGCGCGATGACCTCGCCGATGATTGCGCGACCCTGATGAGCCGTGGCATTTAGAACCGCATGAAGAAGGTCCTGCGCTGGGTCGTTTGGGTTCCGCTGGCGGCGATCCTTGTCCTGTTTCTGGTCGCAAACCGTGCGCCGGTGGCGCTCAGCCTTGACCCGTTGTCGGCGGCGTCGCCCGCCGTCGCGACGCCGGCGCTGCCTTTGTGGCTGTGGCTTGTGGTTGCGCTGCTGATCGGATTTTTCCTCGGCGCCGGCGGGATGTGGATGTCGGACCGGGAATTACGGGTTCGCGCCAAGGCCGACCGGCTGGAGCTGAAAGCGCTGAAGAAGGCGGCGGCAAGCGAGGTTGTCGCCAAGGCGCCGCCGCCCGCGGCGCCGCCGACCGTGCCCCAGGCGCCGCCAATTCTCGAATCCTATTGAGCGGGCGATGGCGGACGGCCTCATCAAAATCTGCGGCGTGACGACGGCCCGGCACGCGCTCGCCGCTGCCCGTGCTGGCGCCGACTTCATCGGTTTCGTGTTTGTCGCCAAAAGCCCGCGCGCGCTCGCAGCGGACGCCGCCAACGACATCGTCACCGAAGTCAAACAGATCTCCTATGATGAGGGGTTCGCGGCCCCGAAATTCGCCGGTCTCTTTGTCGATGCGGGCGAACGCCAGCTCGGCGAAGCGGCGTCCTTTCTCACCCATTTCCAGTTTCACGGACACGAGGACGCCGAGCGCATCAACGAGATCCGCGCCGAATTCGGCGTCGGGCTGATCAAGGCCGTGGGGATCGCCGGGCCGCAAGATTTCGGCGGCGTCGCTGAACTCGCCGAAGCCGCCGATCTCCTCATTTTCGACGCCAAACGACCGAAGGGCGCGGCGCTTGCCGGCGGCAATGGCGTCGCATTCGACTGGTCTCTCCTTCAGCATTACCGCGCCGAAACGCCGTTCCTGCTCGCCGGCGGGCTGAAGCCGGAGACCGTCGCCGGCGCCATCGGCGCGGCGAGAAGTCATCCGGCGTTCAGCGGCGTCGATGTCTCTTCCGGTGTCGAAATCAGACCCGGCGAAAAAGACGAAGCGCGGATTGCCGCGTTCATCACGGCGGCAAAGGCCGCGTTCTGACAGTCGGGGAGAAACGCCTTGAGAATCAGAAATGTTCTCGCGGCTCTGGCGTTCGGTATGGCCGCAACTGGCTGCGCGCATGCCGACAAGGGCGCCGATCTTGATGCGGCGGTCGCGCTTTTGCGCGAAGGCGGCAACCTCATCGTCATGCGCCATGCAACGTCGCCGTCAGGCCAGAAAGCGTCGATTGGTATGACCGGCGGCTGCACCTTGCAGGCAGGGAGAGGCCTCGATTCAAAGGGCTTTTTCGAGGCGCGAAAAATCGGTGAATGGCTTGCGGAAAACGGCGTCAAAATCGACAAGACCTATACCAGCGACATGTGTCGCGCCTGGGATACGGCGCGCCTCGTCGCGGCCGATCGCGGTCCGGTCATACCGCGCGCGGAAATGAAATCGGACGGTCCGGCGATCGCGGCGGCGTTCAAAGTGGAGATCGACGCCGAACTCGCCGCATCGCCGGGCGTGAACATTCTCCTCGTCACCCATTCGAATATAGCGCCGCTCTACGATGCGGGACCGCGTGACGGCGAGGAAGAAACGCCGTCGGGACGGGTTCATGTCATGCGTGACGGCAAAGTCTTCCGGATCGACACAAATGCGATCGTCTCCGCGAATCCGGAATTTAAAGAATTCCCTCACCCAAAACCGTAAAGAACGGTTTTGGCCTCTCCCAAGGGAGAGGCGGTCTGCTTTTTGGCCTCTCCCTTGGGAGAGGCCAGCGAGCGAAGCGAGCGGGTGAGGGTTGCTTCGTTCGAACTTTTGCAGCAAGGCGCTTCGCCAATGAACCCGTCCGTCGCAAAACCCAACTCCTACCGCACCGGACCCGACGCCGAAGGGCGGTTCGGCAAATTCGGCGGACGGTTTGTCGCCGAGACGTTGACGCCGCTCGTTCTCGATCTCGCGGACGAGTATGACCGCGCGAAAAAGGATCCGGCATTCAGGGAAGAGCTTGACTATTTCCTGAAGCATTATGTCGGCCGTCCCTCGCCTCTCTATTTCGCCGAACGGCTGACAGCCCATGTCCGCCAAACGGCGGGCCAGGCGAAGGGCGCGAAAATCTATTTCAAGCGCGACGAGCTCAATCACACCGGCGCCCACAAGATCAACAATTGCATCGGCCAGATCCTCTTGGCGCGGCGAATGGGCAAAACGCGGATCATCGCCGAAACCGGCGCCGGCCAGCACGGGGTGGCGACGGCGACCGTCTGCGCCCGCTTTGGTCTTCCCTGCGTCGTCTATATGGGCGCAACCGATGTCGAGCGGCAAAAGCCCAATGTCTTCCGGATGCACCTCCTCGGCGCCGAAGTCGTGCCCGTCACCTCGGGCAGATCGACCCTCAAGGACGCGATGAACGAGGCGCTGCGCGACTGGGTGACCAATGTCGCCGACACCTATTACCTGATCGGCACGGCGGCCGGTCCACACCCCTTTCCGATGATGGTGCGCGATTTTCAGTCGGTCATTGGCGTTGAGGCGCGGGCGCAAATTCTGGAGGCTGAGGGCCGGCTTCCCGATGTCGTGATGGCGTGCATCGGCGGCGGCTCCAACGCCATCGGGCTGTTTCACCCCTTCCTCGACGATGACGGGGTTGAGATCATCGGCGTCGAAGCGGGCGGCAAGGGTCTGGATACGCCGGACCATGCGGCGTCGCTGTCGGGCGGCAGGCCCGGCGTCCTGCACGGCAACCGCACTTACCTTCTGCAGGACGATGACGGGCAGATTCTCGAGGGGCATTCGATTTCGGCCGGCCTTGATTATCCGGGCGTCGGACCGGAACATTCCTGGCTGCATGACATTGGGCGGGTCGCCTACCAGTCGGCGACGGACAACGAAGCGCTTGAAATGTTTCAGCTTTGCGCCCGCCTCGAAGGGATCATCCCGGCGCTCGAGCCGGCGCATGCGCTGGCGCGGGCGCTTGATAAAGCGGCCTCGCTTGCCCGCGAGGCTGTCGTGCTCGTCAATCTGTGCGGGCGCGGCGACAAGGATGTCTTTTCCGTGATGGCTCATTTTGGCGGTGCAGCATGAAAAGTCCGGCAAAATAGCCCTTCGCGGCCATGGCCGCTTGCGGTTCCGCTTCAACTCTCTTTAAACAATCGGCGCTGAAAGTCGTTTTTGAGCGGGACGCATCGGGGTGTCCGGCTGTTAGAGCATCGAAGCCATCAGAGGCCCCTTTGTCGAAGTCAGTTTCCGCCGCCGTCGCCGGCGCCGCTCGCGATTGCGATGTTGCCGCCGGCGAGGACCGTCTCACCGCGCTCCGCCGCATCGTCGATCATTGCAAATCCTTTCAAGGCGCGGATTTGAAACGCAGCCTGGCGCAGGCGGCGTTCAGCCTCGTCGTCTATTGCGCGCTGGTCGCGGCGATGATCGCCTCGGCGCGCGCCGGCTTTTGGGGCGTCTCGCTCCTTCTCGCGCCGGTCGCCGGCGGCCTTCTCGTGAAGATTTTCACGATCCAGCACGATTGCGGCCATGGCAGCTTTTTCCGGAACCGGCGCGCCAATGACGCGCTCGGATTTCTGCTCAGCATCCTGACGTTCACGCCCTACGGTTTCTGGCGCGATGCTCATAACCGTCACCATGCGGGATCGGGCGATCTCGACCGGCGCGGCGTCGGCGCTGTCGATACGTTGACCGTCGAGGAATTTCGCGCGCTGCCGAAGGCGGAGCGCGTGATGTACCGCATCTATCGGCATCCGGTCGTGATGATCATCTTCGGCGCGCCGGTCTATTTCTTTTTTCTGCAGCGCCTGCCGCTGGCCGGCGCCATGCCGTTCGCCAAAACCTATCATGGCCTCCGCCTGTCGCAGATCTGGAAAAGCGTCGCCGCGCTCAACCTGGCGCTGATCGCCATCTATGGCGGGCTCGGCCTTGCGTTCGGCGCGGGCGCCGTTGCGCTGGCGATCCTCCCGGCGGTGACGATCGCTGCTTGGGTCGGGACCTGGCTCTTCTTCGTTCAGCATCAGTACGAAGACTCATACTGGGCGCGAAAGCCGGATTGGAGTTATGCGGAAGCCGCGATCTACGGCTCGTCGCATTATCATCTGCCCAAACCCTTGCGCTGGCTCACCGGCAATATCGGCCTTCACCATATCCACCATCTGGCGAGCGGCATTCCGAATTACCGGCTTCCCGAATGCTATCGCGCCAGCAAGGATCTGCTTGCGCTGCCGAAAATGAGCGTGCGCGAAAGCGTCGCTTGCGCCCGTCTTGCGCTGTGGGACGAGGCGAGAGGCAAGATGGTGCCGTTCCGGGCGCTCAAAGCGGCGGCCTGAGGGCTGCGGCCTGAAAGCTGGGGCCTGAAGTCCGACGCCTGAAACATTGAGGCGGAAACAGCGCTTGCTGTCCCGCCGATCATCGTCGATATCCCGAATTCAGGCTTCTGATTTCTGGTTTCACCCTTGTCCCGCATCGCCCAAACTTTTGCCGCGCTGAAGAAAGAAGGCCGCGCCGGCTTTGTCCCCTTCATCATGGGCGGCGATCCGACTTTCGCGGCGTCGCTGAAACTGCTGAAAGCGCTGCCGGCGGCGGGCGCCGATCTGATCGAGATCGGCGTTGCTTTCACCGATCCGATGGCCGACGGGCCGGCGATTCAGGCCGCGGGTCTCCGGGCGCTGAAAGGCGGGCAGACGCTCGCAAAAACGCTCGATCTCGTCACCGCGTTTCGGCAGGGCGATGCGGCGACGCCGATCGTCCTCATGGGCTACTACAATCCGTTCCACGCCTACGGCGTCAATCGTTTCCTCGAGGCTGCGAAGTCAGCGGGCGTCGATGGGCTGATCGTCGTTGATTTGCCGCCGGAAGAAGACGCCGAACTCTGCCTGCCGGCGCGCGCCGCCGGGATCGATTTCATCCGCCTCGCGACGCCGACGACGGATGCAAAAAGACTCGCCGCCGTCTTATCGAATACATCCGGCTTCCTATATTACGTGTCGGTCGCTGGCGTCACCGGCGGCAAGACCGGCGTGACGCCGGCCGTCAATCAGGCGGTCGCCGTGCTAAAGGCGGCGTCGCACTTACCGGTGGCGGTCGGTTTCGGCATCAAAACGGCAAAGGCCGCGGCCGAAACGGCGCGCTTCGCTGATGCTGTCGTCGTCGGGTCGGCGCTGGTCGAGCGCCTCGCCATGCATCTTCGGGGCGGCTCCCTTGAGGAAAGCGGCGGCGAGGCCGATAGTGCCGTCAAAGCCGTTCTGGACCTCGCGCGCGCGCTCGCGGCGGCGGTTCGCCAATCCCGTCGGGAAGACGGGGCCCGCCGGCAACCCGGCGCGGCTGGAGGATGATGAATGAGCTGGCTGTCGAACCTGACGCCCGGGATCAAGAACCTCTTCAAGCGCACGGATGACAGCGCTGACAGCTTGTGGGTTAAATGCGGCGGCTGCGGCGAGATGCTGTTTGGCAAGGACCTCGAAGCCGCGCTCAGCGTCTGCAAGGCCTGCGGCTACCACATGCGGATGCCGGCCGACCTTCGCCTCAAATGCGTCTTCGACGACGGGCGATTCAATCCGGTCGCGCTACCAGAGCCGCCGAACGATCCTCTGCAATTCCGCGATGAAAAGAAGTACACGGATCGTCTGAAGGACGCGCGAAAGAAGACCGGCCGCCAGGACGCGATGCTGGTCGGTGTCGGCAGAATTGAGGGATCAACCGCCGTCGCCGCCATTCAGGATTTCGACTTTATGGGCGGGTCGATGGGGATGGCGCTCGGCGAAGCGCTGATCCGGGCCGCGGAAACCGCCGTCGGCGCGAAGGCGCCGCTGATCGTTTTCACCGCCTCGGGCGGGGCGCGCATGCAGGAAGGGATCCTCTCCCTGATGCAGATGCCGCGGACGACAATCGCCGTGCAGATGATGCGCGAGGCGGGGCTTCCCTATATCGTCGTTCTGACTCACCCGACGACCGGCGGCGTCACGGCGTCCTACGCGATGCTCGGCGACGTTCACATCGCCGAGCCCGGCGCCCTTATCGGGTTCGCGGGCCCCCGCGTCATCGAACAGACCATCCGCGAAAAGCTTCCCGACGGGTTCCAGCGCTCGGAATTCCTCAAAGCCAAGGGCATGGTCGATCTTGTCGTCCCGCGCGGGGATCTCCGTGCAACGATTGGCGCGCTCATCCGTGTGCTGATGAAAAAAGGCGCCCGCGGCGAACAGGCCCGCGGATTTCATGCCGCCGCCGGGCAACGGGTCGAGCAGGCCGCCGAATAGCGTTGAAGGATTTCCCATCGTGAACGCCGTCGAAGCGGTCCTTGAGCGTGTGGCGCTGCGCCGCCCCGATCTGATTGATCTCGGTCTCGGGCGGGTCGTCAGGACTCTTGAACGCCTCGGTGATCCGCATCTGCGGCTGCCGCCGACATTTCACGTCGCGGGCACGAACGGCAAGGGATCGACGGTTGCGTATCTCAAAGCAATCCTCGAAGCCTCCGGCGCCAAAGTTCACGCTTTCACTTCGCCGCATCTCGTCCGCTACAATGAGCGCATCGTCCTCGCCGGCGAGGAGATCGGCGACGACGCCTTCATCGGCGCGATCAGGAGGGTCGATGAAGCGGCGGGATCGGACGATCTGACTTTCTTTGAAGCGCTCGCCTGCACGGGATTTCTCGCCTTTTCGGAAACGCCGGCCGATTATCTGTTGCTCGAAGTCGGCCTCGGCGGACGGCTCGATGCGACCAACGTCCTCGACATGCCGCTTGCCACGGCGGTGACGCCGATCGCGCTCGACCACCAGAATTTTCTGGGGAATTCGCTTTCCGGTATCGCGCGCGAAAAGGCGGGCATTTTCCGCCCCGGCGCGCCGGCCGTCATCGGCCCGCAGACGGCGGATGCGATGGCGGTCTTTGAGGCGCACGCGCTTGCCGAGGGCGCGCGTCTCTTTGCGCATGGACGGGAGTGGACCGCGTGGACGGAAAACGGGCGCCTCATCTATCAGGACGAAGCGGGGCTTTCAGACCTCGACCCGCCGCGCCTCGCCGGCGGCCATCAGTTCGAGAATGCGGGACTTGCGGTCGCGGTGATAAGGGCCGCGGGCCTTCCGTTCACGGATGAAACGCTGTCGGCGGGGATCGGCGCCGCGCGCTGGCCGGCGCGGCTGCAGCGCCTGAAATCAGGACCGCTTCTCGAAATTCTGGATGCCGGCGAAGACGCCGAGATCTGGCTCGACGGCGGACACAATCCCCACGCCGCGCGCGCACTGGCGCTGACGATGGCGGATTTCGAGGAAAAGAGCGCAAAGCCCCTGATCCTCATCGCCGGCATGCAGGAGAACAAGGACGCCGACGGTTTTTTCGCGGCGTTTTCCGGCCTCGCCGCGTCGGTTTTCACGGTAAAAGCCGATCATTCGGGCGCGCGCGATCCCCAATCCCTTGCCGAAGCGGCCGAGCGCGCGGGTCTTCCTGCGCATCCCTGTTTATCGATTGAAGAGGCCTTTCGCCTCGCGCGCGCGCCGGGAGCGACGCGCGTCCTGATTTGCGGGTCGCTTTATTTAGCGGGCGAGGTCTTGCGCACGCATGGGTGAAAGAAAACCTTACGCCGTTTTCGCTGACGCCGCGAGTTCGCTTCTGATCCAGGCCGCGAGCGACGATTTCGGCGCGGCGCCGACTTTTGTCGCGGCGAGTTTTCCGCCCTTGAAAATCATCAGGGTCGGTATTCCGCGTACGCCGTAACGCCCCGGCGTTTCCGGATTGTCGTCGATATTGATCTTGGCGATCGTCAGCTGGCCGGAAAATTCCGCCGCCAGTTCTTCAAGGGCAGGGCCGATCTGCTTGCAGGGGCCGCACCATTCCGCCCAGAAATCGACCAGCACCGGCCGGTCGGCGTTCAGAACATCGGCCTCGAACGAAACGTCGGTGACGGGTTTGGTGGCCATATTGAAAATTTCCTTAATGCCAAGAAGCGAGCGATTCGCCTTGCCAGGGAAGATAAGGATGGCCCATCGAAGATCAAGACAGGATCACGCGGGCGTCACTATCGGGCAAGAAATCGGGCCGGCAAGAAACCGCGAATGCGCGGCGTCGAGAGCCTGGCCCGATAGCGCCATCAGCCGCGCGTCATGGGTCCAAAGAAGCGCGATCTCGATCTTCACCCCCGGATAGATTTCCTGAAGGAGGCCGCGATAGGCCGCCATTTGCGCGACGTACCCGATCGGCACGTCTTCGACGCGCCGCGGCGGCGGGCGGTTTGTCTTGTAATCGACGACGAGGATGCGGTCATCGAGAATGGCGAGGCGGTCGATCTGGCCGGACAGCACAATGCCGGCGCGCGCCCCCCTGGGGCGCCCGCCGATCGCGACCTCGGCAAGGCTTCCCGGCGCGAACACGGCGGCAAATTGGGGGTCTTCGAGAACGCGCATCGCTTCTTCACGCATCCGCGCGCCTTCGTCCGGCGTGAAATCCTTTGCATGATGCGCGATCAGCCGGTCGGCGGCGGCGCGCCGGGCGCCCGGCGCCACGTCCGGCAGGAGTTCAAGGAGGCGGTGGAGCGTTTTTCCCCTGAGATACGGATCCTCCCCCCGCGACGGCGAATAAGCGGCGGGTTCGATCCCGGCGCCGCCAGCAAGGCGGGACGGCGACAGAAGTCGCGGGCGGGTCTCTTGTGGCGCCGGCCGGAGCAGATAGTCCGGAAGCGGATGATCCAGGACGCCTGCGCCGCCGTCTTTCGCCGCAACAACCGCCGCGGTCTGCGCGCAGGCGAGACGGCGAACGGGCGCGCCAAACTTTTCACCGGCCTCATTGACTTCGTCGCCCAGAACATCGAAGGCGTCCTCGCTGAGCGCATGCCAGCTCTTTTCGGCGGGCGGCTTCTTATGCGGATCGCGCTCCGTCCCGTGTTCGTGCCCGCAGATATAGAGCCGGTCTTTCGCCCGCGTCGCCGCGACATACAAAAGGCGGCGATATTCATCGCGCATCAGCCGCTTAAAATGATCACGCGCGGCGGCGATGGCGTCAGCCTCATCGTTCGCATTGATGCTGAACACGGGAATCTCGTCGCCATGGAGTCCGACGAGGGGAAGCAGGCGTCCGATCTTGCCGGTCGGGGGCTTGAAATGCCCGTCGAGCAGAAAAACGATTTCCGCTTCGAGGCCCTTCGCCTTGTGGACGGTCATGACACGGACGGACGGCCCCGCTTCCGACACCTCGCGGGAGATTTCCGCGCCCGATTTTTCCATCCGGTCGAGAAAGAGGCGAAGGCTTCGCGGATGGATCGCCTCGAACTCGTGCGCCTGGCGGAGGAGTTCCTCAATCGGCTCGCGGCAGGGATGGCCGAGCCGGTTCGCCAGCCGGCGCCATCCGGACGGGGCGCCGGTCTCCAGGATATGCGTGAAAAAGGCGACGGCGCCTTCTTTCAAAGCGACAATTCGGGCCGAAGCGATCTCTGCATGGGCGCGGCGCCATTCATCACGCTCTTCATTCCGTGTACGTAGCGTATGCCGCAGACGGCCGGTCCGCTTGGCGGCGAGGTCGTAAAGGCTTTCTTCACTGACGCCGAAAAACGGGCTCTTCAGCGTTTCGGCGAGCGACAGGTCATCGCCTTCATAAAGCGCGGCGCGGGCGTAGGAGACGAGATCGAGAACGCCCTGATCTTCCATCAGGGCGATCTTGTCGGCGCCGGCGACGGGGACGCCGGCGGTCCCCAGCGCGCGGATCATTTCGGCAAAGAGCGCGCCGCGGCTCTGGACGAGGATCATGATGTCGCCCGGCCTGACCTTGCGCCCCTGCGATTGAAGCATTTCGCCGTCGCTGAGCCACGCGGCGACGGTCCGCGCAACCTCGCCCGCGAGTTTTTTCGGCGGGCTGTCCTGCGCCGTCGCGTCGAGCGGCGCGTGCCACGGAACCGGTTTTTCGGTCTCGGTCTTTGGCGCGAGGGGCCACAATTCGACAAGGCCCGCCGCGCCGCCGCGCGTGCACAGATGCTGCAGCGGCTTTTCGTCGCTGACATTGTCGATGACGTCATCGCGCGTGAACAGGGCGTCGACGAAGGCGAGCACGGGCGCCGTCGTCCGGAACGACGCTTTCAACCGAACCGATTCAAACCGATGCGCGGCGCCGATTGCCTTGCCGAGTTTCAGCTGCTTTTCCTGGAACAGGGCGGCGTCCGCCCCTTGAAACGAATAGATCGACTGTTTCTGGTCGCCGACGGCGAAAAAAGTGCGCGTGATCGCCCGCGCGCCCTCGCCCGCAAAAAACTCCAGAAGCGGACGTTCAATTGTCTCCCATGCGTCCGGTCCCGTGTCCTGACCCTCATCGAGGAGGATGTGCGCGAGCCCCATGTCGAGCTTGTAAAGAACCCATTGCGCGCCGCCCTCGCCCTTGAGCAGGCGGTTCGTCGCCGCGATCAAATCGTCGAAATCGAGCGCCGCCAGAGCCGCCTTCATTCGTGCGAATTCCGCAAAGCAGCGCTCGAGAATGACATGGAGCGCCCGTGTTTCATCAAGCGCCCGCGCGGCGCGGATGCGGTCAATCCCGGCGGCGATTTCCGCCTGAAGCCGCCTGATCGCATCGGCGAATTCCGGTTCGGATTGCGCGACCTTTTTTGAGATCACGTCGATGCGCGGCAGAAGATCGGCCCTCAAAAAAACCTGGTTGACGGCGTCGAACTTCGCCTCGGCGCCGACCGCTGCTTCGAATCCGTCGATTTTAGCGGCGGCGGCGAAGGTTGTCGGCGAACCGGCGCGCATCAGTCGCTTAAGCCGATCGAGGTCGAACGCCGCAATCAGGCTGATGATCGCATCGACGTTTACGTCATCGCGGCCGTCGATGCCGAGCGCCGCCGCCGTCTCTTCGCCGACGGCGTCGAGACCGATTGCAAAACATCGCGCGAAGCGCCGGCGTTTCGCGGACACGCAGGCTGCAAGCAAATCACGCAAGGCGTCGCCCGGCATGCGCGCCAGCAGGGTTGAAAACGC
>JBGTLL010000149.1:0-7663 GCA_041744115.1 Parvularculaceae bacterium | reverse complement strand
CGGCGCCCTTGACCGCGCCGCGCTCGCGGCCGTTCAGTCCGCGGCTTCCGCCGCCAGGCCGACCCTCAAGGAAAAGCTCCTCGCCGCCGCGAAGACGCTGACCGTCGCCGGCGACGAGTATTCAATCGCCGTGAAAGACGGCGCGATCGTCAACCTCCACGAATATCATGACGCCTACGGCTTCATCGCGACGACGGTTGACGACATCAAGGCGCTTTCGGGCGATGACGAGGTTGAAGAACAGGCGATCGCGACCGCGCTCGATCAGGCGATGATCGCCGCGACGGCGGCCCGTGCCGTTGCTCCGCCCACGGACGGATTCCAGCCCGCGTCCGTCATCTACGGCGCCGCCGCGCGGATTGAGATCGCGGCAAGGGGTCTGTAGGGCTGAAATTGGCGGATGTCATCCGCCCCCGCTTATTCGCCAGGCCGTGACCGTTCCCGGCTCCCAATTGGGGACAATGACGGTCTCGCCGAACATCGTGAGATCGTTCTGGTAAGCGCCTTCCTCGCGCGTGTTGAGCAGCGACGAGACCGTTCCGTCCGCCGCGACATGGTGAATCTCGCCGGGCCACGCCGAGACCAGCCAGCCGCCGCCCATGCTCGCCGGAACGACGCCGATGCCGTCGGCGTTGATCATGCCGGCTGCGATTTCGCGCCAGCCGCCGTCCGCCGTCGCCGCATAAAGACTGCCGCTCGACATCGTGCTGACGAACATCGTATCGCCGACACCCAGCAGTCCGTTGACGCCGGAAAGCTCCGGCCCTTCGCGCCATAGGACCGGACCGTCGGCTGAAAATCGCCAGATGCGCGCCGTCCCGGAATCGGAGACAAAGATTTCGCCGCCCCAGACCGTCACATCGTTGAGGAATTTCGCGCCTTCGAGCGGAAAAGCAGTCTGTGCGGCGCCGCTCGCGGCGTCAAAGCTGCGGACCTGATCGATATCGGCGACATAAAGAACGCCGTCATCGACGGCCATCCCCTTTGGCCCGTTGAGGCCTTCGATGAAGCGCGCGGCGACAATCTCTCCGTCGGCGGACAGTTTCGAGATCCAGCCGGCGCCGTCCTTCGCGTCGCCTTCGCCCGCGACGTTTGAAATGAAATAGGCGCCGTCGGGCGCCGGCGCGACGCCTTCCGGCGCATCAAACCCTTCGGCGACCCACAGCGGCTCGAGACGGGGACCGGCGCTTTCGGCGACCGGCGCCGGGTCAACGAGACGAGCAGCGGCCGGCGCCGTCTCCCGCTTCGCGCAGGCGAGGGCAAGCAAGGCGAGACCGAAAATGGCGAAGCGCATGGCGCAGCTCCCGATTGTTCGGAAGCAAACTACGGCAGCGCGCTGACCGGCGGCAACTCGCTTCGTCGCACAATCGGATCGTTTGGTCGGCTGGACCGCCAAGCCGCGGCCCCGCCTCTCCCTTGGGAGAGGCCAGCGAGCACTTGCGAGCGGGTGAGGGGACAGTCCTCTCATTGACAGCGCGGTCCCCTCACCCGAAACCGCCCCGGGTCCGGCGAAGAGCCGGCCCCCAAGCGGCGGTTTCGACCTCTCCCGAGGGAAAGGTGAAGGTCCGTGCACGGTGCATCGGTCCGGCGCCGCGCGGCGCCGTAAGAGGCGGCAAGGGCAAGTTGAGCCGCAAGGCGCGCACGGCGGCGCTTACCCGCGCTTTGGCCGCTCGACGAGGTCTTCCGCGGACGGTCCCGGCGGCAATTGATCGCGGATGTCCTTGGGGTTCCACGGGCCGTAGGAAAAACTCCGCGCGCCGGCGCGCGGTTCATAACCGGTGAAGGGGGTCCGCTCGGTCAGCGGCGGCGTCCCCCGCATTTCCGGACGGGGCGCGCGCGGGCGCCGGGGGAACAAGCCGAACAATCCGTTGGCGTTGATGAACTTCACGCTTGTCCGCGACAGCCGGTCGGGGAAGAGCGCCATCAGCGCGGTGATTTCCGCAGGCATGTTGGTTGTGACATTGAGGCCGATGGTGCGCGCTTCCGCGGCTTCGATCGGGTAGTCATGCGTCCAGCGTCCGCTGGCGAGCTGGTCGGCGACGGCGACCGCGGCGTTGTCCGATACCGTGCCTTTGAGAAGGTCGCGCGCGGCGCGCTTCAGCTGGTCGATCGCCATCTGCCCGACATCGGCGAGGACGAACGTGTAATCGTCGGTCGCGTCCGGCGATTTTTCCTGGCGCAGGCGCAAGAGCGAGGCCGCCGGGATGCCGCCGATCTGCGGGTCGATGGGACCCAGAACCGCGTGCTTGTTGAGGACGATTTCATCGGCGGCGAGCGCGATCAGGGTGCCGCCCGACATCGCATAATGGGGTACAAAGACGGTTTTCCGCGCGGGATGGGCTTTCAGCGCGCGCGCGATCTGGAGGGCCGGGAGAACGAGGCCGCCCGGCGTATGCAGCACGAGTTCGATCGGCTGGTTCGACGGCGTCGTGCGAATGGCTTCAAGAACATCCTCGGCGTCGTTGAGATCGATATAGCGCAGCACCGGAATGCCGAGGAGGCCCATCGGCTCCTGGCGGTGGACGATCGCGATGATTCGCGATTTGCGTTTCCTCTGGATTTTGGCGAACTGCCGCTCAAGCTCGGCGCCGCGCTGCCGGCGGGTCAGCGCCGGAATGATGAAAAAGAAAACGATGAGGAAAAGGAATGGCAATACGCCGAACAGATCGTCCATGTCCCCATTCCCCTCAGACTTCCGGGCCCGGCTGCGTCGGGTCGCCCCGGTTCTTGAAGTCGATATTGAGATAGTTCGCGCCAAAGAGAACGGCGGCGGCGATCTCGGCGGTCACGTCCGACTGCGCATAGGTCGCGCGCGTCTTCACATGCCAGCCATGCGTCTTCGCCAGCCAGATCGCGGTCTTGAAGGGAACGCCGTTGATGTCGCCGACGTCGAACGCGCCGGAAAGAGGAACGGGAAGTTTCGGTTCCAGCGTGTCGCCGCTCTCGCCTTCGACTTCGATGACGGCGACCGGGAGCTCGCCCCTGATGCTAAAATTCTGGCGGATCGCGGCGACGGCGCCGGCCGCATGATCGTCGAGCGTCATCTCCGGATAGTATGACGCATAAAGCGTCACCGCCGCGTCGCCATCGATCGCATAATTGCAGGAGACGTCGCGGTTGCGCCGGTCATAGGCGCTGACGGCGGTGAGAGCGAGCAGTCGATCGCCGTCCTCTCCCGGCAGCGTGAAGGCGGCGGGACATTGAAGCCCGCTTTCGCGATGGATGAGTTTCGTGTCGTCACTGGTCCAGCCTTGCGGCGCCTTCGCCGCAACGCGTTCGATTTCCCCGGCAATCCTGGTGTCGGCGACGCGCGCATCGAGAATTTTTCCGCGGGCGAAGAAAATGCGACCGCTCCAGAGCGCCGCCGCCTTGCCTTCATGCGACAGGACGGCTTCGGCGGGCTTGCCGTCCGCGCGCTCGAAGACCGGTGAAAATTCGTTTGACCTGACCGCGACGCTGGCGATCGCATCGCCGGCGGCAGCGTCCGCAAGCAACCTTGCCGCGCTCATGACCGATTCCGAAGGAGCCTGTTGCGGCTCCTCAGCGGACGCGCCGCCCGATGCCGCAATCAACGCCCCGACAGCGATGACAGCCGTAACCTTCTGATTTCGCACAATTGCCCCTTGGCCCCTGACGCACCAAGTCGCTCCCCCAAGCGATCCCGGCGCCCGTCACTGTGGCCGATCTTTGCCGAGAGCGCGAGTCATTTGACGCCGGCGATGAAGAAGCGTGCCGCCAATCCACGCCCTTAACCCCGATCGCTATCGCGCCCGGAGAAAACCGCCGCCGCATCTCCCTCCTGAAGGATGGAGCGCAAGGTTAACGGGGAGGGAACTACGCCCCTTCGCGCCGCGCCAGAAACGCCAGCCGCTCGAACAGGTGCACGTCCTGTTCGTTTTTCAGAAGCGCGCCGTGGAGCGGCGGAATTGCTTTTCGCGGATCGCGCTCGCGCAGGACATCTTCGGAGACATCTTCCGACATCAGGAGTTTCAGCCAGTCGAGGAGTTCCGACGTTGACGGCTTTTTCTTCAGGCCCGGCACGTCGCGGATTTCGTAGAAAATCTTCAGCGCGTCGCCGACGAGGCGCTGCTTGATGCCGGGAAAATGCACATCGACGATTTCCGCCATCGTCTTTGCATCGGGAAATTTGATGTAATGAAAAAAGCAGCGGCGCAGGAACGCGTCCGGCAGTTCCTTTTCATTGTTCGAGGTAATGATGACGACCGGACGGCGCACGGCTTTGATCGTCTCGCCGGTTTCGTAGACAAAGAACTCCATGCGATCGAGTTCCTGCAGAAGATCGTTTGGAAACTCGATGTCGGCCTTGTCGATTTCGTCGATCAGAATGACCGGCCGCTCCGGCGCCGTGAATGCGTCCCATAATTTGCCGCGCTTGATGTAGTTTCTGACATCGCGCGCGCGTTCCTCGCCGAGCTGGCCGTCGCGAAGGCGCGCGACGGCGTCATACTCGTAAAGTCCCTGATGCGCCTTGGTCGTCGATTTGATGTGCCATTCGAGAAGCGGCGCCTTCAGCGCCCTGGCGACCTCCTGCGCCAGCACCGTCTTGCCGGTGCCCGGCTCGCCCTTGATCAGCAACGGCCGCTCCAGCGTCACGGCGGCGTTGACCGCGACTTTCAGATCCTCGGTCGCGATGTAGTCCTTGGTGCCGACAAACTTCACGATACTTCCTTTTCGGACTGGCAGGGATGCGCGGCCGACTATAAAAACCGCGGGGGCCGGCGGCAACGCCGCCTGGCAGCGGGAGACAGCGATGACCTCTGTTCACGATTTTTCGGCGCCGTCCATTCGGTGGAGATCGTTCCAACAACCGGCGTCATGCTGACGCAAGTCAGCATCCACGGCCGCGAGGGACTCGCTTGCCGTTCTGGACCCTGACTTTCGTCAGGGTGACGAGCCCCGTAACGGCGCATTGACCCCGTGTTCCGACACCACCCCCGCCGCCCTCCATTCGGTGGACATCGTTCCAGCAACCGGCGTCATGCTGACGCAAGTCAGCATTCACGGCCGCAAGGGAATCGCTTGCCGTTCTGGACCCTGACTTACGTCAGGGTGACGAGCCCCGTAACGGCGCATTGACCCCGTGTTCCGACACCGCCATCGTCCCGGACCGAATCGGAGCTTGGCGAGGGCGGCGATGAATCGCATGGCATTGCTGATCGCGGCGGCGGCGGTATGCGGCTGCTCGGTCGAGGACCGGACGATTGCGACGGACAATGACGAACCGCGCGTCTTTGCCGACCGCACGCGGCCAGGCGCGGCTCTGTTCAGGATTGAAGCGGGCGATGACGGCGAAACGCTGATAACCTTGCCAAGGCCGGGCGATGACGGCGTCGCCTTGCGCGTCATTCATACGGCGGGGCTGGCGGCGGGCCTTGGCTCCAACCCCGTCGGTCTCGACCGCGGCTATGCTGACAGCGGGCGCATTATCGCCTTCCGTCGTATCGGCGACAAAGTCGTCATCGACCAGGAGAACTGGACCTATCGCGCGAGCGCCGACAATCAGCGCGAGCGTGACGCCGTCAGGCAGTCGTTTGCGCGGTCGTTCCTGTGGGCTGGCGAAGTCGCGGACGAGAATGCGGGCGGCGCATTCACCGTCGATATTTCGGGGTTTCTCGCCAGCGACATTCTCGATCTTGAAGGCGTCCTCGAAAATGCCGAGCAGGGCGCCTACGCCGTGGATAAGGACCGCAGCTTTGTCGACGCCGCGTCAATTCTCGCCTTTCCGGATAATATCGAAATCGACGCCTACGTAACTTTGGTCGGTGAAAAGCCGGGTTCTGAAATCGCCGCGACGTCGGCGGACGGGCGGGTCTTTACATTGACGCAGCACCATTCATTCGTGCGCCTTCCCGATGACGGCTATCGTCCGCGTGCGTTCGATCCGCGCGCGGGCGCGATCGATCTGCCGTTTTATGATTTCAGCGCCAAGCTCGACGCGCCGCTTGTCACACGGTATGCGCGGCGGTTCCGGCTGGAACGCCGGGACCGGAACGCTAAGTCGGGGCCGGTGAAGCAGCCGATCGTCTTCTATGTCGATCCCGGCGCCCCCGAACCGGTGCGCCAGGCGCTGATCGACGGCGCTTCCTGGTGGGCGGAGGCTTTCGCGACCGCCGGTTTTGAAGACGCTTACCGGGTCGAGGTCCTGCCCGAAGGCGCGCATCCAATGGATGTCCGCTTCAACATGATCCAGTGGGTCCATCGCCAGACGCGCGGCTGGTCCTATGGCGGCGGCGTCTTTGATCCGCGGACGGGCGAAATGCTGAAAGCCCATGTCGTTCTTGGCAGTCAGCGCGTCCGCCAGGACCGGATGATTTTCGAAGGTCTTGGCGGCGCCGGGAAGTCGGGCGCCGGCGGCGCCGATGACCCGGTTGTCCTGTCGCTGGCGCGCATTCGCCAGCTCTCGGCGCATGAAGTCGGGCACACGCTCGGCTTCGCGCACAATTTCGCGGCAAGCGCCAACGACCGGGCCTCGGTCATGGATTATCCGGCGCCTTATGTGAAGCCGACGCTTTCCGGCGGCCTCGATTTCAGCGAAGCCTATGATGAAGGCATAGGCGAATGGGACAAGGTCGCCGCGACCTGGCTCTATTCGGAGTACCGTGAAGGCGCCGACGAGAGCGCCGCGCTCGACCGGATCGTTCGCGATGCGTATGCGGCGGGATTGCGCTTTGTCGATGATGCGCAGGCGCGCGGCGTCGACAGCGCGCATCCGTTCGCGGCGGTGTGGGACAATGGCGGCGACGCTGTCGCCATGCTCGCCGAAACCATGCGCGTCCGGGAAATCGCGCTCTCGCGCTTTGGCGCCGACGCGATCAAGGCGGGACGTCCGACATCGGATCTTTCCGCCGTCATCGTCCCGATCTATCTTTATCACCGCTACCAGGTTGACGCGGCGGCCAAGCTTATCGGCGGCTATGATTTCCGCTATTCGGTGAAGGGGGACGGGCCGGCGCTTGGAGCGGCCGTCGAACCCGCACGGCAGCGCGAGGCGCTGGCGGCGCTCGTTGCAACGCTCGATCCGGCGGGGCTCGATCTCCCGGACGAGACGCTCAACCTTCTGACGCCGGAGATCCAGTCGTTTAGCGGCACAGCCAGCGGCGCTGAACATTTTGAAGGCGACACCGCGCCGATGTTCGATCTCCTCGCCGCCGCCGACAGCGCCGGCTCTAAAACGCTCGCCGCAATACTGCACCCGGCGCGCAGCGCACGCCTTGTCGAAATGGAACGCCGCCGCGCCGACGCGCTCGGCTATGGCGAGGTCCTCGCCGTGCTCGAACAAGGATTATTCCGGTCCGCCTCCGACCGTCACGCCGAAATCGCGCGGCGGCTGCAGACGCGCTTTATCTCGATGCTGATCGAAATCGCCTCCGGAAGCGCCGCCGGCGCGGAATCGCAGGCCTCAAGCGCTTTCCTCAATTTTGGGCCTGGCGCTTCCGCTTCGCCGGAAGTCCGCCTGCGGACGAACGCCTATCTTAAGGGTCTGGCGAGGGACTTGCGGCCGTCGCCGGTCGATGCGTATGGCGACAACCGGGCCCATCGCGACGGTCTTCGCGACATGATCACGGCGCATCTTGCGCGCCCGGCGCCGGCGATCGCGCCCGCCGCGAAGGCGCCCGTGATTCCGCCGGGAAGCCCGATCGGC
>JBGTLL010000148.1:0-8337 GCA_041744115.1 Parvularculaceae bacterium | reverse complement strand
CCGTCAACCGGCCGTCCGAATCCATCGACGATGCGGCCGAGCCAGGATTTTGACGGCGATATCGAAGCCGAAGCCGCATTGAACGCGGTCCGCGCGCCGCGCCTGACGCCGCCAACGCCGCCGAACGGCAGACAGATCGCGGCGCCGCGGCTGACGCCGACAACTTCCGCCGCGAGCCCGCCGGAAATGGTTTCGATCTCGACACGGGCGCCGACTGCGAGCGCGCCAAGCCGATCTTCGACCCGGATCGCGAGATCGGTGACGCTGTCGACCGCGCCGAAGGTCGACACCGGTCCGAACCGGTGGAGCGCGGCGCGCGCATCGTCGGCATTTTGAGCGGCGGCAAGCGGCATCGGTCCCCTGACTTCATGAACGGCGGCGCGCCACGGAATGGCAAAACCAAGCGCGGACCTTAACGCGCCGGCGTTTAATCTCGCGTAAACTCGTGAATCAACCGAGGAGAGACATCCGGCGGCGATTAACACGGCCCTCTCTTACAAGGGCTTTGCGCTCCGGCGGAGTAACGAACCTTGTCTGCCGCTTAAATCCTGGGCGAAAGCGGCGCGTATTTGCCGGCCGGCGTTAACCTTTATGAAAGCAAATCAACCTAAATCTGGTTAAGGCAATTCGAAAAATGCGTAAGCGCCCTCAAAGGGCGACTGCGCGGCGAACAGGAGAGCGGGCAATGCGGGTATTGCTGATTGAAGATGACGGCGCGACCGCGCAGAGCATCGAACTGATGCTGAAGTCGGATGGTTTCAACGTTTACACGACGGACCTCGGCGAAGAGGGCGTCGATCTCGGCAAGGTCTATGATTACGACATCATTCTTCTGGATTTGAATCTTCCGGATATGACGGGCTTTGATGTCCTGAAAAGCCTGCGCGTCGCCAAGGTCAATACGCCGATTCTCATTCTGACGGGTCAGGGCGACATTGAAACAAAAGTCAGGGGCCTCGGCTTCGGCGCCGACGACTATATGACGAAGCCGTTCCACAAGGACGAGCTCGTCGCCCGCATCCACGCGATCGTCCGGCGCTCAAAAGGTCATTCGCAATCGGTCATCACCACCGGCAATCTGACCGTCAATCTCGACGCCAAGACCGTCGAAGTCGGCGGCCAGCGCGTGCACCTGACCGGCAAGGAATACCAGATGCTGGAGCTTCTCTCGCTCCGCAAGGGAACGACGCTGACCAAGGAAATGTTCCTCAACCATCTCTATGGCGGCATGGATGAGCCGGAACTTAAAATCATCGACGTCTTCATCTGCAAGCTCCGGAAGAAACTCGCGGCGGCGACAAGCGGCGACCATTACATCGAAACGGTGTGGGGCCGCGGCTATGTCTTGCGCGATCCGGCCGAAGAAAAAGCCGCCTGACGCAACGCGAGATCCGTTTCAAAACGGGACAGACAAGCGCTTCCCTCGCGGGAGGCGTTTTTCATCGTCGCGCGAGGTTTTATGCTTCCCTTAATCCCGCCCGCCTATTTGTAGGATGACGCGCGCGCCGCGCAGGGTCGGGGGCTGCATGAAGGCTTTGATCGATCGGGTCGCCTCTTTTGCCCGCGATCGGCGCGGCAATATTGCGATGATGTTCGCCCTGATGCTGTTCGTCATCCTTGGCGGCGCCGGGATCGCCATCGACCTGCAGCGGTCCAATATGGTCCGCGCCGAAATCGCGGAGGCGACGGACGCCGGGCTGATCGCGGCGGCGCGCCACAAAAGCAACAAACCGAATGCGGACGACGCCGAGCTGACCGCGGTTGCGCGGCGGGTCTTCGACAACGCGATCCGGAACAATTCGTCCGTCTATATCGACGCCTTCGCGGTCACTTTCGACGCGGCAGCTGGCACATTTGCACTCGAAACCGATGCGCGGATCAATCCGCTTATCATGGGTGTTCTCGGCCAGGAAACGATCGATGTCGGGACAAGGTCGGAAGTGAGGCTGGGCAAGCCTCCGCTTCTCGAAGTCGCGATGGCGCTCGACGTGACCGGCTCGATGAACCAGATGGGCAAGATCGGCGCGCTGCGGACGGCGGCGATCGATCTCGTCGAATCGCTGTTTCAGTCTGAAGACGCCGATGTGAAAATCGGCATTGTTCCGTTCGCGCAATATGTGAATGTCGGCGCCGGTAACGGGACAGCGAGCTGGCTCAGCAATCCCGGCGGCGCGTGGGCGGGCTGCGTCGGATCGCGCGCTTATCCGCTGAATGTCGAGGATTCTGATTTTTCAATAACCCCTGCGCCCGGCGTTGCTGGCGCAGCCATTGTATGCCCAAGGCAATTGCTGCCGCTTTCAACGGACGCCGAAGAACTGGCAGCCGTGATCAACAGCCTGACCGCTGAGGGCAGCACTTACATCCCCGCGGGTCTTGCCTGGGCGTGGGCGCTCCTGACGCCGTCGGCGCCATTTACCGAGGGGTTGAATTTTTCAGAGCTTGCCGCCGCAAAAGGAACGAAGGCGCTGATCGTGATGACCGATGGCGAAAATACGCGCGCGCCGGACTATCCGACCCATGAAAGCAGCGATCAAACGCTCGCTGACCAGCTGACCGAAGAACTCTGCGTCAACATCAAGGCTCAGGATATCATCGTCTACTCGATCGCATTCAGCGTCACGCAACCTGCCATCAAGGAAGTGCTCGAAGAATGCGCGACAAGTCCATCGCACTATTTCGACGCCGAGAACGCCGGCCAGCTCGCGGACGCTTTCGCCGCGATTGCGTCGAGCCTCCGCAATATCAGCCTTTCGAAATAGCGCGCGCCGCTTCTTCGGCGAAGATCGTGCGTGCGCGGCCCGTTGGCGGAAAATCCTCTTCGATCCACCGCGACTCCGCCGCCTTGATGACGGCGGCGACCGCCGGACCTTTAGGCACGCCTAGACCGAGCGCATCGCGGCCTGAGAACGGCAGGCGCGGCGGCGTCCAGCGATCCGGCAGCGTTCTCAAACGTTCGAACTCTGGGTCGCACAACGCGGGCGTCCGGCTTTCGGATAAAAAAATCGCTTCCGCGAGAAGACAGGCGTCGCGCCATGCTTCGCCGCCCGTTCGATAAAGGAGCGCCCGCGCGCGGGCGTCATCGAGCGAGCGATCGATAACGGCCGCATTCGCGACCGCAAGGCGGCGACGCAATCCTTGGGCATTCGAAAGCCGCAGCCGCGCGTCGATCCCCTCACCTTTGGCGCCGAACAGCGCCGCCAGCGCAATCGCCGAAGGCGCGGAAGGCTCTATCGCCTTTAAACGCGCGAGCGTTTCGATCCGGGGATTTTCCTGCCACACTTCAGCGAGGACGCCGCTCGCCTGCATCGCTGAAACCGCCCCTTGAGGCGCCGGCAGGGACAGCAGCTTTGTCATCTCGTCGCCGACGCGCTCCGCCGAAAGCCGGCGCAGGCCGTCCTTCAAAGCGGCGCATGCGGTCAGACCGGATTCGTCCCACTGCGTCGCAAAGCGCGCCGAAAAGCGAAAGAACCGGAGGATGCGCAGATAATCCTCGCGAATGCGGTCTTCCGCGCCGCCTATGAAGCGCACCCGCCGCGCCAAGAGATCGTCCATGCCGCCGACCGAATCGAAAAGGTCAAGCGATGGCGTCAGATAAAGCGCATTGATGGTGAAGTCGCGCCGGCGCGCATCCCGCGCCCAGTCGCGCGTGAAGGCGACAGTGGCGCGCCGCCCGTCGGTTGAAACATCCGAGCGCAAGGTCGTCACCTCGACGCCCTTGTGATCGGCGATCGCGGTGATGGTTCCGTGCTCGATGCCCGTTGGCGCCGCGCCGAGATGCGCGCTTTTTAGCGATGCAATTACCTGATCCGGAAGAAGCGTCGTCGCAATATCTATGTCCTTGGGCGCCTCGCCAATGAGGCTGTCGCGAACGCAGCCCCCGACGAATCGGACGCTCCCGGATTCCGTTTGCGAGAGTGCGCGGACAATTTTTTGAATTGCGGGATCGCCGGTCCATGTGAAGTGCGACGAAAGGGCGGGATCGAGCGGCGTCAAAGCGGCGGTCATTGCTCTGACGGGTCCGGCTGCAAGACCTCCGCGAGCGATCTGAGAATGCCCGCGGTGAGACCCCAGATGTGAAACCGTCCGAAAGGCGCCGCGAACATGCGGTATTTGACGCCCTGATGTTCGCGATCTTCCAGCGTGTGATTGGCAAGATCCGCGAGCCAGAACAGCGGCGTTTCGAAAATCTCGGCGACTTCGCGGGGGCACGCCCGGATCGGCGCCGCCGGATCGACAATGCCGACGACCGGCGTCACCGCGAAGCCGAGCCCGCCCTGATGCACGCCAAGCGAACCGATGATATCGACCGCCGATGGCGGAATGTTCACTTCTTCGCTGGCCTCGCGCAGCGCCGTCGCCACGCGATCCTTGTCCTCAGGGTGCGCACGCCCGCCCGGAAAGCTGATCTGTCCGGCATGCGAGGGCATATCGGAGGAGCGGACCGTGAGCAGCACGGTCGGTCCTTCGGGGCGATCGATGATCGGAACGAGAACGGCCGCGTCGAGCCGCTCTTTTGTCCACCGGCTTTCAAACAGTTCGTCGCCGACAAGGTGCGGGTTAATATCGGAAAACAGCGCGCGCACGCGCTGCGCCGATGCGCGCGCAAGATTGTCTTCGATGCGCTTGCGCCAGTCTTCCAACGTTCATTCCCGATCTGTTTGCGCCGACGCCGGTAACGACCCTTCGATGAATGTCTCATCGGCGCGGCCGAACACAAAGAAGACGCCGTCTGAAGCGACGCCGAACCAAGCTTCACCGTTGATGTCGCGCGTTTCTCCGATGGCGACAAGATCATAGAATACGGCTCTTGCGATCCGGGCGTCGAGGCCGGCGCGCACCTGCACATAGGGCGCCCATCCCTTGCCGCTCTTGCGATAGGAAATTTCGCAGGCCGGTCCCGCGACAACCTCATCGCCGACATTGGTCGAAAAGACGATCCTTTGCTCGCCGCCATCGCGGTCGATGCGCATCAGGACCGCGATGAACGGGGCGTCCTCGACCTTGATCCCGAGTTTTTCGACCGGCGTCACCAGAAAATAGCGGTCGCCTTCTTTTTTGATAACCGTCGATAAAAGTCGGACAAGCCGCGCCCGCCCGATCGGCGTTCCCTCGTGCACAAAGACGCCGTCGCGGCGGATCGTCAGGTCAAGCTCGCCGCAATAGGCGGGGTTCCATTTCTCGACCGGCGGCAAAGGCCGGCCGGAACGCCCTTCGAGCGCCGCAGCGTAGCGCATGAGATCGGTCACGCAAAGCAAAGGCGGCGCCCGATGACGAGCGCCGCCCTCTCCCGTTCCCTGTCCGGCGCGAGGTCAGTTCGTGCAGGCAAGACAGCGCGCGTAGAGCGAATTCGGATCATTGAACTCTTCAAGGAACGCCGCTTCATTTTTGACGGCCGCGACGATTTTGCCGACGATAGACCGCGACGCATCGCCGTCCGGACGCTCAACGCCGATCAGCGACGTCACTTTCGCCGCCGCTTCTCCGAAAATCATCGAGAACGGCGAGACTTCCTCGCGCATATTGACGCGGTCATAGTCGGTGAGGTTTGCGCGCTTTGCCGCCGCCGCGACCGCCTCGTCGATGTCGCCGAGGTGATCGACAAGTTTCAGGCCTTGCGCCTGTTCGCCGATCCAGACCCGGCCCTGACCGATCGTATCGACGTAAGCGGGATCGAGCTTGCGGCCCTCGGCGACGACGTCAAGGAAGTCGCGATAACCGTCTTCAACACTTTGCTGGAAAATGTCGGCGACGTTTTCTTCGAGCGGACCAATCCCCGTCGCATAGAGCGAGGCGAGCGAGGTCGTGCCGACGCCATCGACATTGACGCCCCAATGCTCGGCCGCTTTCTCGAAGGTCGGGAAGAAGGCGAATATACCGATCGATCCCGTCACCGTTGTTGGCGAGGCCCAGATTTCATCCGCGGGCGCTGCAATCCAGTAGCCGCCCGAAGCGGCGAGAGATCCCATCGAGACGACGACCGGCTTGCCGGCTGCTTTCAGCGCGAGAACGCCGTCGCGAATAATCTCGGACGCGAACGCCGAACCGCCAGGGCTGTCGACGCGCAGGACGACCGCCTTCACCTCTTCGTCGTCAAGCGCGCTCTTCAGATAGCCGGCGATGGTGTCGCCGCCTGCGGCGATTCCCGGGGCCGCCTCGCCATCGACGATGGTGCCGGCGGCGGTGATGATCGCGATATCCGGCTTCGAGCCGTCTTTTTCCGGTCCGATCGCGCGGATGTAGGACGCATAGTCGACGTTCTTGTAGCTTTCGCCGGTCTGGTCCTCGCCGAACACCGCTTTCATGGCGGCGAGCTGCTCGGGGCGCGAATTCAGCTTATCGACCAGCTTGTATTTCAAGGCGGCGTCAGCGAAGTCGCCCCTGGTCCCGCGCAAGATCGCATTCAGATCATTGGCGAAGCGATTGACTGAACCCGACGGCAGATCGCGGGCTCTCTCAATTGCCTTGGTGTAGTTCGTCCACATGCTGCCGAGGAAAGCGAGATTTGCTTCCTTCGCTTCGGGGGACATGTCGTCGCGCAGGAACGGTTCGACCGCCGCTTTGAACGTGCCGACCCTGAAGACATGTGTCGTAATCAGCATTTTTTCAAGGAACGCCCTCACGAACACGTCGTACGAGCCATATCCGACGAAAACCAGCGACCCTTTGTCGTGCATGTGGATTTCGTCCGCATGCGACGCGATCAGATATTGCTCCTGGCTGTAAAAATCGCCGACCGCGTAAATCTTCTTGCCCGACGTCTTGAACTCGTCGAGCACGCCGGCGATGTAATGCGCCTTGCTGGCGCTGATTGCCGGAATGTAGAGTTGCGTCAGATCGAGCACGACGCCCTTGATGCGATCGTCCTTCGCCGCCGAGCGGATTGCGCGCGCGAGTTCGCGAACTTCAATCTGCTGCGGTTCGTCAACGCCGTAAGCCTGTTCAAAGACCTGGGCGAAGGGATCCTTCACTTCCGCTTCCTCGACCAGCACCCCATTCGGGTTGATCAGGAGCGCGGCGTCTTTGGGAACATCGGGCCCGACCGCTTTCTTGCCGCCGACGACGTCGCTGACCGCAACGAAAAAGCCGACAAAGAGAAGCAGCATCGCGAGGCCGACGATTCCCTGCAGCACAAGCAGGATGCCGATAAGAAGCTTGCCGAACCCCTTGATGAAGCTCCACACGCCGAATTTGCTTTCGTCTTCAGCCACTGACCGTACCCCTGGGTTCACGGCTGACGCCGTCATTGCCGCCGGCGAACCGGCGTTCGATTATTACCAGACCCCGCTTAACGCTGCGATAACCACGACACGATCCGCCAGCGCCTTCCGGGCCTTATGCTAGTGAAGATGTTGCTCGGCGCGCAAGGGGCAAGGGCGCTGCGACGGAGTGAGCGGTTGATCCGCCGAACGGTTGCGGAAGGCGATCAAAAGCGTGTTATCAGAATAACTTAGCCGTTTTTTGGCTATAAAATGTTCAATGCGGCCTCAATAGTGGACTCTGAATGACTGACAATAATGTGCTGACGGAATTTGATGACGTCGCCGCCAGCTTCCGGGCGGCTCGCGACGGCCTTGGCCGTGTCGTCTTTGGACAGGACGAAGTCATCGAGATGACCCTTGCGACGCTTGCCGCCGGCGGTCATGGCCTGCTTGTCGGCGCGCCGGGCCTCGCCAAAACGCTCCTGGTCACGTCGATCGCGAACCTGATGGGGCTGTCGGCAAAGCGCGTCCAGTTCACGCCGGACCTGATGCCAGGCGACGTCCTTGGCTCCGAAGTTCTTGAAGAGGCGCCGAACGGCCGGCGCGAGTTCCGGTTTATTCCGGGGCCGATCTTCTGCCAGCTTTTGATGGCTGACGAGATCAATCGCGCGAGTCCGCGGACGCAATCGGCGCTTTTGCAGGCGATGCAGGAGCTGCATGTGACGGTCGCCGGCGCGCGGCACGATCTCCCTGCGCCGTTTCATGTCCTCGCAACGCAGAACCCGATCGAGCAGGAAGGGACCTACCCGCTCCCCGAGGCCCAGCTCGACCGCTTCCTGATGCAGATCAATGTCGGCTATCCGGATGAGGCCTCCGAAAGACGGATGCTGGCGGCGACGACCGGCGCGGAAGTCGCCTCGATTGCGCAGGCGATGTCGGCCGAGGACCTGCAGCGCGCGCAGCGCCTTGTCCGTCGGATGCCGATCGCCGAACGGATCGTCGATGCGATCCTCGCCCTGGTCAGAAGCGCTCGGCCGACCGACGGCGCCGACGACCGCGTCAAGGACCTCGTCGCGTGGGGTCCCGGCCCGCGCGCCAGCCAGGCGCTTTCATTGTCGGCGCGCGCGCTGGCGCTGAT
>JBGTLL010000147.1:0-3777 GCA_041744115.1 Parvularculaceae bacterium | reverse complement strand
TGCCGACGCCGTCGTCCGCGCGGCCAGCGGCATGGGACTGGTCGCCGAAGACCCGACCGGCGCGCGCGTCATCGCCGCCCGGATTCGGGGTGTCGAGTTTGAGCGATCGGCCGATCCGACGCTTGCCATGCACAAGCGGGTGTTGGTGATCAGGTACAACCCATCGGCGGATGTCGCCGGTCGGCCCTCGTCGGCGCTGATCGCCAAATTCCTCGAAGACTCCCTCTGAAATCGGGCTTTTTGGCGCCGTCTCAAATGCGCCGCATTAGGATGGGACCGTGCAGGATGTTCCGGCACAGCGCACTGATCGCGGCGTTTCTTGCGCTTGCGGCGACCCTTGGTCCTGCGGCCGGCCAGTCGCTGCGCGACCTCCGCGCGCAGGACGCCGACGAAGAGGCGCTCGTCCGTGAGGCCGCCTACACCAGCGCCGTCTGCGGGCGGACGATTTCGGCGCGAATCGATTGGCCAAGCGCCAGGAGATGGCCGGCGGATGCAAGCCTTGCCGAGGCCTGCGACGGCTCGCTTGGAGCGGTTGAAGCCGCATGCCGCGCCGGACGGCGCAATCTGGTGAAACAGTTTGTCTGCGCCGGCGATGGAACGGGACCGGGCCTTTCCGGTGCGGCGCTTCGTTATGGCGCCCGGCCCGGCGTCAACGGATATGCCGAGACAATGAGCTATCTCGACGGGATCAACTGAGCCAATTGCAATCCGCGGGCGCCGTCCCCATTTTTTCGCCATGCGCATCGCCGTCATCGCCGTCATCGCCGCCTTGGGCCTCGTCCTCGCCGCCTGCGGGCGCGGCGAACATGAAGAGGTCGGCGAGTTCAAGAACGATCTCATCGGCAATGAAATCAAGCTCGAAGCGCTGAAGGACCCGAAGGTCGAAGGCGTCACCTGTCATTTGAGCTATTTCGACCGCGGATTCTGGGACCGCGCGGCGAAGGGCAACTGGTTTGAAAACCCGTCGAACTCATCGATCGCCTGCCGCCAGACCGGCCCGATAGCGATCGGGGCGATCGATCTCGACAAGAGCGGCGAAGAAGTTTTTTCGCAGCAGCAGAGCCTGATATTCAAACAGCTCGCGGTGCGCCGGATTTACGATGCGGCGAACAACACGCTCATTTATGTCGCGTTCAGCCGGCGCCCGATCGAAGGCTCGGCGAAAATGTCGATCTCGACGATCGCCCTGTTTGGCGAGGACGCGGCGCCGCCCGCGGCGGAGTGAGCGCTCGCTCACACCAATTCGCCTCGCCGGCGAATTCCTCCGTGCAAATACAATTGCTGCGTGAAGAGGCGGGCGCGACGCCCAACCTGCATTAACCACATTAGAGCAAAGAGCACTATCTCGGAATCGAGGACGACGTCACCCTGACGCAAGTCAGGGTCCATAATGGCGAGGAAGTCCCTCGCGGCTCTGGATGCTGACTTTCGTCAGCATGACGGAACGAGGCATGACGGAACGAGGTTCGTGTCCGATGCGGATTAATTGCGCCCCGCTCTAACGCGCGGACGCCGGCCAAAAAAAATATTTCAAAAAAAATGGCCGAGAGTTGTCACACTTGGCAGTGCTGATTCGTCTTACTGTTGAAGGCGCGCGTTTCGGCGCGTGCGGTCTGGAAATCTGGTTTGTCGCCTTTCGGGTTCGCCTGGCTGGCGCGGTGAGAATGAAGATGGTTGAAGGAATATCGTCATCATGAGGAGGATCGGTCATCGGCGGCAAAAAGGCCCCCTTCCTTCGGGCCGAAAAGGGCGCCTTTCGCGGCTGGAAAGCGCGAGGAAAGCCAAAAAACCAGAATCCGCCGCCGGCAAAGGGGCGCCTTTCGCAGCGCCAGCGCGCGCGCTATCACCAGCGGCGCCCCGGAGCATCCGCCATGTCGAAACGTCTCCTCGCTGCGCAGGAAAAACTGCGGCGGCACGGCCTGTCCTTGCCGGAAGCGGCCGAAGATCACCCTTGGGGCCATCTCGCGCTCAAGGTTCGCAAGAAGGCTTTCGTGTTCCTCAGCGGCGGCCAATTCCACGAAGGCAAGCTGTCAATCACGGTGAAGCTCCCCGTCTCGGGCGAGATCGTCAAGGCGACATTGCCCTACGCGCAAGCGGCGGGCTACGGCCTCGGCAGATCGGGCTGGGTGACCGCGCGCTTTGGCGCCAAGGACAAGATCGACATCGCGATGATGAAAGACTGGATCGACCAGAGCTACGCCGCGATTGCGCCGAAGAAACTGGCGTCGCGCGTTCAGCCGCGAAAGTGATCCTTCCGCTGACGGAGTTCGGCGAAGACGGAAACCGGATCGCTTCCTTCCATGCCGGCGGCGGCTCGGACGCCCGCGTCTTCCGCCCGGAGAAAGGGATTGGTCGCAAGCTCTTCCGCAACCGTCGAGGGAACAGTCGGCTCGCCTTTCGCTCGCGCGCGATCGACGGCGGCGGCGCGGGTTTTCAGCGCCGCGTTCTCCGGGTCGGCCGTCAACGCAAAGCGCGCGTTCGACTGCGTGTATTCGTGCGCGCAGTAAAGCTTCGTCGCCGCTGGCAGTTCGGCGATCTTCGACAGCGACGCCCACATCTGCCCGGGGGTTCCTTCAAACAGCCGCCCGCAGCCAAGCGCGAAAATCGTATCGCCGACGAAGGCGACTTCATCCTCGGCGAAATGATAGATGATGTGGCCGAGCGTGTGGCCGGGCGTGTCGTGAACGACGGCGCGCGCCTCGCCCAAAGTGACGATGTCGCCTTCGCCGACCGTCTTTTCGAGACCGGGTATTTTCGCCGCTTCGCCGCGCGGTCCGATGATCGCGCAGGACCATTTCTCCTTCAGCGCCAGATTGCCGCCAGCGTGATCGGGATGCCAATGCGTGTTGAGAATGTGGGTCAGACGCCAGCCTTCGCGCGCGAGCGCGGCGTTGATTGCGGAAGCGTCCGGCGTATCGATCGCGGCGACAGCGCCCGATCGAGGGTCGCGCACGAGGAACCCGTAATTGTCCTGCAAACAGGGAAACTGGCGGATGTCGATCGGCATCAGCGAAGGCTAGTCGATCCGGTCCTTTCCGTCCAACCGGCTGGAGGCGCGCGGCTGTTCCGAGTTGTGCCGCACCTCCAAACAGGGGAGAAGGGCGGCGTCATGCGCGCCGACATCCTTGACCTTCATGATTTTTACGAAAGCCCGCTCGGCGCGATGGCGCGCGGCTTTGTCACCGCGCGCATCGAGGAAGCCTGGCGCGACCATGCGCGCCTGCGCGTTGCCGGCTTTGGCCACGCCGAGCCGTATCTGACGATCTTTCCGAACGCCGAGCGCGTGATCGCAATCGCGCCCGCCGCGCAAGGGGTCATTCACTGGCCGGCAATCGGCGCCAACGCCGCCGTCCTTTCCGGCGAACATCAGTGGCCGCTCCCGGACGCGTCGATCGACCGCATGCTGATCGTTCACGGGCTGGAAGAATCGGCCGATCCCGGCCGGCTGATGCGCGAGATCTGGCGCGTCCTGACCAGTGACGGCCGCGTCATCATGGTCGTCGCGCACCGGCGCGGCCTCTGGTCGGTGATCGATACGACGCCTTTCGCCGCCGGGCGTCCCTATCTCAAGCGGCGCCTCGATCGGCTGCTGCAGCAGTCGATGTTCCGGGCGACGGCCTGGAGCGGCGCGCTTTACTTTCCGCCGATTGGGGCGCGGTTTCTGCTGCGCGCCGCCGGCGCCTGGGAGCAGGCGGGCGTGCAGCTCTGGTCCGGGTTCAGCGGCGTCTTGCTGGTCGAGGCCGCCAAGGACATGGTTCAACCGGTCGCGCGCGCGGC
>JBGTLL010000146.1:0-3161 GCA_041744115.1 Parvularculaceae bacterium | reverse complement strand
GATCGCGGCGTAGAGCGCGGCGCGCGGGGGGTCGATCACGATGCGCGCGTCAATGCATTTGACAATCGGCGCCGGCGGCCGCGCCTGGATTTGCGAAAGCGGCGCGCCGGAGGCGTGAAAGACCTCGAAGGCGCGCAGATGCCGCTGCCTGTCGGCGG
Organism: Parvularculaceae bacterium; assembly: GCA_041744115.1. Classification (GTDB taxonomy): domain Bacteria; phylum Pseudomonadota; class Alphaproteobacteria; order Caulobacterales; family Parvularculaceae; genus Amphiplicatus. The sequence goes on along the minus strand of JBGTLL010000146.1, from coordinate 3,003 downwards.
GATCGAGCCGCGCCATCGCGATATCGAAGGAGAGCACCTCCTGGCGAAAGGCGTCCAGTCCAATTTCGTCAAGGCGCGCCCGCGCGGCGGCCCTGATTTCATCGGAAACCGGCGGCGCCTCGGCAAGGCCGTGTTCGAGCGCGCGAAAATAAAGCCCGGCGCCGCCAATAACGATCGCGGCGCGCCCGCGCGCATGGATGCCGGCGATCGCCCTCCCCGCGTCCCGGGCCCATCCGCCCGCGGAATATCGGGCGGCGCCGTCGACATGACCGTACAGATGATGCCGCGCGCGCGATTGTTCCGCCGGCGTCGGCCGCGCCGATAGAATATTCAGATCGCGGTAGACCTGCAGCGCGTCGGCGTTGACGATTTCGCCGCCGATCGCTTCGGCGACGACGAGCGCCGCGGCCGACTTGCCGCTCGCGGTCGGCCCTGCGATAAGGACGACACGATTTCCGCTTTTCTCCGGCATCGGAATGCCTGTTACCGCAATCACGCTGGTTTGCAATCCGTCGGCGCCCGCGCTCGATGAGGCGGTCATCGATGCGGCGCTGCAAAGCCTTGAGGCGGCGGGGCGCGTCGAACGCCGCCAGCTTGCCGAGGGCGTCGCCGAGGATTTCGTCATCGCGGCGGCGATCGGCCGCGCACGCGCCGAGGCGCTGCTTGAAGACGCGATCGGCGGATTGCCGGTCGACATCATCGTCCAGCCCGCCGCGTATCGCCGCAAGCGGCTTTTGATCGCCGACATGGATTCAACCATCATCGGCCAGGAATGCCTCGACGAACTCGCGGATGTCGCCGGCCTCAAAGCCGAAATTTCGGCGATCACCGAACGCGCCATGCGCGGCGATCTCGATTTCGAGGCGGCGCTGACGACGCGCGTCGGCCTGTTGAAGGGACTTTCGGGGAGCGCCCTTGAAGAGACATTCGCCACCCGCATCACGCTCAATCCGGGAGCCAGAACGCTGGTTAAAACCATGAACCGGGCGGGCGCGACGACAGCGCTTGTTTCCGGCGGCTTTACTTTTTTCGTCGAGCGCGTGGCGAAGATGGCGGGGTTCGGGCGTTTCCGCGCCAATGACCTTGTCATCGAACGTGGCCGGCTGACCGGCGACGTCCGGCGTCCGATCCTTGGCCGCGACGCCAAGGAAGCCGCGCTTCGTCAGTTCACGGAGGAACAGGCGATTGCGCTCGCGGCGACGCTCGCGGTCGGCGACGGCGCCAATGATCTCGGCATGATTTCCGCCGCGGGGCTTGGCGTCGCCTTTCGCGCCAGGCCGAAAGTCGCGGCGGCCGCCGGCGCCTCGATCGTCCACGGCGATCTGACGGCGCTGCTTTACGCGCAAGGATACGCGCGCGCGGAATTCGTGGATTGATCGGGCGCGCGCGTCCACGCCAAAAAATTTCACCGCGGGCGGAGATCGCGGAGGCGGTTTGCCTTGCCGAGCGAGCGCTCGACGCCGCCGGGGGGCGCAATTTCGACCGTCGTCGAAATCCCGATCGAGGCCTTGATGCGGCGTTGCAGCGCGTCCGCGGCCGCTTGCGTTTCGGCGGCGCTGAACCCCTCGCGCGCCTCGACGATGACTTTCATCTCGTCGAGCCGCTTCGGGCGCGTCACCTCGAGGAGGTAATGCGGCGACAGCGCCCGCTGATCGAGGATCTGTTCCTCGATCTGGGACGGAAACACATTGACGCCTCTGATGACCAGCATGTCGTCGCCGCGGCCCGAAATTCTTTCGAGGCGACGCATCGCCCGCGCCGTGCCGGGAAGGAGCCGCGTCAGGTCGCGCGTGCGGTAGCGGATGACGGGCGTTGCTTCCTTGGTCAGCGACGTGAACACAAGCTCGCCGAATTCGCCGTCGGCGCGCGGCGCGCCGGTTTCGGGATCGACGATCTCCGGGTAGAAATGATCTTCCCAGACGGTAAGGCCGTCCTTCGTTTCAACGCACTCACTGGCGACGCCGGGGCCGATGACTTCCGAAAGGCCGTAAATATCGACAGCGTCGAGCGCGAACGCCTCCTCGATTTCGCGCCGCATCGCCTCGGTCCACGGCTCCGCGCCGAAAATCCCGATCTTCAGCGAACTGGCGCGCGGATCGGCGCCGATGCGGCGGAATTCATCGAGGATCGCCAGCATATAGCTTGGCGTCACCATGATGATGTCGGGCTCGAAATCGCGGATCAGCCGGACCTGCTTTTCGGTCTGGCCGCCCGACATCGGAATGACGGTGCAGCCCAAGGCTTCAGCGCCGTAATGCGCGCCGAGACCGCCGGTGAAAAGCCCGTAGCCATAAGCGACGTGGACTTTCATGCCGGGCCGGCCGCCCGCCGCGCGAATCGAGCGCGCGACGACCGCCGACCAGGTTTCGAGATCGCGTTTGGTGTAACCGACGACGGTCGGCTGGCCGGTCGTCCCCGACGACGCGTGGATGCGCGCGATCCGCTGGCGCGGCGCGGCGAAGAACCCGAATGGATAGTGTGCGCGCAGGTCGGCTTTTGTCGTGAACGGAAATTTTGAAAGGTCTTGAAGCGATTTGAGGTCCGAAGGCTTGACGCCCGCCGCATCGAACGACGCGCGATAATGCGCGGAATTGTCATAGGCGTGCGCGATCGACCATCCAAGGCGCAGGCGCTGCAAGGCGGCAAGGCTTGAACGGTCGAGCCGCTCGCCATCGTCGAGGGAGGGCTGGTAATCTTTATCCATGCGTTCATACCTAGCGCGCCCGGCGATTTGCCCGCAACGGCGGCGCTCGCCTCCCATCCTTCGCGGCGCCGCGTGAACAACGCGGCTCCACAAGATGAGGATCTTCCTGGTTGCGGCAGGCATTTCCCTCATCCAGAGGAGCGCGCTTCCCTACCCTGTAAGGATGGGCCGCGAGCGCCCCCGTCGCGTTTTGAAAAGGACAAGCAATGACCGACGCGCTGCCGATCGATGAGGTGATGCCGGCAATCCGGGCGTCGCTCGCCGGCGGCCGCCGCCTCGTCCTTGCGGCGCCGCCGGGC
>JBGTLL010000145.1:0-14140 GCA_041744115.1 Parvularculaceae bacterium | reverse complement strand
GCCGCGCGCGCGCGGCGCCAGCCGGGATTGTCGTAATAGGCGTCGTCGTCGATGCGCGCCGCGTCAAAGCGCGAATGGCTCGGGAAAGACGAAGCGGCATTGCCGTAAAGCCCCGGCTGCGACACGACCTCGACTTCCTTTTCGGGGAGTTCATCGACAAAGCGCGACGGCAGCGCCGTCTGCCAGCGGCCATACATCTGGCGGTTGGCGGCGAAGGAAATCCGGCAGCTGTCGCGCGCCCGCGTGATCCCGACATAGGCGAGGCGGCGTTCTTCCTCGAGCGCCGCGGCGCCGCCTTCGTCGAGCGCGCGCTGCGACGGGAAGACGCCTTCCTCCCAGCCGGGCAGGAAGACGACCGGAAATTCAAGGCCCTTCGCCGCATGCAGGGTCATCAGCCAGACCTGGCCGCCTTCGGCGCTCTCATTATGGTCGGCGACAAGGGCGACGTGGTCGAGATACGCGGCGAGGGTGTCGAATTCCGACACCGCCTGCACCACCTCTTTCAGATTGTCGAGTTTCGATTCCGACTTCGCCGATTTGTTGTTGCGCCAGTAATCCGTATACCCCGATTCCTCAAGCACGAGTTCGGCGAGATCGCGCGGGCTCAGATGGCCGATCTCGCGGGTCCAGCGGTCGAGCATTTCGATAAATTTGCGCAAGGCGTTGCGGGCGGCGGCGCCCAGATCTTCCGACTCGACAAGGAGACGGCTCGTCGCCAGCATCGGCGCGCCCCGGGCCCGGGCGAGCGCGTGCAGCGCCTGCATCGTCTGTCCGCCAAGTTTCCTTGCCGGCTTGTTGGCGATGCGGTCGAAAGCAAGATCGTCGTCGTGGCTGCGGATGAGGCGGAGATAGGCGATGGCGTCCCTGACTTCTTCGCGCTCGTAAAAGCGGGGGCCGCCGACGACCCGATAGGGAAGGCCGAGCGTGTTGAACCGCTCTTCAAAGGCGCGCATCTGGAACGACGCGCGAACGAGGACCGCCATGTCCGCGAGCGGACGGCTCTTCGTCTGTTCGCTTTCGATGTCGTCGCCGATGAGGCGCGCTTCCTCGTCGCCGTCCCAGACGCCGCGGACCTTGACGAGTTCGCCCTCGCGCCGGTCGGTCCACAAGGTCTTGCCGAGCCGCGCCTTGTTGCCGGAAATCAAACCCGAGGCGGCGGCGAGGATCGCCGGCGTCGAACGGTAATTCCTCTCGAGGCGAACGACTTTCGCGCCCGGGAAATCCTTTTCGAAGCGCAGGATGTTTTCAACTTCCGCCCCGCGCCAGCCATAGATCGACTGATCGTCGTCGCCGACGCAGCAGATATTCTTGTGCCTTTGCGCAAGCAGGCGCAGCCACAGATATTGCGCGACATTGGTGTCCTGGTATTCGTCGACCAGCATGTAGCGGAAGCGATCCTGATAGTTCGCGAGAATGTCGGGATGTTTCTGGAAAATCGTGAGATTGTGGATCAGAAGATCGCCGAAATCGGCGGCGTTGAGCGTCTTGAGGCGTTCCTGATAGGCCGTATAAAGAGCAATCGCCTTGCCATCGGCGAAATTCCAGGCTTCGCCCGCGGAAACCTTGTCCGGCGTTAGCCCGCGGTTCTTCCAGGCGTCGATGACGGCGGAAAGCCCGCGCCCGGTCCAGCGCTTCTCGTCGAGGCCCGCCGCTTCGATCACCTGCTTTGCAAGCCGCACCATGTCGTCGGCGTCGAGAATGGTGAAGGACGATTTCAATCCAACCAGTTCGGCGTGGCGCCGCAAGATCTGCGCGCCGATCGAGTGGAAGGTGCCGAGCCATTGGAGACCCTCGACCCGCTCGCCGATCAAGGCGCCGATCCGCGCCTTCATCTCGCGCGCCGCCTTGTTGGTGAAGGTGACGGCGAGCAGCTGCCAAGGCTGCGCCCGGCCGGTGAACAGGATGTGCGCCAGCCGCGTCGTCAGCGCCCGGGTCTTCCCGGTCCCGGCCCCCGCCAGCATCAAGACCGGCCCCTCGGTCGCCAGCACCGCCGCCCGCTGCTCGTCATTGAGGCCGTCAAGATAGGCGGGCGCCGCGCCGGAAGCGGCGATTCCGGCGCCAAGACCTGCGAGCGCCCGCTCGGAAATTGACAGGGTTTTGTTCACGCGGCGCAAGCCTACCGGAATGAGAACGATTCTGGAACATTCAGGTTGGCGGAAAACGCGGCGCAATGATTCGGGCGCAGTCATGGCTGGCATAAATCGCCGGTGGAAAGGACTGACGAGCTCAGGCGGGCGGCAGGCTCTTGAGACCGGGCGAGACCAATTTCGGGTCGCCCTGACGAAAGTCAGGGTCGAGCGCCATCGGCGAATTCCGCGCGGCTCGGAATGCGCCAGCTCGACGCCCAATTCGCAAACAGGACGGCCGCATTACCTTCCGCGCCGCCAGTCTACTGCGCCGACTTCGTCACCAGTTCGCCGTCGGCGCCGACTTCAAAGCCGGCGACGTCCTTGATGTCTTTAAGGACCGCTTCGCAGCCGGTTTCGACATAAGCGAGGTCGTCGATCAGGAACTGAACGATGTCGCCATTGTTTTCGACGCGATTGACCATCACTTCGACGCTCGCCGCCGGGTCTTTCAGGAAGAACCCGCCGGCCATCACGCGCCAGCGGAACGTGTCCTGCGTCCACGCAAAGGTGACGTTGGCTTCGCCGGCGCTCGCGCCGTCCGCTTTTTTCGCTTTCAGCGTGACCTTGAATTTTTCGTCTTCCTTGCCGCCGGTCGGATAGACCGACAGCATGACGGCGCAGACCGGCGCCTTGAAGGCGACTTCAAGCGGCCGCTTCCAGTCGTCGCGGTAATAGGCGGCAAACGACCCTGACGGCGGGCGGATATAAGTGCAAAGACTGTCGTAGCGGTAATAGCGCTGACCGTCGCAGATCTGCCATTCGAGGCCTTCGCTGAAGCTGACGCCGTTGGTCGGCGCGTATTGCGCCCTGATGTCGCGGCCATGCGCGCCCGGCGGCGGCTCGAAGGTGATTGTCGTAAAGCGCGGATCTAATCTCACATCCGTTGCGCCGATATTGGCGATCGCGCGCGTTCGCGTCGCCGGATTGGTGTCGCCGTCCGGATCGGGACCGTAGCCGTTTTCATTCGGCTGGCCGACGGCGGGGAAGGCCGCCGCGAAAACCCCGAGCGCCGCGAAAACGAAGGCGATTTTCCCGAATGCAACAGCCATAAAAACCCCCGATACGACAACGCTAATCTAGCCGCTCGGCGAGGCTTCGGCAAATCCGCCAAAGCGCCTTTGATTCAAGGATTTGCAGCGTCGAGGCGATCCGGCCGTGCAAATTCGTCCCACATTTTGAGCATCGGCGTCGGCTTCGCATAGTGCCCGTCGATCCACGGCTTGCCGGGTTGGATGGCGCCGATGCTTTCATAATTGGCGATGATCGCGCCGGGGAAAGCTTCGATCAGGTCCCGGTTGACCTGACGCGCGATGTCGGCGCCGTCTTCGCCCCAGTGAAAGACGGTCCACCAGTCGAGGAAATCCTTCGAATTCGCGAGTTCTTTCGGCGGCACGAGGTGGCTGCCGCCTTCATAGGCGCCGATGAGGCGGCTGCCGTGCTGCTCGGCGATCCTTTGATGCTCCGCCCACCGGGCGACAACCCACGGACCGTTCGCCTTGACGTTTTTCGGCCCGCTCTTCAATAGCGTCGAGACGCGCCCGGCGAAGGCTTCCGGATCTTCGCGGATCGCATCGCGCCAGAGCGGCGCATAAATCTCCGGCTTGTCGGAGCCGAACATCGCCGCCGACATCGCATCGAAATGGCCATAATAATTGGTGACGGCGACGCCGGTCTTCGGAAGATAGTCTTTGGGGTCGGCGCCCTTCGATTTCAGATAACCGGAAAATCCGTCGAGCGCCAGCTTCGTTCGCCACGGGTTCGTCGTGTGGCTGGCGACGACATAGACGATGTTCGGCTTTGCCTTGCGCGCCGCGAATTCCTGTTCGAGCGCCAGCATGAAGCGCGCGGTCAGAACGCCATAGCCGTGGCCGAGCTGCCAGTCGGCATTCACCCCGTGCGCAATGCCGATCGCATAATTGCTCGACACTGAAAAGCCGCCGGCGAAATTCCAGATTTCATTGCCGATCTCGACATAGAGCGGCCGGCGAAGGGGATAGCCGGAGGCCATATACCGGTCGGCGAATTCCTTGGCGAAAATCTCCCATTCCTCGCTGGCGAGCGTCGCCTTCGCGTGCGCCGCGGTCGTCTTCTTGAAACGCTGACCGTCGAAGCGGGACGGCTTTTCCTCCCGCCGGAGCGAGGGATCGGCGGAACTGACGGGCGAGCCGATCTGCGGCGGGATCGTCAGCCAGATTGCAACGTCCGCTTTGACGGCGAGATCGAACAGGATCTCATAGGGCGCGCTGAAAAACGGCGGCTCCGGCCATGCCATCGTCGCGCGCTGGCCCCAGGGTTCGTCCATGGTCGCGATCTGGTCGAACCGGCGCGCCTGGATATTGTTCGTTGACTGAATATCCATCGTGCGGATGATGTCGTAGCGTTTCACATAATCGATGAAGGCGGGGTTCCAGATCTCGCCCGCATCGAGAAGCGCCGCATATTTCTTGCGGTAAAGGCGGACGTCGCTCAATCCATCGCCGACTTCGGAAAATCGCAATGAGCCGCCGGTCGCCTGAAAGGGTTTCAGCGAATAGGCGACGCTGTTGGCGCGCCGCTGGTCGCTCCCTTTCGCGTCCCAGCGCTGCATGGTTCCGCGGGCCTCGCCCTTCCAGTCGAGGACATAGTCGTCCGCGTAGTAATCAGGGAAATTCTCCGCCCCCGGAAGAAAGACGCCCGCGGCGACGAATTTCGCCGAGCGGCTCTCCTTCGTTGGCATGAAGGTGTTCGGGTCGAGCCAGCCGGCAAGCGCCGCGTCTCCGTCTTCGAGCCGCTCGCGCCCCTTTGTCTGGAAGCTCCAGCCGGCGGCGCGCGTCTGCGCCATGTTGATGAACGGCTCTTCAAGATTGAACGGCGCGGAAAATCCGAGGCCAAGCAGAAGCTGGTGCGAACGCGGCGCGTCTTTTTTTTCCGCCGCGTCGCAGGCAAAGGCCGCCGTCGCCGCGAAAATCGCCGCCGAAAGCGCCGTCCGTTTCCTGAATTCCGCTGTCAAACCGGATCTCCGCGTTACGACGCCGCACCAGACGAGCGCGATGTGTCGGAAATAGGCCATAACGCACCGGCGGGCCAGTTTATTTCTGCTCAGGGTGAGCACATATCCCGCCGAAAAGTATTCTCGCGATTATGGAAAAAAACCGCCGTCACCCCGGGGCGCGTCTTCACACGGAACCCAGGGTCCATTTCGCAACAAATCCCGTATTGCGCGATGAATAGCCGGTTCCGCCAAGAGGCGGCCCCGGCAGACGACTCAGGAATTTGCTGTATTGGGTTTCGGTCAGGGCGCCCTTCGGCGTCGCTCAGGATGAAGAGTGACAGCGCCCTCAGGGTGAAGGCGCGTTTTCAAACGGTTCTCCACCGAAAGGTCATCATGCATCCGTTCCGCGTTTTAGTTACCGCCGTCGCGCTTTCATCGATCGCCGCCTGCGCCGGGAGCGTCGAGACGCGGATCAGGGCCGATGTCGCCTTTCTCGCCGACGATCGCCGGCAGGGACGCGAGGCGGGAACGCCGGGCTACGATGCGGCCGCCGATTACGTGATCGGGCGCATGAAAGCGGTCGGACTGAAACCCGCCAGCGGCGAAAGCTGGCGGCAGAATGTGCCGCTCCGCGCGTCGGTGCGCGACATCGAGGCCGCCCGTTTCACGCTATCTTCGAATGCGGGCGCCCGGACCCTTATCCATCTCGAAGACTATATCATCGGCCGCTTTTATGACGAGCCGGCTTTCGCGGTGACGGCGCCGCTCGTTTATGCGGGCTATGGCGTCAGCGCGCCAAACGAAGGCGTCGACGATTACGCGGGTCTCGACGTTTCGGGAAAGATTGTCGTCGCATTTTCCGGCGCGCCGCCCGCGATGAATACGGAAAAGCGCGCTTATTACAGCAGCTCCGACGTGAAGCTGGAGACCGCGGCGGCGCGGGGCGCGGCGGGCTTTGTCAGTATGATGACGAAAGAAGAGGCAGAGAAGAACCGCTGGAAGAACGCGGTTGCGCACGCAGGCAGCGCCGGCATGACGTGGATCGGAGAGGACGGACGCGCGTTCTCGGTTGCGCCGTCGATCATGGCAAGCGCCTCTCTGTCGGCAAGCGGCGCGGCAAAGCTCTTTGCTGGCGAGACAGCGGACTTTGCGGCGCTGCAGGCGAAGGAAGCCGCAGGCGAGGGCGCGCCGAAAGGCTTTACGCTCAAAAAAACCGCGACGCTTGCCGGCGCATCGGTGCTTGCGGACGCGTCCAGCGACAATGTCATCGGCGTCATCGAAGGCGCGGATCGGGAACTCCGGAATGAGGTCATCCTGCTGACCGCGCATCTCGATCATGTCGGCGTCCTGAAATCCGCCAAAGCCGGCGAGGATGCGATCAACAATGGGGCCATCGACAATGCCGGCGGCGTCGCGGTTCTCATCGAAGCCGCGAATGCGTTCAGGGAAGCCGGCGTCCGCCCGAAGCGAACGGTCGCCTTCGCCGCGGTGACGGCCGAGGAAAACGGCCTCATCGGATCGGACTATCTGGCGCGCAACCCTGTCTTCGGCGGCGCGCGGGTCGTCGCCAATGTCAATATCGACATGCCGATCGCGCTTTATCCGTTCACGGATGTCATCGCCTTCGGCGCCGAACGCTCGTCGATCGGCCCGGCGGTCGGACGCGCCGCGCAAGCGATGGGGATCGCGCTGTCGCCGGATCCAATCCCCGGGGAAAACCTGTTCGTCCGGTCCGACCATTACAGCTTCGTCAAACAGGGCGCGCCGGCGATCTTCCTCGTCCCGGGTTTCGCCAGTGGCGGCGCCGAAGCCTTCGGAAAATTTCTCAAAGAGCATTACCACAAGCCGTCGGACGATCTCACCTTGCCGATCGATTACGACGCGCTCGCGCGCTTCACCGAGCTTAACTACCGCATCGCCCGCGAACTCGCCGATGCGCCCGAGACGCCGGCTTGGGAAGCGGGAGACTTTTTCGGAACGATGTTTTCGAAGTAGGGGCGAAAATGGGGAATGGGGAATGGGGAATGGGGAGAAGGAGGGGACGGGTCGTTTCCGATCCCCTATTCCCCATTCCCCTTAAAATGTCGCCGAGAAAAGCGGCCTGTCGGGGCCGACGCCGGCGCGCTTCATGCCATCGGAGTTCCAGGCGAAGGCGATTTCTCCCTCGCGCGAGACGGCGATGACGCCGCCATGGCCTCCCTGTCGGGCGACATCCTTGATCAGGCCTTGCGCGGCCTGGGCGAGATCGGCGCCCTGATAGCGCACGCGGCTGGCGACATCCTGCGCGCCGCCGGCGAGAATGAAATATTCGCCAAGCCCCGTGCAGGACGCGGCGACGAATTCGTCCGCCCACGTCCCGGCGCCGATCAGCGGCGTGTCGCCGACGCGGCCTTCAAGCTTGCCGAAGACGCCGCCGGTCGAGGTTGCGGCGGCGAGCCTGCCGTCCGCCCCGAGCGCGACCGCGCCGACGGTGCCGTGACCGAGTTCGTCTTCGAGTTTTTCCGCATCGGTGACGCCGATCGGCGTCACATAATAGGCCGCGGGGTCGGTGACGAATTCCATGCCGCGCGTGCGGCAGAAATTTTCGGCGCCGCGCCCCGCCAGCATCACATGCCTTGTATGCTCCATCACCGCGCGCGCCGCGCGTATCGGCGACTTCACATGCGCGACCGCGGCGATGGCGCCGGCCCGGCGGCGCTCAATGGCGTCCTCGCCGGGGAGGCCGCCTTCCATCAGCGATGCGTCAAGCTCGACATAACCGGCCTTGTTGACCGCCGATCCGCGTCCGGCGACGTAAAGTCCCGACTGCTCCATTTCGGCGACCATCGCTTCGACAACGTCGAGCGCGCGCAATCCGTCTTTCAGCATCGTCTCGCCGCGCGCGCACAGATCCGCGAGATGCGCCTCGGCGCGCGCATAATCGCGCCCGGCTTTGGCGCCGGCGCCGCCATGCAAGGCGAGCGCGATCTTTGACGGTTTCGACATCGGGAAAAGTCCTCGGACAAGGCGCCTTGTACCGCATTTTCGCGTGTAGCCAATCGCGTTTCGCCGCCCTATGACGCTTCACAAAGGATTGAAAGGCCGCCGACGATGACAAACCTTGCGCTGGTCCGCCACGGACAGAGCGAATGGAACCTTGAAAACCGCTTTACCGGCTGGGTCGATGTCGATCTGACCGACGAGGGACGCGCGGAAGCGAAAAAAGCGGGCGCGCTTCTCAAGGCGACGGGCATTGAATGGTCGGCCGCCTTTACGTCGGTGCAAAAACGCGCGATCCGCACGCTCAACATCGCGCTTGCGGAAATGGATCGCGACTGGCTGCCGGTGACGAAGGACTGGCGCCTCAACGAACGCCATTATGGCGGGCTGACGGGCCTCGACAAAAAAGAGACCGCCGAAAAGCACGGGGCGGAACAAGTGAAGATCTGGCGGCGGAGCTATGATACGCCGCCGCCGCCGCTCGACCCCTCTAGCCCGTATAATCCCGCGCGCGACCCGCGCTATCGGGGTCTCGGCGACAGGATCCCGGCGACGGAATCGCTGAAATTGACGCTGGAGCGCGTCGCGCCGGTGTGGGACGCCGATATCGCCCCGCGGCTTATGCAAGGCCGGTCGCTGCTGATCGCCGCGCACGGCAATTCGCTGCGCGCGCTGGTGAAGCTGCTCCTCAATGTGTCCGACGACAGGATTGTCGAGGTCGAAATTCCGACCGGCAATCCGCTGCTGTTTGAATTTGCGTCCGGATCGGTAAAGCCCTTGTCAGCGCGCTATCTCGACCACAAGCGGACTACGCCGTTGCCGCCGCTTTGCTGACGCGCTCGGGCGCGCGCTTTTCCAGTTTGCGCTGTCTGATGATCTCGCCGACTTCATGCGCGACGCCGGCGCCGAGCGTAAAGCTTGCAACGAAATGGTCGATGACGCCGCCGTCGCCGGAAAGTTTCGACCGCTTCCTGGCTTCCTCGATATAGATTTCGCCGCGCATCGCCTGCATCAGGGTCGCGACTTCCGTTTCAATCCGGGCGACGGCCGGCGTATCGGCGCCGCGCCGCGCCGTCATCTCTCCGTTCATGAAATAATAGGTGTAGGGCTCGTCGTCGATTTTCAGCTGCACGACATAATTTGGATGCCCGATAGCGCACTTGTTCGCGAACATTTCGAGCGCGAGCGCGACCGAATCCGGGACGAGGTTGTTCGAGAAAATACAGTCCTTCGGCTCCGAAGGCTCGGCGCGATTCATGAAATACTCGATCGACCAGAACATCAGCGCACGGAGCGAGGGCCGTAGCGCTTCGCCGGTCCCGGTCAACAGGTACTGGCTCCGGCCGTCGCCGGCCGAGGCGATCAGCCCGGCCTCCTCGAGTTCCTTCAGCCGCTTGCTGAGGAGGTTGGTGCCGATGCCGGGGAGGGCCGCATGGAGGTCGCCGAACCGGCGCGGCCCCAGAAAAAGCTCGCGGATGATCAGGAAGGTCCAGCGCTCGCCGAGCAGGTCGAAGGCATAGGCAAGGACGCAGTCCTGATTGTAAGTTCTTGACATTAAAGTCCTTTTCCGAAGCGTTTCCTGGCCTCGCCCCGGATTTCGTTCCGGCGTCTCGTGTTTTGCGCGCGCCAGCCTATCAAATTTTTCGCTGCCCCACAAAAATAGTGTTGACACTTTAAAAAAGAATAGTAAATAGGATCACATAAACGAGAAAAACAGCCAAAACCGTTCGCAACCCGCTTCAAAAGGAACTCACCGCCATGAAAAACCTTATCGCCGCCGTCGCGGCTTCGGCCCTCGCGCTTGGTCTGGCCCCGGCCTTCGCCGCGGGGACGAGCGAACAGATTTCGATGTGCGCTTCCGCGCTGGAAACCGGCGGTCTTGCCCCTGCGGCGACGTACAAGACGGAATTCGTCAGCGTCAAAGGCGCCTCGCTCAGAACCGTCACCATGAAACTGATTCCGCTCGCGGGCGGCGACGCGCTGCTCGCCGAGTGCCAGATCAAGCGCGGCAAAGTCGTCGGCGCGGAAATCAAGGCCTGATAAAATCTGCTCGCCCTGAAACGTGCAGATTGAGAGAACGCCCGCGATATCCCCTTTTCGCGGGCGTTTTCGTTGGCGGGTGGGGGGACGATCCGTTCGTGATACGACTTCGTCATGGACTTCACCGATGACGGCATCGTCCTTTCCGCGCGCGCGCATGGCGAGACGGCGGCGGTCGCCGAAATTTTTACGCCGCATCACGGGAAATGGGCGGGCCTTGTCTATGGCGGACAGGGGCGGACGATGCGTCCCATTCTCCAGCCCGGCAACGGCGTCAAGGCGATTTGGAAAGGCCGTCTCGACGAGAGCCTCGGATTTTTCACGCTTGAACTGACGCAGGCGCGGGCCGGCGCGCTGATGCAGGACCGGCTTTCGCTCGCCGGTCTGACCGCCGCCTGCGCGGTTGCGGCGGCGACCTTGCCGGAACGCGAGGCGCATGGCCGCGCCTGGCATACCATGCGGATTCTTCTCGATCATTTGGGCGACATCGAGATCTGGCCGGCGCTGATGGCGCGCTGGGAGCTTGGCCTGCTCGCCGAACTCGGTTTCGGGCTGACGCTCGACCGCTGCGCGGCGACGGGCGCGAGCGAAAATCTCGTCTACGTCTCGCCGAAATCCGCCTCCGCGGTGTCGGCGGAAGCTGGCGAGCCCTACAAGGACCGGATGCTGCCGTTGCCGGCGTTCCTTCGCGACAGCGCCGCCGAGGCGAGCCTTGCCGATGCGCTGGACGGGTTGAAGACGACGGCCCATTTCATCGAAACGCGCGTTCTCCACGCCGCCAATCAGGACCTGCCGGAGTCAAGGCGGCGCGTGGCCGAGTTGTTGCGGGACCTCCCTTCTTCTCCCTCTCCCCCCTTCTTTGGGGGGCGAGGGCCGGGGTGAGGGAGAAGGAAAAAGAAGAAGGCGCGCCTCCTTACCTCTCTCCAAGACTCTGCTATCTCCGCAACATGGCGAAAACAAAAACCCGCAAAGGCGGCGATCAGCCGCCGCGTCCCGAAGAGATATTCCTCGAACCCTTCGACGAAGCGCTGTCGCGCCGCTATCTCGCCTATGCGCTATCGACGATCACCGCGCGCGCGCTGCCCGATGTCCGCGACGGGTTGAAGCCCGTGCACCGGCGCATCCTCTACGCGATGCGGCAGATGCGGCTGAACCCCAAGGGCGGGTTCAAGAAATCGGCGAAAGTCGTCGGCGAAGTGATGGGCAATTATCATCCGCATGGCGACCAGGCGATCTATGACGCGATGGTCCGGCTCGTCCAGGATTTCTCCGTACGCGTCCCATTGATCGACGGGCAGGGGAATTTCGGCAATATCGACGGCGATAACGCGGCGGCGATGCGCTACACCGAAAGCCGGCTGACCGAGGCCGCGGCGCTCCTCCTTGAAGGGATCGACGACGACGCCGTCGATTTCCGCGACACCTATGACGGCGAGGGGAAAGAGCCGGTGGTGCTGCCGGCGGCCTTCCCGAACATGCTGGCGAACGGCGCCAACGGCATCGCCGTCGGCATGGCGACATCGATCCCGCCGCATAATCCGGCCGAACTGATCGACGCCTGCCTTCACCTCATCAAGGCCCCGAATGCGCGCACCGAAACGCTGCTCTCTTATGTGAAGGGCCCCGATTTTCCGACCGGCGGCGTTCTGATCGAACCGGCGGACTCGATGATCGAGGCCTACGCGACCGGGCGCGGCGGCTTTCGCGTCCGCGCGCGCTGGTCAAGCGAAGATCTGGGCCGCGGGCGCTATCAGATCGTCATCACCGAAATCCCGTTTCAGGTTCAAAAGTCAAAGCTGATCGAGCGCATCGCCGAACTCATCCAGACCAAAAAGCTCCCGGCGATCGCCGATGTCCGCGATGAAAGCGCGGAAGACATTCGCCTGATCCTTGAACCCCGCGCGGGGACGATCGACGCCGCGCCGCTGATGGAAAGCGTCTTCGGCGCGACCGAACTCGAAGCGCGCTTTCCGCTGAACATGAACGTCCTTGACGCATCGGGCGCCCCGCGCGTCATGGGCCTGCGCGACGTGCTCGTCGCCTATAACGAGCACCGCAAGGACGTGCTCGTCCGCCGCACGAAGCATCGTCTTGGAAAAATCGCCGAGCGGCTCGAGATCCTCGACGGGCTGCTTGTCGCCTATCTCAATCTCGACGAAGTCATCCGCATCATCCGCTACGATGACGATCCGAAAGCTGAACTCATCCGCAAGTTCAAGCTGACGGACAACCAGACCGAAGCCATCCTCAACATGCGCCTCCGGAATTTGCGCAAGCTCGAGGAAATGGAGATCAGGGGGGAGCATTCGGACCTCGGCGGGGAGCAAAAAGACTTAAAGGCGCTGCTGAAATCCGACGATGCGCAGTGGAAACAGATCGCCGACGAGCTGCGCGAGGTGCGCAAGATCTTCGACCCGAAATCCGCCGTCGGCCGCCGCCGCACCAGCGTCGAGGACGCGCCGGCGGCCGACGGGATGGACCTTGAACAACTGATCGAAAAAGAACCCGTCACCATCATCCTTTCCGAAAAGGGCTGGATACGGACGATGAAGGGCCATGTCGAAACTCCCGCCGAGATTAAATACAAGGAAGGCGACGACGAAGCCTTCGTCATCACCGCGATGACCAATGACCGGCTGATGCTGTTCGGGACGGACGGAAAATTCTACACGCTCGACGTGAAGGATCTCCCCGGCGGCCGGGGCCATGGCGAACCCATCCGCCTCATCGTCGATCTCGGCAATGACCAGACGGTGACGGCGGCGTTCCTCTACAGGGGCGAACGCCGGTTTCTGGTTGCGTCAACGACCGGACACGGCTTTCTCGTCCGGGAAGAGGACTGTCTTTCTTCGACCCGCAAAGGCAAACAGGTCCTCAATGTCGCGGCGGGCGCGGAAGGCTCGATCTGCCGGCCGGCGGAGGGCGACATGGTCGCGAGCGTCGGCGACAACCGGAAGTTTCTGATCTTCGCCGTTGAAGAACTCCCCGAAATGGCGCGCGGCAAAGGCGTCGCCGTCCAGAAATTCCAGTCGGGCGGACTTTCGGACGCGAAAGTCTTTGTAAAGAAGGACGGCCTGACCTGGATCGACCGATCCGGCCGTATGCAGACGATCGACGACTGGAAATCCTATGTCGGCAAGCGCGCGCAGGCGGGACGGATCGCGCCGAAGGGATTTCCGTCGAACCGGAAGTTCGGGGCGTAGCGGGGCGGAGGCGGCACTCGCGGCGCATCCTTCGAGACGCGGCCCAAGAAGGCCGCTCCTCAGGATGAGGATGTAATTGTTTCAACAAAAAAATCCTCATCCTGAGGAGCCGCGTTCTTCACGCGGCGTCTCGAAGGATGGGCCGCGGAGGGCTCCAGCGACGCTCAGGCAACCCCTTGATTTCATTCAGCCGATCCTCAGCATACGGTTAATATTAACCAGGTTTGACCCCTTCCGGTCGTAGTTATCCAACACCTTCGCGGAGGCGTTACAGTGATTGCCAACATGGAGAAGTGTCGGTGTCCCGTAAGACTATCAACGAATCGATGGCGCCTGCCGGGCGCGGCCCCGTCGGAGCAAACCCTGACCCCGGAAAAGGGCGCCTTTTGCCGCCGAACCCCGCGCAAACCGCGGAAAAAGCGAAAGGCCGCGCCGATGAAGGGCGGACGCCGGCGATCACTGGGCTAACCGGCGTCGAGCGGCTACAGACGCCGTCGATGCGCGTCGATGAATTCGATTTCGAATTGCCGGAAAGCCGGATCGCTCTTCGTCCGGCGAGCCCGCGCGACCGCGCGCGCCTCTTGCATGTCGCGGGCGACGTGACCGGCGATTTCACCGTCGCCGACCTGCCGGCCTTGCTGAAGCCCGGCGACATCCTCGTCCTTAACGATACGCGGGTCATTCCCGCGCAGTTGAAAGGCGCAAGGGCCGCGCGCGGGGGCGACGGCGATATCCGCGTCGACGCGACGCTCGTCCGGCGGCTGACGGCCCATCCCGATCTCGGCGCGCGCTGGCTGGCTTTCGTGCGTCCGGCGAGG
>JBGTLL010000144.1:0-14048 GCA_041744115.1 Parvularculaceae bacterium | reverse complement strand
CGCAACGCCGGCGGGAAGATCGGCGGCGGCGGCGACGCCCTGGCGGCCGCTCCAATAGGCGGGCGCCGCGTGATCGAGCGCGGCGAAGAGATCGTCGCCGAGCGCGGCGGCGAGCGCGTTTTCATAACCCGGCTCGACATCGACGGACTGGATGAGCGACGGCCAGTCGCCGTCCGCCTGCGAACTCAATACGCGGCGCAGCGCATCGCATTCGGCGCGGATTTCGGCAAGACTCTGCTCGGCTCTCTGCCGCGGCTGTCTGACGGCCTGTTCGTTCGCCTCCGCGACCGCGCGGTCTTCCTCGGCGCGATGGAAGGCGGCCTCCGCGGCGAGGGCGGCTTCTTCGGAAGCGGCAAGACGTGCGGTTGCGGCCGCCAGCGCTTCCGCCTGTTCCGGCGTCGGCGCGATGCGGCCCTTTTCTTCCGTCAGTTGCGCAATCTGCGCCTCGGCCTTTTGCAGCCGCCGCTGCGCGGTTTCGATCGCGGCGACAATGGCGCGGCGGCGTGCATCGACATCGGCGGCCTCGGCGCTCTTTTCTTCGAACACCTGCTCGGCGGAGGCGACGGCCGCGCTCGCGGCGTCGAGGCGCGTTTTCGCTTTTTCGATGCGGTCTTTTTCCGCGGCTTCGCGCTGGTTCAGCCCCCCGTTTTCGCGGTTCAATGTTTCGACCGCTTCGTCGGCGTCGGCGCGCAGGACGCGTTCGCGTTCGCGGTCCGCCGAAAGAAGTTCGATTTCAGACGCCAGGCGGCGGATTTCGGCCTCGGCGCGCCTTGCCTCGTCGTCAAGGCCTTCGCGCGCCACGGTCAGGCGATGCAGCGCGGCGGCGGCTTTGGCTTCGTCAAGGCGCAAGGGATCGAGCGCCTCATGCGCGTCGCTTTGCGCCGTCGATGCGCAAGCGGCGGCGCGCGCGGTCTCCTCGATCAGTCCCGCGATTTCTTTCAGGCTGTCGCCGGCGGCGTCCCGCGCATCGACCGCCTCGTTCCAGCGGAGATAGGCGGCGCCGGCTTCCGCACGGCGAATGTCGCCGGAAAGATTGCGATAGCGCGTCGCCTGCCGCGCCTGACGCGACAGCGCCTGTTTCTGGTTCTCAAGCTCGCCGATCACGTCGTCGAGCCGTTCGAGATTCTGCTCGGCGGCGCGCAAGCGGAGCTCCGCTTCGTGGCGCCGCGAGTGGAGCCCGGTGATGCCCGCCGCTTCTTCGAGGAGGCGCCGGCGGTTCTGCGGCTTGGCGCTGATCAGTTCCGAAATCTGGCCCTGGCGGACGAGCGAAGGCGAATTCGCGCCCGTCGAGGCGTCGGCGAACAGGAGTTGCACGTCCTTGGCGCGCACTTCCTTCGCGTTGATGCGATAGATCGACTGCGAGCCGTCGTCCTTGTTGAGGATGCGGCGCGAGACTTCGATCGTCGCGGATTCATTGTATTCGGAGGGCGCGGTCCGGTCCGTGTTGTCGAGGGTCAAAATGACTTCCGCCCAGTTGCGCGACGGGCGCATCGAGGTGCCGGAGAAAATGACGTCAGCCATGCCTTCGCCGCGCAGCGCCTTGGCCGATGTCGCGCCCATCACCCAGCGCAGTGCTTCCAGAAGGTTGGACTTGCCGCAGCCATTCGGACCGACGACACCGGTCAGGCCGTCGCGGATTTCAAGATCCGTCGGCTCGACGAATGACTTGAAGCCGACAAGGCGGAGGTTGGTGAATCTCACAGCGACGGTCCCGACGACAGAAGCGGCCATGCGCCAGAAAACGCCGCCGCAACCCTAATCAAATCACCGAGCGCCGATTCTCCCGCCGGAGCAATTTTGCGAGGGCTTCTGTGGAGAAATGGCTTTTCGGCATGCGGCGGTTCTGGCGCGCCACCAATTTTGCCCCGGACGGGACGCTCGTCACATTCTAACCTGAATCGCACAGACGCCAACTGCATGGAAATTCACGTCACTGGCGTCAACTCGAAAATCACGGCCTCGCGCTTCGCGGCTTCGATGTCGCCGCGCCGCAACGCGAGCCGAACGCGATCGAGTTTTCGAATGTCGTCCATGCAAACGTGCGGAGACCAAGGTGACTCGTCGTCGATCAAAACAATTTCGACCTTCGCCAAATAACTGCCTTCTTCGATCAACTGCGTGCTTGTCTTGTTCATGACCGCCTCCGAACTAGAAAATCTGGTGACCAAAGCTCTGGGTCAGGCCGGTACGCCGTGATCAGGAACGCTGGCCGTTCGGCGCCTAAAGAAATTCCCCACAAAACGTGGATCGGACGGCCCGTCTCGTCACGATCGAGAAAAAGTATACACGGACCTTTGTGATGTTCCGGGTATTCCTCGACGACTAAGGCATTTCTCACCCGAACGGCCAACCGCTCAATCAGGATTGCGCTTCCACGAGCTTTTGGGCGCCATGCGCCGATATCTCATAGGCGCCATCGGAAACGAGTCTCCGTATTGCGTCCGCAAGCTGACTCACTTCGCCGCCGATCCCTTACGCCTCGGCTTTCGCCACCGCGTCGGCGACCAGTTTCTCGAATTCTTCCTTCGTCCGAAAGCCGACTTTTTCGCCGTTGATGATGAACGTCGGGGTGCCGGTGATGTCGAACTTCTCCATGGCTTCCCGGGCGTTCTTGTTGATGACTTCAACCAGTTCCTTGCGCTCAAGGCAGGTATCGAGGGCGGCTTCATCCATGCCGGCCTGGGCGACGATCTTCGCCAGTTCGGCGCGGGGGTTTTCCTTGATCCAGTCCTTTTGCGCGCGGAAGAGCGCGTCGGTGACGAGGAAATAGGCTTCAGGTCCCGCTCTGTCAGCGGCGCAGCGCGCCAGCACCGAGCCGATCAGCGCGTAATTGGCGGGCGCGGTCGGAAACTCGCGGAAGACGAGCTTCACCTTGCCGGTGTCGATGTATTTTTCCTTGATCGCCGGCATCACCTGTTCGTTGAAGGTCGCGCAATGCGGGCAGGTGAGGGAAGCGTATTCGATGATCGTCACCGGCGCGTCGGCGTCACCCAGCACCATGTCGGTCGCCGCCAGCGATTCGACCTTCGCCGCGGGCGCCTTGTCGTCCGCTTTGGCGAGTTCCGACGACGCCTTGCCGCAGGCGGCGATCAGGAACGGGGCGGCGGCAAGAACGGCGCGGAGTTTGGCGGATATCATGGCGTGGCCTTTCGAACTGGATGCGGTTCCGCCTAGATCGCAGACGGAGACGGCGGTTACAAGCTAGACGAAGCCGCCCCGGCAAACCCGACAACTTTCCCGAAACAATTATCGCGACCCCCCAGTCCGAAAACGGGAAAGACCGCCGCCGGCGGGCTTGGCCGAAGCCGGACCCTGGACGATGGCGATCCGGGCGATCGCGCCTGGGCCGAAATAATCGTTGAGCCGCCGCCGAAGGGTTTCGGCCGCGAATTCGACCGAGGCCGCCGCCGCGCCGTGAGGGACGATGACTTCAAGGGTCCGGCCGGCCCCCGATTTTCCCGAGCCTCCCCCCGTCATTCTCCCCGGCCGGCAGAGCTTTGAGATCTCCGGCCCGGCAAGGACCGGCCAGTTGGCGATGATATCGGGATCGACGAAACGCGTCCTTTCGGCGAGGCCGGCAAGGACGCCCGCGGAGAAGCGCGAGATCGCCGGCGCCGCCTGCCGGGCGCCTCGTGTTTCCGGGGCCGGAAGCCCGGACCGGAGCCACGGACGATTGAGAAGTCGGGGGCTTTTCATGGCGCCGGCACAACTAGCATAAGCGGCGGCGAATGTCCTCGATCCCGCAAGCGCTTCTCCGCTGGTACGACCGGAACGCCCGCGAGCTTCCGTGGCGCGTCGGGCCGGCGGCGCGAAAGCGCGGCGAGCGCCCGGATCCCTACCGCGTCTGGCTCTCCGAAATCATGCTGCAGCAGACGACGGTCGCGACCGTCCGTGGACGGTTCAATGAATTCGTCGCCCGCTGGCCGACGCTCGAAGCGATAGCGGCGGCGTCCCTCGATGACGTTTTGGGCGAGTGGGCGGGTCTCGGCTACTACGCGCGCGCGCGGAACCTCCACAAATGCGCGGTCGTGGTCGCGGGGAAGGGCGGCTTCCCGGACACCGAAGACGAACTGCGCGCGCTCCCCGGCCTAGGCGCCTACACGGCGGCGGCGATCGCCGCGATCGCCTTCGACCGGCGCGCGGTTGTCATCGACGGCAATATCGAGCGGGTGACGGCGCGCCTTTTCGTGATCGAAACGCCGTTGCCAAAGGCGAAGGTGGCGCTGAAGGCCGCGATCGGTTCGATCTGGCCGAAACAGCGCTCCGGCGATTTTGCCCAAGCGCTGATGGATCTCGGCGCGACGGTCTGCACGCCGCGCGGTCCGAAATGCCTGCTTTGTCCGGTGTCCGATCATTGCAAAGCGCGGGCGGCCGGCATCGCGGACAGTTTGCCCGGAAAGGTAGAAAGGACCGCCAAACCGACGCGGCGCGGCATCGCCTACGCCCTCGTCAATGCGGACGGCGAAATGCTGTTCGAGCGCCGCCTGGAAAAGGGCCTGCTCGGCGGCATGCTTGGTCTTCCGGGCACGGAATGGATGGTCAAATCGCCAGTTCACGCGCCGCCAATGAAGGCGAAGTGGCGATCGGCGGGCGTCGTCAGGCATAGTTTCACGCATTTTCATCTGGAGCTGGATGTGATGGTTGCAAGCCTTCCCGCGTCGCCTCGGCACAAGGCCGGCGACGATCAGGGCGACAGCCGCCTTTGGCTCGCCCCGGAAAATGCCCGGCTGCCGACGGTGATGCGCAAGGCGGTGGCGATGTCGCTTCAACACGCAACCCCGCCGTCCTGAGGCGCGCGGGCGGCCGCACTTTGAAGGCGCAATCCCCCGTGACGGTCGGCCGAATTCCTGCTCTTATTGGTCGGCCGCCCGCGCCAACCCGGAGACCGCCATGAAGGAGATGAAGGAATCCCCCCGCGCCACCAGATGCGCCGTCCTTGTCGGTCCGCAAGGCGCCGGCAAGACGACCCTCGCCGCGGCGATGATCAAACGCGCGTCCGGCGCCCCCGCCGCCCTCGACGCCGCGCCCGAAGCCAAAGCCTTCGGGATGACGACCGAACCGAATTTCGCCGGCTTTGACTATCTTGGCGACCCCTGGGCGCTGATCGACTGCCCGGGGTCGATCGAGCTCTTTCAGTTCAGCGCCGACGCCATGCAGGCCGGCGATGTCGTTGTGCTGGTCGTCGATCCGCATGTCGAACGCGTCGGCGGCATCGTGCATTACCTTAAATATCTCGACGATCACGACATTCCGCACGTCATATTCGTCAACCGCCTCGATGAAACGGAAACGCGGCTGCGCGATCTCCTCGCCGCCATGCAGGCGCATTCGACGCGGCCGCTTGTCTTGAGGCAGGCGCCGATCCGCGAAGGCGGGAAAATCGTCGGCGCGGTCGATCTTGTCAGCGAGCGCGCCTGGAAATACCGCGAGGGCGCGCCATCCGAACTGATCGCGATGCCGGAGTCGGAAAAGCCGCGCGAGCGCGAAGCGCGCGACGCGATCCTCGATACGCTCGCCGATTTCGACGACGAGCTGATGACGCAGATACTCGAGGACAAGACGCCGCCGAGCGACGATCTGTTCAGGCTGATGGCGAAGGAACTTGAAGAGGATCTGATCGTCCCCGTCGTTCTCGGCTCGGCCGCGCACGGCAATGGCGTGACGCGCCTCTTGAAGCTGCTCCGGCACGAAGCGCCGGACGTCGCCAAAGCCGCGCGGCGCATGCGCCTCGACGGCGGCGCGACCGTCGCCACCGTCATCCGCACGATTTACGCCGCCCACGCCGGCAAGATTTCAGCGGCGCGCGTCTGGCGCGGCGCGATCAAGGATGGCGCGATCGTCAACGGCTCGAGAATATCGGGCCTCCTCGCCCTGCACGGCGACGCGAGAAAGAAAATCGATGCGGCGCGCGAAGGCGACATCGTTGGCATTCCCCGTCTCGAGGCGCTCGACACCGGCGACCAGATCGTCGACGGCCAGATCAAAAAGCCGGCTGGCCGCGACAGCGCGCCGGCGCTGTTCGGTCTCGCAATCCGCGCCAGCAACGAAAAGGACGACGTAAAACTCTCGACCGCGCTGCAAAAGCTGATCGAGGAGGACCGCTCCTTGTCGAGCGAGCGCCGCGCCGACACCGGCGAATGCGTCCTTGGCGGCCAGGGCGAGGTTCATCTGCGGCTGGCGGCGGCCAAGCTGAAGAACCGCTATAATATCGATGTCGCGACGGCGCCGCCGAAGCCGTCCTACCGCGAAACCATCAAGGGCGCGATCGACCATCACGGCCGCCACAAGAAACAAAGCGGCGGACACGGACAATTCGCCGACATCAGGGTGAAGGTAAAGCCTCTCTCGCGCGGCGAAGGGTTCAAATTCGACGAGGTGATCCGCGGCGGGGCGGTGCCGCGCCAGTTCATTCCGGCGGTTGAAGCCGGCGTCGCCGAAGGTCTTGCCGAAGGTCCCCTGGGTTTTCCGGTCGTCGATCTCGCGGTCACCCTCTATGACGGGCAGTTTCACGCGGTCGACAGCAATGAAATGTCGTTCAAGACCGCTGGCCGGCAGGCGATCCGCGAAGCGCTGCCCGAATGCCAGCCGGCGCTGCTGGAGCCGATCTGCCGCACCGTTGTCCATACGCCCACCCCGCATACGGGAAGGGTTCGCGGCGTCATTTCATCCCGGCGCGGACAAATTCTCGGGTTCGATTCGCGCGCCGGCTGGCCGGGCTGGGACAGCGTGACCGCGATGCTGCCGGAGGCTGGCGTCCAGGACCTCATCATCGAACTCAGATCGATCACGCAAGGGGCCGCGACTTTCTCCTCGGCCTTCGATCATTATCAGGCGCTGCACGGCAAGGACGCCGACAAGATTGTCGAGCAGCGCAAGCGCGACCTTGCCGACGGCGGCTGACGCGCCGAACGGAAGTTCGTATTCGCCCGACGTAATGATGGCGCATTCGGGCTGGGGCCGGGCATGTATTTGAAGGACGTCTTTCCCGACGCGCGCCATGCGGCTATTTCGATGGTATGATCAGCCCGTCGGACCCGACGTCGCGTCATGAGAGGCGAGGACAATCAGTCGGAATACCAGCTTTTCAGAACGCGCGGGCGCAATGCGCCGATTCTTACCGATCTTGCCGCCTGTGATTACGGCATCTCGCGCGGCGCGGAGCCCTATCGCGGATTCCCGCAATTCGTGGCGGCGTCGAGAGCGACAATCGTCTGGCGCTACAGCGCGGAAGATATTTATGCGCGCAAGGAGAGGATGTTTGCGGGAGTGTGAAGAAGTCCTTCTCCCTTTGGGAGAAGGTGGCGCGAAGCGCCGGATGAGGGCGCCGGTCTCTTATTTCGGGCGCGGAACCCTCACCCGGAATTGCTTCGCAATTCCGACCTCTCCCAAAGGGTGAGGTGAAGCGCGCGCTATTTCAACGCCCACTCCGGCCGTACGAAATGACACGTATAGCCCTCCGGATATTTATCGAGATAATCCTGATGATAATCTTCCGCGTCCCACCATTCGCCGGCGGGAACGATCTGCGTCACCACCTTGCCCGGCCAGCGGTCTGACGCGTCGATTTCGGCGATGATCGCCTCCGCTTCGCGCTTTTGATCCGCGTCAAGATAAAAAATCGCGGAACGGTATTGCGATCCCCGGTCATTGCCCTGCTGGTCGCGCGTCGTCGGATCGTGAATCTTGAAGAAGAATTCGAGAAGATTGCGATAGGAAGTCTTCGCCGGATCATACGTGATGCGAATCGATTCCGCGTGACCGGTCTTGCCCGTCTTCACCTGCTTGTAGTCGGCGTTCTTCAGCGCGCCGCCGGTATAGCCGACTTCGGTCTCGACGACGCCGGGGAGCTTGCGGAAAAGATCTTCCATGCCCCAGAAGCAGCCTCCGGCGAGGATGGCGGTTGAGGTGTTGGTCATATGTGCGCTCCTTTGTTAGTCGGGAAGTAGGCAGTATGAATGTAGCGACTGCCTACTCACTACTGCCTCACTCCAAATTCCCGCCCCGCCAGAAACTTCTCCGCTTCAAGGGCCGCCATGCAGCCGAGGCCGGCGGCGGTCACCGCCTGCCGGTAGACGTCGTCGGTCACGTCGCCCGCGGCATAGACGCCCGGAATTTCAGTCGCGACCGAACCCGGCGGGACGATGAGATAGCCGTTCGCCTTCATCTTCAGCTTGCCGGCAAAGAGTTCCGTCGCCGGCTTGTGGCCGATCGCGATGAACACGCCGTCGCAGCGCAACTCTTTCGGCGCGCCGGTTTTCACGTGCCGGATGCGAACGCCGTCAACGCCCGGCGGATTGTCATGGCCGAGAATTTCATCGACCTGATGGTCCCAGATGATTTCGATATTCGGTTTGGCGAACAGGCGGACCTGCAAGATCTTCTCGGCGCGGAACGAATCGCGGCGGTGGACCAGAGTCACCGACTTCGCGAGGTGCGACAGATAAAGCGCTTCCTCGACCGCCGTATTGCCGCCGCCGACGACGACGACATCCCTGCCGCGATAGAAAAACCCGTCGCAGGTCGCGCAGGCCGAGACGCCAAAACCCTGGAACTTTTGTTCCGATGCAAGCCCGAGCCATTTTGCCTGCGCGCCCGTCGCGATGATAACGGCGTCGGTTTCATAGGTCTCGCCGGAATCGCCTTTCAGGCGGAACGGCCTTTTTGTCAGATCGACATCGACAATGATATCGCCGACAAATTCGGCGCCCACATGCTCGGCCTGTTTTTGCATCTCCCCCATCAGCCATGGACCCTGGATGACATCGGCAAAGCCCGGATAATTCTCGACATCGGTCGTGATCGTCATCTGCCCGCCCGGTTGCAGGCCGTGCACGACGACGGGCTTCAGCCCTGCGCGCGCGGCATAAATCGCGGCGGTCAAACCGGCCGGCCCCGATCCCAAAATCAGCAGTCGCGTCTTCATCAATTTCCCTCGTCGCCTTCACCGCGATATGGGCCGCGATATGGCGGTTTCGACCCTGGCCCGCAAGCGCCCCTCTCGCACCGTTGAAGCCGCCTCCGTAAGGTGGTAACAAATGTTACTAAATTCAACGGGAACCTCGAACGCGCACCCGAGGCGCGCGCATTCACTGTATGATTCAATCAATTGTCGGTCGCAGCTCCGAAGTCATCGGCGGCGCGCCGGTTTTTTGCGGAACACGCGTTCCGATCCGCACGCTCATTGACTATCTGGAAGCGGGCGATTCCATCGACGAATTTCTCGACGGATTTCCGACCGTCCGACGCGCTCAGGTGATCGCCTTTCTCGAAGAAGCGAATATGCGGCTTGCAGACGCGTGAGAATTTTTCTCGACGAATGTGTGGATTGGCGCCTCTCGCGCGATTTGACGGGACATGAAGTCAGGACGGCGCACCAAATGGCATGGACGGCGCTAAAAAACGGAGAACTGCTGGCTCGCGCAGCACGCGCGTTCGACGTGTTTCCAACAACCGATCGCAACCTCTCCTGTCAACAAAACCTGCAGGAATTTTCGATCGCCGTCGTCGTCCTTTGCGCCGCCTCCAATCGAATTGTCGAGTTGCGGGACTTGTTGCCCGAGCTTGAGGCCGCGCTCCCAACAGCACGTGCGGGACAGGCGCTTCTTATCGGGGAGGAGCCATGACCCGCAAATGGATCACCGCCTCGCACGTCGAGGGCGACGCCTCTAGGCAGGCGCACGCTGACATGCCGGCCGGCACTTTCGAACGGGAAATTTCGAAGGAAGGTTTTTTCGGTCCCGCGGCCTTCCTCTATCACAAGCGCCCCCCGACCGGCTGGTCGAGTTTCGAGGGACCGCTGCGTCCGCGCGCCTTCAATCTGAAAGCCCTCGACAGCGCCGACGCCAATCCTTGGCGCGCGCCGAAAATCCTCTTCAACCGCGCAACCGAAATCCGCTTCTGGAAGCTCGAGCGCCCGATGCCGGCGCTCGCCCGCAATGGCGACGGCGATCAGATCCTTTTTATCCATACGGGCGAGGGCGATCTTTATTGCGATTACGGCCACCTCGCCTTCGAAGCCGGCGATTACATCATGCTGCCGCGTGGGACGATGTGGCGCCTCGCGCCGAAAGCCGCCGTCAGCGTGCTGATGATCGAGGCGACGAATTCCCATTTCATGCTGCCGGACAAAGGTCTCGTCGGACCGCATGCGATTTTCGATCCGGCGCTCCTCGATGCGCCGAAAATCGACGCCGCGTTCAAGGAATACCAGAAAGACGACCGCGAAACCCGGGTCGAGATCAAGAAACGGGGCGAGGTTTCGGTCGCGACTTTTCCCTATAATCCGCTCGATGCTGTCGGCTGGCATGGCGAATTATCGCCGGTCAGGATCAACGTCCGGCATATCCGGCCGCTGATGAGCCATCGCTATCATCTGCCGCCTTCGGCGCACACGACGTTCGTCGCCGACCGCTTTGTCGTCTGCACCTTCGCGCCGCGGCCGTTTGAAACGGATCCCGGCGCCTTGAAGGTGCCGTTCTTCCACAATAACGACGATTACGATGAGGTTCTGTTCTATCACGCCGGCGACTTCTTCAGCCGCGACAATATCGACGCCGGGATGATGACGTTTCACCCGTCAGGCTTCACCCACGGTCCGCACCCGAAGGCGCTGAAAAACATGCTGACGCAGAAAAAGGCGGCGACCGACGAGTACGCGGTGATGATCGACGCGCGCGATCCGCTCGATGTCGGAGAGGGCGCGTCCGCGGTCGAATTCGCGGGCTATGTCGATAGCTGGAAGAGTCAGGCCGGAGCGGAGTGAGGCCGGACAATCGGAGCCATGCATGATTTGCCGGTACTGGCGAGGCTGGACGACAAAGCAGGATGCGGACGCATATCACCGGATTTTGACAGGCGAAGTCATTCCGGCGATTGAAGCGCGCAGGATCGACGGATTTCGCCGTATTGAAATGATGCGCCGCGATCTGCCGGATGGCGATGTTGAGTTTGCGACAATCATGTGGTTCGACAGCATCGACAAGGTCAGGAATTTCGTTGGAGAGGATTACGAAAAGGCGCACGTACCGGCCGCGGCGCGCGCCGTCTTGAAGCGGTACGACGAACGCTCCACGCATTATTCGGTATTTGGCCAGAAAGACCAGAAATGAAGCTTGCTTCCATAAAACACGGTCGTGACGGGCGTCTTGTCATCGTCTCGGAGGATCTGACGCGGTGCACCGACGCGTCGCGGATCGCGCCGACCTTGCAGGCGGCGCTCGATGACTGGGACCATGCCGGGCCGCATCTGCGCGAGCTCGCGCAAAGTCTTGAGGTTGGCGCGGCGCCGGTCGAACGCTTTCACGAGCGCGACTGCGCGTCGCCGCTTCCGCGCGCCTATCAGTGGGCGGACGGGTCGGCCTACGTCAATCATGTCGAACTTGTTCGCCGGGCGCGCGGCGCCGAAATGCCGGCAAGCTTCTGGACCGAGCCGCTGATCTATCAGGGCGGTTCCGACAGTTTCCTCGGTCCCCGCGACGACATCGCGCTGGCTCAAGATGAGGGCTGGGGCGTCGATCTGGAAGCGGAGGTCGCGGTCATCACCGGCGATGTCCCGATGGGCGTCGGCGCTGACGAGGCGCTCGACCATGTGCGGCTCGTGATGCTCGTCAATGATGTGTCGCTGCGCGCGCTTATCCCGCATGAACTGTCCAAGGGCTTTGGTTTCTTTCAGTCGAAACCGTCGTCTGCGTTCAGCCCTTGCGCGGTGACGCCCGACGCGCTCGGCAAGGACTGGCGCGAAGGGAAGCTTTGCCTGCCGCTGCTGGTGACATTGAACGCGAAGCCGTTCGGACGGGCGAACGCCGGCGTCGACATGACATTCAATTTCGGCCAGCTTATCGCGCATGCGGCGAAGACGCGCCCGCTTTGCGCGGGGTCGATCATCGGCTCGGGCACGGTCTCCAACAAACTGGACGCCGGCCCCGGCAAGCCGGTCGAAGCGGGAGGCGCCGGCTATTCTTGCATCGCCGAGCTCCGCATGATTGAAACGATTGCGACCGGTGCGCCAAAAACGCCGTTCATGAAATTCGGCGACCGCGTCGAAATCGACATGCGCAACGACCACGGACGCTCGATTTTCGGACGCATCGAGCAGACCGTGCGCCGGCACGAACGGTGATCAGCCGGCAAACCGCTGCGCCGCCCAATAGCCGGCGCCGGCGGCTGTTGCGCTGAGGCACGTCCCCCAGACGACATCGACAAGCGCGAGTTGAGCGGAATATCCGCGCAGCGTCGCCAGGTTCGTCGCATCATAAGTTCCATAGGCGATGAGACCGAGCAGCGCGCCGTTCAATAATGCGCGTGTCATGCCGCCCCCCGCCAACGCTGGCGCGATGGCGAAGTAAACGACGCCGGCGACATAGCCGAGATAGAAAACCGCCGCGACCGCAAAATCCGGCCTGTCGCGAAGGAGGTCGCCGAGACGGGAGAAGTAGAAATTCCTTGCAACGCCCGCGAGCCAGATCATGTCGAGCGCGAAAAAAATAACCGCCGCCGAAATATAGGCCCAGACAAACTGCACGCGGCGACGTCCCTTGAGATTGCTGATCAGATACGCCCGATATCGCCAGACGGTTCAGTTCGCGCGGCCGCCAGCGCTGGCGCGCGATCCCCGCCCGCTTTATAGCGATTGTCAGGACCTGACGGGAGTCGCTGATGCCGAGCCTGCGCGCGCGTCTCGTCAATCGCTATGTGCGGTCGACATTCCGGCGCCTCGCGATTCCCGACATTGACGCGGTGGCGCTTCGGGCCGCCGTCGAGTCCAAAGTCCTCGGCTTCCTGCCAAAGGGCGTGGCGCGCGAGGAAATCACTGTCCCTGTCCGCGGCGAATGGCTGACGCCGGGCAACAAGGAGCGAGGCCGCGCCATTCTCTACTTCCACGGCGGCGGCTATGTCTTCGGGTCGCCGCGAACGCATCGGCCGATCACCTATGCGCTGGCGCTTGCGGCAAGAGCGCCGGTTTTCTCGGCTGCCTATCGTCTGGCGCCGGAATATCCGTGTCCGGCGGCGATTGAAGATGCGTGTGCTGTCTGGAACTGGATGCTCCGGTCGGTAGGGCGACTGGAAGAGATTTTCGTTGGCGGCGATTCCGCCGGCGGTGGCCTGACGATTGCGCTGCTGCAATCCTTGCGCGACAAAGGTGACGCCATGCCCGGCGGCGCCTTTCTGTTTTCTCCGTGGGCGGACCTTGCGGCGCGCGGGTCGTCGGTCGAAGAGAACGCCGATCGGGACGCGATGTTCACCGCCGATTCAGTGCGGCGCGGCGGCGCGCGCTATGCGGGCGGGCTCCCCCTTGACGACCCGCGCGTGTCGCCGCTCTACGGGTCATTTAAGGGTCTGCCGCGCCTGATGATTTTTGCGAGCCGCGACGAATTGCTTCGGGATGATTCCGTCCGGCTCGCGGAGAAGGCGAGGGCGGCCGGCGTATCGGTCGATCTGCGCGTTGAAGAAGGCCTTATTCATGTGTGGCCGCTTTTCGCGCGGCTGATGCCGGAAAGCGGGCGCACCATCGCCGATGCGGCAGCGTTCATCCGAAACCATTGACAGAGAAATCAGAGATGAAATCGGACGTTGCGAAACTGGCGATTGCCGTTCTTCTGGACGTGCTCGACTTCACCTTGGGGAGGATACTCGGCGCCGGAACCGTCATCGACATTGTTTTCGCCGGCGTCGCCTTTGCGCTGTGGGGCCCGGCAGGCCTCTTTGCCTTGTGGGAAGTTCTCGATCCGACCGACCAGATCGACGGATTCGTTCCGACGATGACCTTGATCGCGATCAGTCAGATGCGAAAAAAGAAGAGAACGAAAACGCCTGACCCGCGCTAGCCAAGCGCGGGTCAGTTGTCTCGATCAAATGTTTCGTTCAAGCGCTACGGGCGGCCCGAACCGTAGCTGCGGAATTCGCCGTTTTCCCACCACGTGTCGCCGGTCTCTGGATCGGTGAAATAATACCGTTCGGCGTAATCGTCATAACGGCGATCACCATCGTCGCGGGCGCGGCCGAAGCAATCGTCCGCGCGCGCGCAGCCGGCGATCGCGCCGCCGACGACG
>JBGTLL010000143.1:0-3701 GCA_041744115.1 Parvularculaceae bacterium | reverse complement strand
AACCGCGTCACCCCGACGCCGATCAGCGCCGCCGCCATCACCGGGTCGGCCGCCTGCTCGCCGCAGAAGGTCAACGGCTTGCCGGCGGCCCGCGCCTTTGCGGCGATCATCGCGATGAAACTCAAGAAACCGGAATCGAGGCAGTCGAACCGGCGATGCGTCATTTCCGATTCGCGGTCGGCGGCGAAGTAGAACTGTGCGAGATCATTGCCGCCGATCGACAGGAAATCGACGCGCGCCGCGATCTCCGCAACCCGCCAGGCCGCCGCCGGCGTCTCGATCATCGCGCCGAGCCGGATCGCCGCCGGCAGCGTCTTGCCCCGCTTCAGGCGAAACTCGACCTCGCGATCGAGGAGCGCGCGCGCCGCCTCGATCTCATCGAGGACGGTGATCATCGGAAACAGGACGTTGAGCTCGCGGTCGGCGGCGGCGGCGATCAGCGCCCGCAGCTGCGGGCGAAAGAGGCCCGGCCGGTCGACCGTCATCCGGACGCCGCGCCAGCCCATCGCGGGATTGGCCTCGTCGCGCCGTTTCATATAGGCGGCGGCCTTGTCGCCGCCGAGGTCGGCGGTCCTGAAGACGACGGGCTTGCCGCCGGCCATGTCGAGGATCTCGCCGTAGAGCTTTTGCTGCGCGGCGGCGCGCGGCAATTTCGCGCCGATGAGGAACTGCAGCTCGGTGCGGAAAAGCCCGACGCCGACGGCGCCCGTTTCTTCGAGGTGCGCCATGTCGAGCGGAATGCCGACATTCATCAACAGATCGATCTCGACCCCGTCGCGCGTCACGCTCGGCAGCGCCCGCTCCGCCGCGAAGGCCGCCTGCTGCTCAGTTTGCAGCGCCTGCTTTTCGAGATAGCTCTCGATAACATCCGGTCCCGGACGAATATGAACTTCGCCCGCCCCGCCATCGACAATGATCTGATCGCCCTGTTCGGCGAGCGATATCGCGTTATCGAATCCGGCGACCAGGGGAATACCAAGCGCGCGCGCGACAATCGCAACGTGCGATGTCGCGGAGGCTTCGCCGAGAATGAGTCCCTTGAGTTTCGTCCGGTCGTACTCAAGAAGCTCGGCGGGGCCGAGAATACGCGCAATCAGGATCGCTTCCGCCGGCATGTCCTGCGGCCCCGCCCCCTCGCCCGTCAGATGCCGCAACAGGCGGTTGGACAGATCGTCAAGATCGTGCATGCGCTCTCGCAGATACGGGTCTTTCACCTGCGCCATGCGGGTCCGGTTTTCAGACTGCACCCGTTCGACCGCCGATTCCGCCGTCAGCCCCGACATCGCGGCGGCGCGCATCCGCTCTTTCCAGCCGCGATCATAGGCAAACAGCCGATAGGTCTCGAGAACCTCGCGCGGCGCGTCGCCAAGCGCCGGATCCGAGAGCATCGCATCGACCGACGCCTGGAGTTCGGCGAGACCTTCTTCAAGCCTTGTGGCTTCCGCATCGACATCGTCGGCGAAGACCTTGTGCCTGGGCGTTGGCGGCTCATGGAAGGCCGCGCGCCCGAATGCGACGCCGGGAACGACGCCGGCGCCCTTAAGCCGCTCGGGGCGGTGCAGCATCGCGCCGACTTCTTCGGTCGTCCCCGGATCGAAGAGTTCGCCGGACGCGGCGATTTCCGCAAGAAGGGTCGCGACCGCCTGCGCGGCGCCCGCTTCTTCGTCCGTATACCGACGGCTGACCTGGTTCTGGAGAACGAGGACGCCGAGCGTTTTGCCGGAACGGATCAGCGGAACGCCGAGGAAGGAGTGCAGCGGATCTTCGCCGGTTTCCGGGCGATAGGCGAAATTCGGATGCAGCGGCGCGTCCGACGTGATCAGCGGGCGCTGCGTTTCCGCGACCACCCCGACCAGGCCCTCGCCCCAGTTGAGGCGCGTCCGGTGGACGGCTTCGCGGTTGAGGCCTTCGGTCGAATAGAGTTCGAGCTGGTCGCTCGGCAGCCGCAGATAGATCGAACAGACATCCGATCCGACATGACGCGCGATGACGCGCGTCAGCTCGTCGAGACGCTCCTGCGCGCTGGCGGCGACCGCGACCGCGTCGTGCATGCCGCGGAGGAGGCCCGCGATGCCGCCCGCGCTTTTCGCCGATATCCGCTCTCTTGCTCTCATTTGCATGGCGCGGGGGTCAGGCCGCGCCGGTCGCGCGGTCAAGCCCGTAAGCGTGATGCAGCGCCCGCACGGCAAGCTCGCCATAGTCGGCGGCGATCAGTACGCTGATCTTGATCTCGGACGTCGAAATATTCTGGATATTGATGCCTTTCTCGCCGAGCGCCCTGAACATCGTCGAGGCGACGCCGGTATGGCTTCTCATGCCGACGCCGATCACCGAAACCTTCACCACATTGCGGTCGGACTGCATCTGCACAAAGCCGATCCTCCCCTTGGCGAGGGTCAAGGTTTCAGTCGCATGCGCAAGTTCCGCCTCCGCCATGGTGAACGAAATGTTGGCGCCGGCCATCCGCGACGGGCTTTGCACGATCATGTCGATATTGACGCCGGCGTCGGCGAGCAGGCCGAAAATGAGCGCGGCGCGGCCCGGCTCGTCCGGCACCGACATCAGGCTGATCGTCGCCTCGTCTTTCGAAAGCGTCACCGCGCTGACAATCTGTTTTTCCACGATGTCATCCTCGTCGCAGATCAGCGTGCCCGGCGTCGGCGCGTCCGGCGGCTCGAAACTCGAAAGCACCCTTACGCGCACTTTATAGGCCATGGCGAGTTCGACGGAACGCGTTTGCAAAACTTTCGTGCCGAGCGAGGCCATTTCAAGCATTTCCTCATAGGAGACCCGGTCGAGCCGCCGCGCCTGCCGGCTGATCCTTGGATCGGTCGTGTAGACGCCATCGACATCGGTGTAGATGTCGCAGCGGTCGGCGCCGAGGGCGGCGGCGAGCGCCACCGCCGTCGTATCCGATCCGCCGCGCCCGAGCGTTGAAATCCGCCCGTCCGGCGCAACCCCCTGAAACCCCGCGACGACAGCGATCTCGCCGGTGTCGATCGCCTCGCCGAGCGGACCTTCCGGAATTTCAACGATTCGCGCCTTGCCATGCGCGCCGTCAGTCCGGACCGGCGCCTGCCAGCCCTGCCAGGATCGGGCGCGATAGCCCATTTTCTGGAGGATCAGCGCAAGAAGGCCCGATGTCACCTGTTCGCCGCTGGCGACGACGGCGTCATATTCGACATTGCGGCTGTCGAGCGCCGGATCCGGCGGCCCGGCGTCGGCGCATAAAGCGGCCAGACGGTTGGTCTCGCCGGCCATCGCCGACACCGCGACGGCGACCGAGTGCCCGGCGTCCGCTTCTCGTTTCACGAAGAGAGCGACCCGCCGCATCCGATCGATATCGGCGACCGAGGTGCCGCCAAATTTCATGACTATCCGCGCCATGCGCCCGATCGCCGCCTTTTCAGCCGATGGTGACAGAGCCAAGGTCTATAGACCGCCTTGCGCCTCGGGCAAGGCGATGAAAATCTATTGGCTGCGACAGGTTTGTTGAAAGCGACCCCTGCACATGGAAACCGCCCGGACGAGCGTCGATCCGTCGGAAATCGAAAAGTTCTCGAAGATCGCCGACGAATGGTGGGATCCGTTCGGCAAGTTCAAGCCGCTGCACAAATTCAACCCGGTCCGGCTCGGGTTTATCCGCGACGCGGCCTGCGCGCATTTCGCGCGCGACCGGCGCGCCAAGGCGCCGCTCGCCG
>JBGTLL010000142.1:0-17818 GCA_041744115.1 Parvularculaceae bacterium | reverse complement strand
GCGGCCGGCCTCAAGGGCCTTGCCGCGGCGGCGGGCCGCGGCGCGCAGACGATGGTCCGCCTCAAGACCGGCGCGGAGATCGCCATTCTCGACGAAAGCTATAACGCCAACCCGGCGTCGATGGCGGCGGCGCTGGATCTTCTTGGGCAGATGAAACCAAGGGGAAGAGGGAAACGAATCGCGGTCCTCGGCGAGATGCTGGAACTCGGGGACGCTGGACCCTCCCTCCACGCCGGGCTTGCCGAACCGTTAGTTGCGGCAGGCGTCGAGGCGCTCTATGTGGCTGGCGCTCTCATGGATCATTTGTGGAACAAGGCGCCGGCGGCGGTGCGGGCCGGGCGCGCGGCGGATGCGCGCGCTCTGGCGCCAGCAATTCTCAATGCGCTCGAGGATGGCGACATTGTCATGGTCAAAGGCTCGAACGCCTCTAAAGTGAACGCCATCGTCGCCGCCATCAAGGCGGCGGCGCAATCCTGATGACGGCAACAGACAACAGCGCGCGATGCTTTACTACCTGACAAATTTTTCCGACCAGTTCGCGCTCTTCAACGTGTTCCGCTATCTGTCGTTCAGAACCGGCGGCGCGATCGTGACGGCGCTGCTGATCGCCTTTGTCGTCGGGCCGGGCCTCATCCGCTGGATGCGCAGGAAACAGGGCAGGGGACAGCCGATCCGCCAGGACGGGCCGCAAGGTCACATCATTTCGAAGGCAGGGACCCCGACCATGGGCGGCGTCCTCATCCTGATGTCGATGACGATCGCGACGTTAATGTGGGCGCGGCTCGACGAATTCTATGTCTGGATCGTGCTTGGCGTCACCTTGACCTATGGCGCGCTCGGTTTCTGGGACGACTATCTCAAAGTGACGAAGCAGACCGCTTCCGGGGTCGTCGGATCGATGAAGCTTGTCATCCAGTTCGGCATCGCAATTCTCGCGGGCGTCCTTTGCGTCCTCACCCTCGGCGCGGCGCCGGATGCACCGGCCGGGATCGAGACATCGGTCGCGGTGCCATTCGTCCCCTTGCAGGTTTTCGAAGGCTGGTTCGGCGCGGGCGCGATCGGCGTCCCGATCGGCTGGCTGATGGTCCCGTTTGCAGCGATCGTCATCGTCGGCGCTTCGAATACGGTCAATTTGACCGATGGCCTCGACGGTCTCGCAACCGTGCCGGTGATGATCGCGGCGGGCGCTTACGGGTTCATCGTCTATCTCGTCGGCCGCGTCGACTATGCGACGTATCTCGGCGTTCCTTACGTGCCGGGCGTCGGCGAGCTCGCCGTCATCTGCGGCGCCATCAACGGCGCCGGCCACGGCTTCCTGTGGTTCAATGCGCCGCCGGCGGCGATCTTCATGGGAGACACCGGATCGCTCGCGCTTGGCGGCGCCATCGGCGCCATCGCCGTCGCCGCCAAACACGAAATCGTGCTGGCGATCGTCGGCGGGCTCTTTGTGCTCGAAGGCCTTTCCGTGATGATCCAGATCGCGTCTTTCAAGCTGACCGGCAAACGCGTCTTCAGAATGGCGCCGATCCACCATCATTTCGAACAACTCGGATGGAAGGAATCAACGATCGTCATCCGCTTCTGGATCATCGCCGTCATCCTCGCGCTGATAGGTCTTTCAACACTCAAGCTTCGCTAGGCGCCGCAGTCCCCATGATCATTATTCCAGGGATCGAGAAGCAGAAGATCGGCGTTTACGGCCTCGGCGCAACCGGGCTGTCGACCTGCGAGGCGCTGTCGGCGTCGGGGGCGGAAGTCTATTGCTGGGACGACAAGGAGGAAGCACGCGCAAAGACCGCAAACACGCGTTTTGCCGCCGAACACCCGAAGGGCTGGCCGTGGGCGGATTTGCGCTCGCTGGCGCTCAGCCCCGGCGTGCCCTTGACGCATCCGGCGCCGCATCCGATCGTCCGCAAGGCTCATCGGGCGGGCGTCGAGATTATCGGCGACATCGAATTTTTCGCGCGCGCGGTCAATGCGCTGGACAGGAAAGACCGCCCGCGCGTCGTCGCAATCACCGGCTCCAACGGCAAATCGACAACGACCGCCCTGATCGGCCATGTGCTGAAGGAGTGCGGCAAGGATGCCAATGTCGGCGGCAATATCGGCCAGCCGGCGCTGTCGTTGCCTGCCCTCGAGTCGTGGCGCACCTATGTGCTGGAACTTTCCTCGTTTCAACTCGAACTTGCAAAGACGCTGCGCGCCAACACGGCGGTGCTGATCAACCTTTCACCGGACCACCTCGACCGGCATGGAAGCATGGACGGCTACATCGCCGCTAAAAAGCGCATCTTTCTCAACCAGACGAAGGAAGACGTCGCGGTGATCGGCGTTGACGATGCGTGGTCGCAAAGCGTTTGCGCAAGACTGCTTGCCGGCGGCGGGCGGCAGGTGACGCCGATTTCCGCGGAAGGCGCGCTCGGGCGCGGCGTCTTTGCGCTCTCCGCCAAACTGTTTTTTTGTCTCGGCGACAAATCGGGCGAGGCGGGCGACATCTCGCATGTCGCGGCGCTCCGCGGGCAGCATAACTGGCAGAACGCGACGGCGGCGCTCGCCGCCGCAATCGCCGAAGGCGTCGCGCCCAATATCGCGGCGAGGGCGATGGACCGATTTGCCGGCCTGCCGCACCGGATGGAGATCGTCGCCA
Source organism: Parvularculaceae bacterium (assembly GCA_041744115.1). Taxonomy (GTDB): domain Bacteria; phylum Pseudomonadota; class Alphaproteobacteria; order Caulobacterales; family Parvularculaceae; genus Amphiplicatus. Next base: position 15,171 of record JBGTLL010000142.1, on the reverse strand, counting down.
GGAAGGGGCGCGTCCTTTTCGTCAATGATTCAAAAGCGACCAACGCCGACGCCGCGGGCAGGGCGCTGAAATCCTATTCCGACATCTTCTGGATTGCCGGCGGCAAGGCGAAAGAGGGCGGCGTCTGTTCGCTCCGTCCACTGATGAACCGGGTGCGCGGCGTTTACCTCATCGGCGAGGCGGCGCGGGAATTCGAGGGCCAACTCGCGGCGACGGCGCCCTGCGTCCAATGCGGCGACCTGCCGACGGCGGTGAACAGAGCCGCGCGCGATGCGGCGACCAGCGCCTTTACGCAACCCATCGTCCTGTTGTCGCCGGCCTGCGCGTCCTACGACCAGTTCCGAAATTTCGAGGAGCGAGGGGACGTCTTCAGAAAGCTTTCCAACCAGATCGAAAAGCTGAACGGAGAAGCCGCGTGAGGGCGATCAGCCGGCTCGATGATTCCGGGGCCGCACGATGGTGGTGGTCGGTCGATCACGTGTCGCTGTTCATCCTCGCGGCGTTGATGACGATCGGGATTGTGCTGGTCTTTGCCGTGGGGCCAGGCGCGGCGGCGCGCCTCGACATTGACGACAGCTTTCATTTCCCCGCCCGCCAGGTCACATTCATTCTTCCGGCAATCGCCGTGATGCTTGGCGTTTCGATGTTGACGCCCTTGCAAGCGCGCCGCCTCGGCTCCGTGCTTTTTGCGGCGGCGGTCATCCTTTTGCTCGGTGCGCTCATCTTCGCGCCGGAGATCAACGGCGCCAAACGATGGCTGACGATTGGGACGCTGTCCCTGCAGCCGTCCGAACTGTTGAAGCCGGGCTTCGTCATCATCGGCGCTTGGATGCTCGCGGAGGGCGCCCGCAACCCGCGCTTTCCGGGCGCCGCGATCGCGACGTCGCTCTTTCTTGCGTGCGCCGTTCTGCTCGTGTTGCAGCCGGATTTCGGACAGGCCGCGCTCCTGACGGCGGTCTTTATGGCGATGTTTTTCGTTTCCGGCGGCGCGGTCCTTTGGCTGATTGCGGTCGCGGCGGTCGCTTTTATCGGGTTCACGGGCGGCTATCATTTCTCCCCGCATCTGGCGAAGCGGATTAACGGATTTCTCGATCCGCGCGTGGGCGACAATTATCAGATCGACAAGGCGCTGGAGACGATTGCTCACGCCGGCGCGCTCCCGCGAGGCGGCGACGCCGCCTCGTTCAAGCTGTCGCTTCCCGACGCCCATACGGACTTCATCTTCGCTGTCGCCGCCGAGGAATTCGGCATGATCTTGTGCCTTATCATCCTAGCGCTGTTCGGCGCTTTCGTCATCAGGAGCTATTTGCAGGCGAGCCGACTTAAGAGCGTCTTTGCGCAGTGCGCCGTGTGCGGGCTTGCCGCGCTGATCGGGCTGCAAAGCATAATCAACATCGGCGTCAATCTGCGCGCCCTTCCGGCAAAGGGAATAACGTTGCCCTTCATCTCCTATGGCGGCTCGTCGCTGATCGCAGCCTCTTTGACGGTCGGCCTCATTCTCGCGCTGACGCGCCGCCAGGTTCACGCCGCAAGCAGGAAGGACCTGATGCCGTGAGCGCTCAGAATGGAGGTCTCATTGCGCTCGCCGCCGGCGGCACCGGCGGACATCTTTTCCCCGCGGAAGCCCTGGCGCAGGAACTGAAGCGGCGCGGCGCCAGGATCCTCCTCGTCACGGACGCGCGCGGCGCCCGCTATGCGACGGATTTTCCCGCCGATGAGCGCGTTCTCATTTCGGCGGCGAGCCCGTCGATCGGCGGGCCGGTTGCGAAAGCCGCCGCGGCGATGTCGCTCGTCGGCGGACTGCTGACAACTTTGCGCGAATTTCGCCGCCGCCGCGTCTCCGCCGCCGTCGGTTTCGGCGGCTATCCGTCGTTTCCGGCGATGAAAGCCGCGCGGGTTCTTGGCGTCCCGTACGGCGTCCACGAACAGAACGGCGTCCTTGGCCGAGCCAACCGTATGGTCGCGGCGGGCGCCGCTTTTGTCGCGCACGGTTTTCCGGCGCTGGACAACGCGCCGGAAAAATCGCGCGGACTGCTGGTCGAAGTCGGCAATCCCGTTCGTGACGCGGTGAGCGCCGTCGCCGACATTCCGTTTCCGGCTCCAGCGGAAGGCGCGAAGATCGCAATCCTCATCTTTGGCGGCAGTCAGGGCGCGTCGCTATTTTCGAGCATCGTTCCAGCCGCCATCGCCGCGCTGCCGCCGACGCTTCGCGCGCGGCTCGCGGTCACCCAGCAGGTGCGCGAGGCGGAACTCGCCAAGGTCAGGCAAACGTATGACGCAGCCGGCGTCACTGCTGAACTCGCGCCATTTTTTAACGATCTGCCGATGCGTATCGCCAATGCGCATCTCGTCATCGCGCGCGCCGGCGCATCGACCATCACTGAGCTTTCAACGATCGGACGTCCGTCCGTGCTTGTACCTTTGGCGATTGCGATGGACGATCATCAGACCGGAAATGCGCGGACCTTATCGGACGCTGGCGCTGCAATCCGCATCAGCGAAGCGGAATTCGGCGTCGATGCGCTCCGCGCACGGTTGCACGACCTGTTGCTTGATCCGTCCCTGCTTACGCACATGGCCGCCGCCGCGAAGGGCCGCGTGAAGCCCGGCGCCGCCGCGGCTCTCGCCGATCTCGTGGAAAAGATCGCTGACAGGAAGATCAGGGCCGCCGCATGAGCGAATCAAAGAACATCAAGGTCCGCCTGCCGTTTAATGTCGGGATCATGCATTTCGTCGGCATCGGCGGCATCGGCATGTCGGGGATCGCCGAAGTCATGAAGAATCTCGGCTATGAAGTGCGCGGCTCCGACGTCGCCGACGGGGCCAACGTGCAGCGTTTGCGTGAGAAGGGCATTCCGATCGTCATCGGCCACGCCGCAAAGAACGTCGATGGCGCCGGCGCCGTTGTCGTTTCGACGGCGATCCGGCGTGATAATCCGGAGGTCCTCGCGGCGCGCGCGCGCCATTTGCCCGTCGTCCGACGCGCCGACATGCTGGCCGAGCTGATGCGCCTCAAATGGACGATTTCGGTCGCGGGCACGCACGGCAAAACGACCACAACCAGCATGGTCGCGGCGCTGCTCGACGAAGCGGGATTTGATCCGACCGTGATCAATGGCGGCATCATCAACGCCTATGGCGCCAACGCCCGCATCGGCGAAGGCGACTGGATGGTTGTCGAAGCCGACGAATCCGATGGCTCGTTCCTGCGCCTGCCGACAACGGTCGCGGTCGTCACCAATATCGACCCGGAACATCTCGATCATTGGGGCGGCTTCGAAGCATTGAGGAGCGCGTTCGACCAGTTCATCGAGGCGACCCCGTTTTACGGCTACGGCGTTGTCTGCCTCGACCATCCGGAAGTGCAGGCTTTGGTCGGCCGTGTCACCGACCGCCGCCTCATCACCTATGGAACCAATCCGCAGGCGGACGTTCGCGCGGAAAACATCGCGTTTGAAGCCGGCGCGGCGCATTTCGACATCGTATTCCGCAGCCGCGGCGGACCGGACAGCCGCATCGCCGGCGTCAAACTGCCGATGCCGGGGCTGCATAATGTTCTGAATTCCGTCGCGGCGGCGATCGTCGCCCGAAGAGTCGGGGCTTCGGACGATGCGATCCGGGCTGGGTTCGCGAAGTTTTCGGGGGTCAAGCGCCGGTTCACCAAGGCCGGCGAATGGAACGGCGTCACCATCATCGACGATTACGGCCATCACCCGGTCGAGATCGCGGCTGTCCTGCGCGCCGCGCGCAATGTGACGCGCGGCAAGATCATCGCCGTCGTTCAGCCGCACCGCTACACGCGCCTCCGCGACCTGATGGACCAGTTCTGCTCGTGCCTCAACGAGGCCGATGTCGCCTTCGTCAGCGACGTCTACGCGGCGGGCGAGACGCCGATCGAGGGCGTTTCCCGCGACGCCTTCGTCGCCGGCGCCGCGGCGCAAGGGCACCGCGATGTGCGCGCGCTGAAATCCTTCGACGATTTGCCGAAAGCTATTGCCGCGATTGCTGAGCGCGGCGACTATGTTGTCTGTCTCGGCGCCGGCGATATTACGAAATATGCGAATGGATTGGCCGATGCGTTGGCGAAGTCAGTGAAATCGCCATGAGAACCGCAATAACTTATGCGATCATTCTCGCAATATTCGCACCGGCGGCCGCCTCCGCGTGCTCATGTAGAAATGTTCCTCGGACGACCGAAGAGCATATTGAGCAAAATGGCGTCATATTTCTTGGCCGTGCAGTTGGAGCGCATCGGGTTTTGGTTTGGGACGAAGGCATTGAGCTATACCAATCGACAAAATTTCTCGTCCACGAAGCGCTAAAAGGCGCCGATCGCGATCCAGCGGAAGATGCACGCCATATGTATATGTCAGGCATCCGGGAGGCGACGCAGCCAGTTGCGGCGTCGCGTTTGACAGAGGGGTTGATTACAGAGTCTTTGCTAATTCCTACAAAGGGAAAAATTACACGTCGCTCTGCAACTTTTCGAACGAGGAAAGCGATCCTGAAAACGTGCCTTGGGAAGAATACAAGCGAGCCGTTCTAAGCGAGTAACTGGTGACAAAGCACGTCACGATCTCTGATCTCCCCTCCGTCCGCGGGCGCTATGTTGAACGCGCCGACATGTCGGCAATCACCTGGTTTCGCGTCGGCGGGCCGGCGGATGTGCTCTATGCTCCGGAGGACGAAGACGATCTCGCGGCGTTCCTGAAAGCGACTCCGGAAGAAATTCCGGTCTATCCGGTCGGCGTCGGCTCAAACCTTCTGGCGCGCGACGGCGGCGTCAGGGGTGTCGTCGTCAGGCTCGGGGCGCCGTTCGCAAAGATCTCGATTGAAGGAACACGCGTCAAAGCCGGCGCCTCCGCGCTCGATGCGCAGGTAGCAAGAAGCGCCGCGCGCGCGGGAATTGCGGGGCTTGAGTTCTACCGCGGCGTCCCGGGGACGATCGGCGGCGCGCTCGCCATGAACGCCGGCGCCTATGAGCAGGAAACGAAAGACATTCTCGTCGAGGCGGCGGCGTTCGACCGCGCCGGCGAACGCCGCGTTTTCAGCAACGCCGATATGAAGTTCGGCTATCGTCATAGCGGCGCTGGCGAGGGGCTGATTTTTACCGAAGCGCTGTTTGCAGGATTGAAGGACGATCCCGCCGCCATTGAAGCGCGCATGAAAGCGATCATGGAGCGGCGCGAGAAGAGCCAGCCGATTCGCGAAAAGACCGGCGGCTCGACTTTCGCCAATCCGGACCCGGCAAAATCCGGCGGCCGCAAAGCGTGGCAATTGATCGACGAAATCGGCGGCCGCGGCCGCGTCGTCGGCGACGCCCAATGCTCCGAGCAGCACTGCAATTTCATGATCAATCGCGGCAAGGCGACAGCGGCGGATATTGAAATGCTGGTCGAGTCGCTTCGAAAAGACGTCCTTGAGAAAACCGGCGTCGAACTGCGCTGGGAGATCAGGCGCATTGGAGAACCGGCGTGAAATACGAGAAAATCGCCGTCCTCAAGGGCGGCTGGTCGGCCGAGCGGGAGGTCTCGCTGAATTCCGGCGCGGCCTGCGCGAAAGCCTTGCGCGCCAAAGGCTATGAAACGGTCGAGATCGACGCCGCGCGAAATCTAGCCGAGCAATTGCGGGCTGCGAACCCCGACGCCGCCTTCAACGCCCTGCACGGGCAATGGGGCGAAGACGGCTGCGTCCAGGGGCTCCTCGAGGTAATGGGCATTCCGTACACCCATTCAGGCGTCCTTGCCTCCTCGCTGGCGATGGACAAGCAGCGGACGAAACTGGTGCTGAAAGGCGCTGGCGTCCCGTCGCCCGAGGGCCGCGTGATGTCGCGCTTTGACGCCGCCGGCGGCCATGCAATGGCGCCGCCATACGTCATCAAGCCAAACGCCCAAGGATCCTCGGTCGGCGTCTATATCATCCGGAAAGGCGACAATCGTCCGCCAACGGAACTTGCCGGCGACACATGGGAGCTTGGCGACGACGTGCTGGTCGAGAAATTCATCCCGGGGCGCGAACTTACCGTCGCCGTCATGGGGGCGCGCGCGCTTTGCGTCACGGAAATTACCACGAGCCTTGCCTTCTACGATTACGAAGCGAAATACGCGCCGGGCGGGTCGCAGCATGTGCTGCCGGCGGCGGTTCCAGGCGCGATCGCGACGCGCTGCATGGAACTGGCGCTCAAGGCCCATCAATCGCTCGGATGCCGCGGCGTCACGCGGTCGGATTTCCGTTATGATGAGACCGCGAAGGACGAGCAGCTCTACTTCCTCGAGATCAATACCCAACCCGGGATGACCGGAACCTCGCTGGCGCCGGAGCAGGCGGCGTATCTTGGCGTTTCATTTCCGGATCTGTGCGCCTGGATCGCCGAGGACGCATCATGCCAGCGATGACGAAGAAAAAGACGGTCGCACGGAAAAAGCCGAAGACCGTTTTGCAGCGGATCGTCGCAATTTTCGAACGCTACACGGTCGCCGGCATTGCCGGGTCGGCGGTGCTGCTCGGCGTTATCGCGCTCGTCCTGTGGGCGGGCGGCTATTTCGCGATGCTCGGACAGACCGTCGATCGCGCAGCGGGCAGGACGGCGATCGTGGCCGGTCTTGAAGTCAAACGGGTCTTGTTACGCGGCGCGCATCAGACCGCGCATCAAGAGGTGCTCGATGCGCTGGGGCCGGTCGTTGGCGGGTCGATCCTGCAACTGTCGCTCGACGACGCGAAAGCGCGCATCGAAGATCTCGGCTGGGTGCGCGCGGCTTCGGTCGCGCGCCTCCTCCCCGACACGATCAGCATCTCGATCCGCGAACGCGAGCCGGCGGCGGTCTGGCAGATCAGCGGCGATCTCCATCTCATCGACGACGGCGGCGCGCTCATTCGCGAAGTCGGCGCTTATGAATATTCAAACCTGCCGCTGATCGTCGGGGCCGGCGCGCCGGAAGCGGCGGCCGGGATCCTGAAGGCGCTCGGGGACCAGGACGAATTGCGGAAAAGGACCTACGCGCTGGTTCGCGTAGGCGAACGCCGCTGGAACATGCGCCTCAGGAACGCGATCGACATCAAGCTTCCGGAGACCGAATACGCGCGCGCGATTGACGATCTCGGTTTGTTGCACGCGGCGCAAGCGACGCTTGACCAGAACATCGAATATATCGACCTTCGCGATCCGGAGCGCATGGTCATCAGAAAGCGCGGCGAGTCGGCGGTTCCCGTCAACGCGGGCGCAACGGACGGTTAGCGCTTGCGCCAGCGACAAAGGCGGCACGGCTGGATTATGACGAAACAGATCGGACGCGCGCGCGAGAAGAGCCTGGTCGCCGCGATCGACATCGGCGGCTCGAAGGTTGCGTGCGTCATCGCGCAGCTGACGCCGGTTGTCGGCGGCGAATTTGAAGCCGATGTCATCGGCGTCGGCCAACATGGCGGCGTCTGCCGCGACCGACGCCCCGATATCGAAGGCTCGGTTCGCGCCGCGGTTGAAGCCGCCGAACGCATGGCGGGCGAACGCATCCGGACAGTCCATGTCGCGGCCGCCGGGCGCTCGCTCGGCTGCCGGCGGATTGCTGTCGACCTCGACATCGCGGGCGGCGTTGTCACCGGCGATGATGTCGAAGAATGCCTCGCACAGGGCGCGCTTGCCGCCGCGCCGGAGGGATCGACGCCCCTTCATGCGATCAAGATCAGATATGCCGTTGACGGCGAACCCGCGGACGATCCTCTCGGGCTTGCCGGCGGCGTTCTCCATGCGGAAATGCTCGGTCTCAGCGTCCGCGACAGCTATGCGGAGAATGTCGAATCGCTGCTCGGCCGCTGCGGTCTTGAGCTTGAGCGGCTGGTCGCCGGACCGTGCGCGGCGGGTGACGCCGTCCTCATTGAGGACGAAAAGGAACTCGGCGTCATCCTGATCGACATCGGGGCGCGCTCGACCGATTTTGCGCTGTATGAACGAGGCGCGCTCGTTGCCTGCGGCGGCGTCGCGCTCGGCGGCGACCACGTGACGCGCGACATCGCGCAGATTTTCGGCTCGCCGATCGCGAAGGCCGAGCGCATCAAGACGCTCTACGGCTCGTCCCTCTCTGGGGCCGGCGACGAGCACCGCTTTATCGATTTTCCGCAACTTGGCGATGAAACCGGTACCGCCCGTCATTCGCGCGCCGATCTCGCGCAGGTGGTCGCGCCGCGGTTTGAAGAAATTCTCGAACACGCGCTCGGCGCCTTGCCGAATTCGGGCCCGGTCCGGCGGGCGATCCGTCGCGCGGTTCTCACCGGCGGCGGCAGTCTTCTCATCGGCGCGCGCGAGACCGCGGAACGCATTATCGGAGTGAAGACGCGGCTGGGGCGTCCGGGCGCGCTTTCCGGCGCGCCCGACACCGCAACCGCGCCTCAATTCGCGGTCGCTGTTGGCGCGTTGCAATTTGCCGCGCGCGAGCGGGCGAGCGCAAAGCGCACCGCCCATCGTCCGCACCTTGCCGCGGGCGAGACTTTCGGCAAGGGCGTCATCGGCGGCGTCGGCGCCTGGCTGCGCGCGAATTTCTGAAGGCCGCGAACGCACGCATTGAAGCAACATGGCTCACGCCGAGAATCCGCCTTGCCTCAGGAACGCTTCTTCCGCCGGCGTTGATCGCCGTCCGAGTACGGCGTTGCGGTGCGGAAACCGGCCGAAGCGCTCGATGATCTGGCAATGTTCGATCGCGAACGGGAGATTGCCGCCCGCCGGGAGCCTTGCCTTGAACAGGGCGACGCAACGCCGCTGATCGGCGGGGTCTTCCGAATGCATGAACGGCATATAGAAGAACGGGCGCGCGGAGACAGGCGCCGCCATGTCGAACCGCCGCCGGATCGCGCCCGCGGCGATGAGCCGGCAGAACGGGTCGGCCGCAAAAGCTTTCGCGTCACGGCGGAAGAGGTTGCGTGAAAACTGGTCGAGGAGAAGGATGAGCGCGAGCGCGCCCTTCGGCGTTGCGCGCCACGCGTCGAGAATGCCCGCCGACGCCGCGGCGTGGCAGCTGGAAAAGCGGCGGCGGATTTCCGAGTCGAATTCTCGGCCGCCGCGAAACCATTTCGCGCGGCCAGCTTCTTCAAACCAGAAACGGACGACGCCTTGCGCGGCAAAAGGAGATCGTTTGACCCTTTCCGCGTTCATGCCGGTCAATGAAGTTTGGTGCGCAGCTCGTCAATCGCGCGTTCGGTGAGCGCAGACTGCGCGCCCTGATCCATGCGGATCCGGATGATTTCGCGCGCCGCTTCGATCGCCATTTCGGCGGTCGCGCCGCGCATTTCGGCGATCGCCTGCGTTTCGGCGCGCGCGATTTTTTCCTCGGCGGCTTTCGCGCGACGGTCGAGTTGTTCTTCGATTTTCGTCTTCGCTTCGGCGGCGATGCGCTCAGCGTCGCGCTTTGCCTGTTCAATGATGCCGACGGCTTCTTCTTCCGCTTCGCGCTGGCGGCGCTGATATCGCGCGAGCAGTTCCTGCGCTTCATCGCGCAAGGCTCGCGCGCGGTCGAGTTCGTCGGCGATCGCCTGGCTGCGCTTGTCGAGAGCGTTGGCGATCATCTTGTGAACGCCCCAGCGCCAGAACAGGCCGATGACGATGAGGAAGGCAAGGAACACCCAGAACGAGGTGTCCTGGAACAGGCCGCCGCCCGATTGCTCGGCCCCATGCGCGGCTTCCCCGGCGCCTTGTAATATGAGGAGGGACAGGGCGTTGACCATCTCGTCTGCTTTCTACGCCTTTGCCGCTTTGGCGATCGCGGCGCTGACGACAGCGTCGGTCGGGGTTTCGTAAATCAGCGCCTCGACAATCGCCCGCGTCGTGTCGCTGGCCGCTTCGCGCACTTTCGCAGCCGCCGAATTCTTCATCTCCGCGATGCGCGCCTCGGCGGCTTCCGCCTTGGCGGCAAGGCTTTCCCCCGCTTCTTTCTGCGTCGCCGTCACTTCGGCGCCGACTTCTTCCCGCGTCGCGGCGGCGATCGCCTGGGCCTTGGCGCGCGCATCGGCGAGCGAGCGATTGTAGGCCGCCTCCGCCTGTTCCGCGAGGCTCCGCTGCTCGGCCGCCTTGTCGAGATCGTCGGCGATGCGGTCGCGGCGCTCTTCCAGCATCGCGCCGATCCGCGGCAGGAAATAGCCGGACATCAGCCAGTAGAGAACGCCGAACGTCACCGCGAGCCAGAACAGCTGGCTCGGCCAGGACGAGGCGTCAAGCTGCGGCAGGCCGCCCGGTTCAGCGGCGTCCGCGGCGACAAGGACAAGGAAAGAGAACACGGGCAAAACCGCCGCTTTCAGACGATCAGAACGCGTAGAGAATGATCATCGCGATGACGAAGCCGAGAAGGCCGGTGAACTCGGTCAGCGCGAAGGCGAGCAGCATGGTCTGCTGGTTCGCCGCCGCCGCGGAAGGATTGCGGAACGCGCCGGCCAGAAAGTTTCCGAAGATGAGGCCGAGGCCGACGCCCGCGCCCGCAAGCGGGATCGAGGCGATGCCGGCGCCGATGAGTTTTGCTGCTTCAACTTCCATTCTGTGAACTCCTCAAGTCTCGTCAAGAGAGCCGTTAATCCCGGCGCCGCGGTTGGCCCGTTTTCCGCGCGGGAACATGGTCGTCAGTGGTCGGCGGCGTGCGCCGCGTCGGAGAGATAGATGCAAGTGAGGATCGCGAACACGTAGGCCTGCAGCGCCGCAACCAGGAATTCGAGCAGGAAGATGGCGACCGCGCCGAAAAAAGGCGCGATGCCTAGAATCATCACCGCGCCGCCGGCGCTCAGCAGTGAAATGACGAAGCCCGCGAAGAGCTTCAGGATGATGTGGCCGGCGAGCATGTTGGCGAACAGCCGGACGCCGAGACTGACCGGGCGCGACAGGAAGGATATGATTTCGATCGGCACCAGGATCGGCAGCAGCCAGATCGGGAGCCCCGATGGGGCGAACAGGTTGAAGAATTTGAGACCATTCTTTGCCAGGCCGTAAATGATGACGATTGCGATCGTCACCATCGCCAGCGCGAAGGTGACGATAATGTGGCTCGTCGTCGTAAATGTGTGGAATTGATGCGGCAATCCCGGGAAAGTCGGGAACAGGCCGAGAAAATTCGCAACCAGGATGAAGATAAAAAGCGTGAAGACGTAAGGAAAGAATTTCAGGCCGTCCGGGCCGATCGTGTCGCGCACGAGGTCGGCGACGAATTCGTGCAAGACCTCGGCGATCGACTGAACGCGGCCCGGAATGAGCGCCCGGCGGCCCGTCGCCGCGAAGAAAAAAATGATGATCGCGCCGACGCCGATCACCATCCACAACGACGAATTTGTGAAGGATACGTCGAGATTGCCAAGCGTCAAAGGCACGATCGGCAGGATTTCGAACTGCTCCATCGGTCCTGCAGCCTGGAGACCGGGGATCGCAGAGCGTGTCATCAAAACCATTCCCTCCGCCGTTCCGGAGGCGAGGGAAGATCATCCCTGCCCGGAAGGCTTTTGACCATTTTGCACAGCGTCGGTACCGGACGCTTTGCCCGCCGCCTTGCCCGCCGCTTTGAACGCGCGGCTGACATTCAGAACGCCCGCCGCAAACCCGAGCAGGATGCCGACCAGAAGCAGCAGCGGCTTCGTGTCGAACAATGTATCCAGCCCCAGCCCCAGGAGCCCGCCGACGATGAGGCCGGCCAGCATTTCCGAGCCGACGCGAAACGCGCGTCCAAGCTCGACGCCGCTCGCCCGTGGTGAGCTGCCTTCCGGCTCGGACGCGCCGCGGGCGGCGTCGAGTCGTTTGGCGAACTCATCGAGCGAGGGAGGATCCTGCTTGGCGCCATCTGACATTGGCGTGCCCGAAGAGAGGCGCGGGCGAACGCCGCGCCTTTGAAAGACGCGGCGGAACCTAACGGCGCCGCAGCATAGCGTCAAGCCGAGGGTTCTCGGCCTAATCGCTTGAATTTACGAAATGAACCGCGCCGCGGCGTCCTGCCGCGGCGGCTAGTTCGAGATCCTGTCGGGAACCGGAAAGCCGCGGTCGCGCATCAGCGCTTCGACCTCGGCGTCGCGGCCGCGGAACTGGCGATAGGCGTCGGCGGGATCGAGCGCATTTCTCGGCGCGAAAAGATTGGCGACAAGCTTTGCTCCGATTTCCTTGTCGTAAAAGCCGCCGGGCGCATTGGCGAAGGCTTCCGCCGCGTCCGAGGTCAAAACGTCCGCCCACATGTAGCTGTAATAGCCGGCCGAATAGTTTTCGCTGTCGAAGATGTGCCCGAAATGCGGCGAGCGATGGCGCATGACGATTTCGGCCGGCATCCCGAGCTCCGTCAGCGTTTCGCGCTCGAAGGCGTCGGGATCGATGTTCGCGGGATCGACGGAGTGGAAACGCATATCGACCAGCGCGGAGGCGAGATACTCGGTCGTGATAAATCCCTGATTGAAATTCTGCGCCGCCTTGATTTTGGCGACGAGATCTTTCGGGATCGGCGCCCCGGTCTCGTGATGGACGAGGAAGCCGTCGATCACTTCATCCGTATAAAGCCAGCGCTCCAGAAGCTGCGACTGGAATTCCGTATAGTCGCGGACGCCGCCGTTTAATGTTGGATAGGCGACATTCGAAGCCAGCGAATGCAGCGCATGGCCGAATTCATGGAAATAGGTTTCCGCGTCGTCCCATGAGATCAGCACCGGTTCGCCGGGCGCGCCCTTGATGAAGTTTGAATTATTCGCCGACAGCACGGTTTCCTTGCCGTTGAAGGTCTCGTGCCCCCGATAGGATGTCGCCCACGCGCCGGAGCCTTTGCCGGGGCGGGCGAACGGATCAAGATACCAGAGGCCGACATGCGCGCCGGTCGTCTTGTCTTTCACTTCCCAGACCCTGACGTCCGGGTGAAAAACCGGAACGGCGCCATCCGGAACCGGCGCGAAGCTGAAGTTGAATATCTCGCCGGCGACAAAGAACATCGCATCGCGCAATTTATCGAGCTGTAGATATTGTTTTACGTCGTCCGAGTTCAGATCGTATTTCGCCTTGCGGACTTTTTCGGCGTAAAAGCGGTAATCCCAGGGTTCGATCCTGATCTTCGCGCCGGCGTCATCCGCAACGCCTTGCATGTCGGCGACTTCTTCCTTCGCGCGCGCGACCGCCGCCGGCCATACCGCCTCCATCAGTTCGATTGCGCCGGCGGGCGTTTTCGCCATCCTGTCTTCAAGCCGCCACGCGGCGTAATTGTCGTAGCCGAGAAGAGCGACGCGCTCGTCGCGGAGTTTGAGGATTTCGGCGATGATCGCGTTGTTGTCGAACTCATCGCCGTTGTCGCCGCGACTGTAATAGGTGCGCCATACTTTCTCGCGCAAGCCGCGCTCGGTCGAATAGGTAAGGAACGGGTCCATCGACGAGCGCGTGTTGGTGATCGCGTATTGGCCTTTCTTGCCACGCTCATCCGCCGCCGCCGCTGACGCCTTGACGAACGAATCCGGAAGCCCGCCGATCTGGGCTTTGGTCAGATAGGTAACGTAGGTCTCTTCGTCATGAAGCGTGTTGTTGCCGAAATCGGTGTAAAGCTCGGCAAGCCGCTTATCGATCGCCGCGTAGCGCTCCTTCGCCGCGCCTCGAAGCGTCGCGCCGTCGCGGGCGAAGCTGTCGTAAACGAGTTGAACGAGACGCTGCCGGTCCGGCTTCATCTTTTTCCCGCGCGGACTGTCGTAGACGGCCGTTACGCGCGCGAACAGCTTCTCATTCTGCGTAATTGTCGAATTGAACTCCGCGAGTTTCGGCGCCATCTCATCCTGAATTGCACGAAATTCCGGCGTCGACATATTGTTGCTCAGGATGCCGTAATAGGAAAAAACGCGGCCAAGCGCGCGCCCCGAGTCTTCGAGCGCGAGGATCGTGTTGTCGAAACTCGCCGGCTCCGGGTTGTTCGCGATGGCGTCGACTTCCGCGAGGTTCATCGCGATGCCGGCTTCGAGCGCCGGCTTTAATTGGGCGAGATCGATCCGGTCGAAGGCGGGGACGCCGCTATAGGGACCGGTCCAGTCCGTGAGGAAGATATTTGACTTCGCCTCGACGCCTGCTGTCGCCGCGGCGGCGGCAAGATCGGCTTGCGGCCACGCCGCCGTTTCAGGCGCCGACGCGCATCCGGCGATGGCGATCGTGGCTATACTGGCTGTCAGTCGAAGGATGATTCGCATTTTTTCCCCATGGTCGATGTTGTCAAATTCACATTAGCTTGTCATCCTGACGCAAGTCAGGATCCAGAATGCAGCACTCACGCGCGCCGTCGCGCTGGATGCTCACTTTCGTCAGCATGACGGCTCGCGTGAGTTTACAGCAGAAACGCAGGAAGGAGCGGCGACAATCCGTCTCGCGACAAACCGTTATTCCGCTGCGGCGAGTTGTTCGGCCTTGTTCAGATCGACCGAGACGAGCTGGGAAACGCCGCGCTCGACCATGGTGACGCCGTAGAGGCGGTTCATCCGCGACATCGTCAGCGCATGGTGCGTGATAATGAGGAAGCGCGTCCGGGTTTCCTGCGCCATTTCGTGGAGGAGGCGGCAGAAGCGCTCGACATTGGCGTCGTCTAATGGCGCATCAACCTCGTCGAGGACGCAGACCGGCGCCGGGTTCGCCATGAACACCGCGAAGATGAGCGCGGTCGCGGTCAGCGCCTGTTCGCCGCCGGACATCAAGGACATCGACGCCAGTTTCTTGCCCGGCGGCGACGCGTAGATTTCAAGACCGGCTTCAAGGACGTCTTCTGAATCGATGAGGCGGAGTTCCGCCTGCCCGCCATTGAAGAGGCGCGTGAACAGCGACGAGAAATTGCGGTTGACGGTCTCAAACGCGTCGTTGAGGCGCTGTCGCGCTTCGCGGTTGAGGGCGCCGATCGCCGCGCGAAGCTTCCTGATGGCGCCGTCGCAGTCTTCGCGCTCGGTGGTCAGCTCATCGAGGCGCGCGGAAACTTCCTGCATTTCCTCGTCGGCGCGAAGGTTGACGCCGCCGAGATTTTCTCGCTCGCGTTTGTAGCGGTCGAGCTTTGCATCAATTTCAGCGCGGCCAGGAAGGTCCGCGCCAGCCTTGAATTCGGCGATCGCCGGAAGTTCTTCGGGCGCAGCATTGCAGGCGTCATGCGCAAGCCGGGCCGCCTCCTCGACGCGCGCGATTGCGCCTTCCGCCTGCGCTTCGAGGCGCGCGCGCGCTTCACGCGCTTCGGC
>JBGTLL010000141.1:0-5409 GCA_041744115.1 Parvularculaceae bacterium | reverse complement strand
GCGGCGGGCCTCACGCCGAATTCGAATGCGGCAAGCGCTTCGCCTTCGGAAACCGGCATCACGCCGAGAAGCGGCGCGAGGCGCCTCGTAATGGCGGCGAATGTCGGTGCGGCGTTCCAGCCGGCCGTCGCATATCCCCATGTGCCTTCGATCGCCTGCGGCTCGTCAAGGGTCACCAGAACGGCATAGCGCGGCGCCGATCCTGGAAAAGCGCCGACGAAAGTCGCGATGCGTGCGTCCGGATCGTAGCCGCCGCGCGAGGGTTTTTCGGCGGTCGCCGTCTTGCCAATCACATAGTAGCCGGGGGCTTCGGCCAGGCTCGCGGTTCCACCGTCGATAACGCGGCGCATGACGCGCCGCATAATGAGGCTGGTCTCCGGGGAAATCACTTCCCTGCCTTTCGTCTCGCCTTCGGCGCGCAGGAAAGTCGGCGCATGAAAGACCCCGCCATTGATGACGCTGGCGACCGCCGCAAGCAAATGCAGGGGCGTCACCGAAATACCGTGGCCATACGAAATCGTCGCCGTTTCAACCGGTCCCCACTGCCACGGCAATTGCGGAGAACGTTTTTCCGTGAACTCGATCGGCAACGGGTCGAGCAGTCCGAACGCCTTCAGCGCCGCCTTCTGGCGATCGGGCCCGAGGTCCGCCGCCATCCGCGCCGCGCCGATATTCGATGAATACTGCACAACTTCCGAAAAATTCAGGACGCGGTTCTCGCCGTGAAAATCGCGAATGATCTTGTCGGCGACTTTGTAATTGCCGCGGGCGTCATAGCGCGACCGTTCTGTTGCAACGCCCGCTTCCAGCGCCGCCGCCGCCGTGAACAGCTTGAACGCCGAGCCGAGTTCATAGCGGTCGTAGACGGCGCGATTGCGGCGGGAATCCGCCGGCGCGGCGCCCGGCGCATTGGGATCGAAGTCAGGAAGGCTTGCCAGCGCGATAATTTCGCCCGTGGCGACGTCGAGGACGCCGCCGAACGCGGCTTTCGCGTGAAACTTCTTCAGCGCGGCGCTAAGCTCGTGTTCGACGATCTGTTGCGCTCGAACGTCGATCGACGCCGCGAGCGGACCCTTCCGGCGCCAGTCGTTGAGCACATGCTCCAATCCCATCACGCCGCCCTTGCCGGTCTCCATATGGCCGACGACATGCGCCGCGATCCGGCCTTGCGGGTAATAGCGGCGCGTGCGCGGCGAAAAGCGCACACCCGTCAGACCGAGCGCAAAGACCGCCTCTTCCTGCGCCGGCGTCAGGCGCCGCCGGATTTCGACATACCGTCCCTGCTTCAGCTTTTCCTCAAGGTCTTTTGCCTTCACATCCGGAAACACCGACGCAATCGCGCTCGCCGTTTCCGACGCGTTCCAGACCTCACGGCCGGCAATTTCGAGAGACCGCATCGGCAAGTTGGTCGCCAGCAGAACGCCATTTCGGTCAACGATCTCGCGGCGGTCGGGATCGTCGCCGGATGCGGCAATGGCGTGGGATGGCGCGCGCTCGGGACCGAGGGCGACCGCGCCGAGACGAACCGCGAGAAAAACAAACGCGAGCGCAAAGGCGACCGCGCACATGCCAATGCGCCGGCGCGCAACGCCGAGCATTCGCGCGCGCCGGCTTTTGGCGGCGATCCGCTCAGAAGACGGATCGGCCGCGCGATCACATTCGTCAATCACGGTGCAGCGCGCGCGGGGTTTTGCGGTGCGTTTGGCCATTGTCACCCTCAATGAGCGGGCGCCGCCTCGAGCGCCGCCATTTCGATCGTCTGGTTCCTGGCAGTCGGCGGTTGCGGACGCGCCCCGGCGCTGAAAGCGACGCCGAAATCCTCAGCCGTCAACAGTTGCGCGCCCGAAAGCGGTTCAAGGTCGGTCACTTTGGTCGCAATCGCGGCCAGCCGTTCGGGGCTTTCCAGATAGGCGACTTCCGCGCGGAGAAGCTGAATTTCGGTCAACTCGCGGATCTTGGCGCGATCAAGCCGTTGCAGTTCGCTGCGCGTCTCGCGCACCGCCGCCTCGGCCTGATAGCGGCCGGCCGCGGCGGCGGCGAGCATAAGGCAGAGCAAGATCATGGTGAGGCGCATCATCGGGCTTTCTCCAGACTGAAAGGGGATTTGAGGACCAGGGCCGGCAGAAGCGCGTGAAAGTCGCCGCCTTGGGCGGGCGCGGCGGTGCGGATCGCCGCGCGCAGTTTCGCCGAGCGCGCGCGCGGATTGGCGGCGACTTCTTCCGCCGACGGCACGAGAGGCTTGTCGCTCAGCAATCTGAAGGTCGGCTCTTTTTGTTCGGTGTCCGGCGCATGCCGTGAGGGCCGGGCGGCGGCGCCGCTGCGATCCGTCATGAAGCGTTTGACGATGCGGTCCTCAAGGGAATGGAAAGTGACGACGACAAGCCGTCCGGCCGGGCGAAGCAGGCGTTCGGCGGCAAAGAGGGCTTTGGCGAGCTGCGCGAGCTCGTCATTGACAAAAATGCGCAGCGCCTGAAAGACGCGCGTCGCCGGATGAATTCTATCCTCCCGCTGCGGCGGGGAGGCGCGCGTCACGATCGCTGCAAGCCGCGCCGTCGTTGCAATCGGCGCCGCTTTTCGTTCCTCGACGATGGCGCGGGCGATGCGGCTCGCGCGCTTTTCCTCGCCATAGATCTTGAAGATCGAAGCGAGATCTCGCGCTTCGGCGGAATTGACGACATCGGCGGCGTCGGGCTTCCCGCCGTCCATCCGCATCGACAGCGGACCGTCGCGCATGAACGAAAAGCCGCGCTCCGCTTCATCGAGCTGCATCGACGACACGCCGAGATCGAAGACAGCGCCGTCAATCGCCTCGACCGCGAGTTCCACAAGGCCCTCTTCGATTTCCGCGAACGGCCGATTGACGAGCGCGAGGCGCCCCGCATACGCGCGCGACCAGTCGCGGGCGCGCGCCGTCGCAATGGGGTCGCGGTCAAATGCGTAAACCGCGCAATTGGCGGCGGCGAGAATGGCGCGCGCGTAGCCGCCGCCGCCGAACGTCGCATCAACGTATAGGCCGTGATTTCCCGGCGCGAGCGCGGCGACCGCTTCGTCGAGCATCACCGGCGCGTGCGCGGAAACGCTCATGGCGCGCCTTCGGATTTCGGATTGCGCAACCGTTGCAGCGCCGCGCGGGCGCGATCGCGGCTCGCGGCGAGGCGCTCTTCGGCGCCCTCGGCGGTCATGATCATGAAAATCTCGCCGCGACCCTGAAACAGCACACGGTCGCTTAGCGCCGCATGCGCGCGCAGCGGCTCGCCGATGACGATCCTTCCTTCGGTATCGAACGGCAGTGAGCGGATCTGTCCGACAACGTGCTCTTCGAGCGCTTCGCGGTCCTCATCGAACGGATCAAGTTCCCGGATCATCTGCTTGAAATAGGTAATGAAATCTCCTCCACCGCACTCCAGCCAAGGGCCGCGCAATGACGGCAGGCAATAAAACCCCCGGATCGGGTCATCGACAAGCGCGCGGCGAAAATCGGCCGGCGTCGCTACCCGGCCTTTGCCGTCAATCTTGTTGATATGAGACCCCAGAAAAGAGGTCTCCGGCGACCGCAATTTCACGCCCTCGCTCCGCCCCTTGCCTCAAACCGTCAAACTGCTGCATCGGGCTGGAGGCTGTCGCCATCAGACGCCACTTCTAGACAATTTATGGGATAACACAAAGACGTTCGAAGCGTCAAACGCGAAATGGCCGTTTGAGCCGGAATTATTGGGACGGTTCCGGCAAAGAAACGGCGGCAACGCAGATGCGACCACTCCAAAAAAAATATTTTCAAAAAAAATGCGTGGGACTTGTCACGTTCGGGGGTTCTGATTCGTCTTACTTGCGTAGGGCGCGTTTTCTTGGCGCGTCCGGTTTGACAAGTCCGGTTTGTCGCCGGTCCGGTTCCACAGGCTGGCCGGCGATGCATATAGAACCAGCGGGCGGCGCGAGCGCCGTTTTCGCAAGGCGCCCGGCTGCGCGCCGATTCCGGAACGTGGTTGAGTGCTTTTAGCCTTAACGCCTGGTCGAGCGGACGAACCGGGCGAGCGCCGCGCCATCGATTGACGCATTTTCGGTCTTTCGCCGGCCCCGTTCGAGCGACAGCTGCGAGCGCTCGACCAGATGTTCGAGCTTTTTCAGCTCGGCATAGGCGTCAGCAAGGTCGCGTTCGGCCGCGATAGTTTCGATTGCGATTTTCGCTCCGGTCTCAATCAGCGCCGCCCGTTTCTGCGCGGCGCCGGCGAGATAGCCCGCAAGCTGGGCAAAGCCGACAATTTCGGCCGCCTGCGCCGCCGCTTCTTCATCCGAGATGGCGTCGGCGAGCAGGCGGAGCGAGGCGTCCGCTTGCTGGCGGGCAGCTTCAAGATCGCCGAGACGGCGACTTGCTTTCTCGGCGTTCATGCGGGCGACTTTGAGGAGTTTGGCGAGGGCATGGCCTTCACGCTCGTTCGCTTTCATTGTGATTCAGGCTCCGGCGCGGGACCGAGAATCGCAAGCAGCGCCGCTTCGGCGCGACCCGCATCGACCGCTTCGCCGCGCGGCTGGGCGAGAAACGCTTCAAGCTTTGCGTGAAACTCGCGAGCCCGATCGACTTCGGGATTGGCGCCGGTCTTATAGGCGCCAATGCGGATCATTTCCCGCATGTCGTCGTACACGGAGGCGAGCGCTCTGGCCCGGCGGGCTGCCTCGTTGAGGCCGGCGGCCCGAACGCCGCCCGCGGAACGTGAGACACTCTTCAGGATGTCGATCGCCGGGAAGCGGCCGCGCTCGGCAATCCGCCGGTCGAGCACGATATGGCCGTCGAGGATCGCGCGGGCGGCGTCGGCGATCGGCTCATCATGATCGTCGCCTTCGACCAGGACGCTGAAGACGCCAGTGACGGCGCCGGCGCCCGCCTCGCCCGCGCCGGCCCGTTCCAGAAGTTTCGGCAACAGGGAGAAAACGGAAGGCGTATAGCCCTTCGCGGTCGGCGGTTCTCCCGCCGCAAGGCCGATTTCGCGCTGGGCGACGGCGACCCGCGTCAGTGAATCCATCAGGCACAGGACATGCGCGCCCTGATCGCGGAAATACTCGCCGATCGTCATCGCGAGGAACGCCGCCTCCCGGCGCATCATCGCCGGCTCGTCGGATGTCGCAACAATGACGACCGCTCGCGCGAGGCCCGCGGGACCGAGATTGTCTTCGATGAACTCCCGGACCTCCCGCCCGCGCTCGCCGATCAGCGCGATCACGGCGACATCGCATCGGGTGTTTTGCGCAATCATCGCGAGCAGCGCCGACTTGCCGACACCCGATCCCGAAAAGACGCCAAGCCGCTGGCCGATCCGGGCCGGACAAAATACGTCGAGCGCCTTCACCCCGAATTCGACGGGGGCGCCGAGACGCTCCCGCAAAGCGGCCGGGGGCGGCGACGCCCGGAGATCG
>JBGTLL010000140.1:0-1649 GCA_041744115.1 Parvularculaceae bacterium | reverse complement strand
GCCATGCGATCCCGACCCGGAAATAGAGGGCTTGACGCCAGACAGCCGCGCGGTGCGCAAAGGGTTTCTTTTCGCGGCGCTTCCGGGCGCGGCAGCCGATGGCGCCGCGTTTATTCCGCAGGCGGAGAAAAACGGCGCCGCGGCGGTCCTTGCACGGCGCGGCGCCGGAACGGCCCTGCCGCTCATCTCGGACCCTCAGCCGCGCCGGCGCCTCGCCGAAATGGCGGCGCGTTTTTATCCCCGCCAGCCCGGCGTTATCGCCGGCGTCACCGGCACCAATGGCAAGACATCGACGGCGGTCTTTGCCGCGGCGCTGTGGTCGATGATGGGCGAGAATGCGGGAAGTCTTGGCACCCTCGGCGCGCGCTCGTCCGGTTACGAAAGAAAGCTGCAGCACACGACGCCGGAACCGGTGATGCTGCACGAAACGCTGGATAGGATGACCGCCGTCGGCGTCAGCCATCTTGCGATCGAAGTCTCAAGTCACGCGCTCGCGCAATTCCGTGCGGACGGTGTCAGGTTCTCTGTCGCCGCGTTCACCAACATCACCCAGGATCACCTCGATTATCACGCCGATTTCGACGACTATTTCCGCGCCAAGAAGCGCCTCTTCCTCGAACTGCTTCCGACGTCCGGCGTCGCCGTTGTCAACATGGACGGCGAGGGGGCCGCGGACATCGCGGACGAGGCGGGCGCGCGCGGCGTCAAAATCCTGACCACCGGCGCCGGCGGGCGTTCGCTGCGCCTGGCGTCAATAACGCCAAAGCCGGGCGGGCTTGATCTTGAAGTTGCGGACACAAGCCGGACGCGAAAATTGCGGCTGCCGCTGATCGGCGCGTTTCAGGCGGAAAACGCGCTCGTCGCGGCCGGTATCGTGATGGCGAGCGGGCGCGATGCTGGCGATATCCTGCCCTTGCTTGAGCGTCTTCCCGGCGTGCCCGGGCGGATGCAGCATGCGGCCGATCACAACGGCGCCGGCATTTATGTCGACTACGCGCATACGCCGGATGCGGTGGCGACGGCGCTCGCCGCCATTCGCCCGCACGCCGCGGGACGGGTGATCGCGATCATCGGCGCGGGCGGGGATCGCGACAGGAAGAAGCGGCCGTTGATGGGCGCTGCGGCGTCAAAGGGCGCCGACCGCGTCATCGTCACCGACGACAATCCGCGGAGCGAAGATCCGGCGTCCGTTCGGCGGGACGTTCTCGCCGGCTGCACGGGGGCGACGGAAATCGGCGACCGGACGGAAGCGATTGCGCAGGGGGTCGCGATGCTTCGGGAGGGCGATGTTCTCCTGATCGCCGGCAAGGGGCATGAAACCGGCCAGATCGTGGGGGCCCATACGCTGCCGTTCGACGACGTCGTGATCGCGCGGAACGCGGCAGCCAGCCGAAAGGACATCGGGAGATGAGCCAAGGACTTTGGACAGCGTTCGAAGCGGCGGCGGCGACCGGCGGCGCCTTGTGCGCGCGCGGCGGCGATCCGGACCGCTGGATTGCGGAAGAATGGGCGGCGGGCGGATTGTCGATCGACACCAGGACGCTTTCGCCAGGCGAAATGTTCGTGGCGCTGACTGACACTCGCGACGGGCATGAATTCGTCAACAGCGCGTTTGAGCGCGGCGCTTCGGCGGCGCTGGTCGCGCGGGC
>JBGTLL010000139.1:0-20095 GCA_041744115.1 Parvularculaceae bacterium | reverse complement strand
CTCGCGCGCGGCGGGGCTGGTTCCCTTGAAAGCCGCCGGCGCGCGGCTTGGCGCGGCAAATGGCGGGAGGCTGTCGCCGGGCGGCGCCCTCGAAGCAATCACGATCGACGCCGCCTATGCTCTGGGGCTTGAAGCCGAGATCGGATCGATTGCGCCCGGCAAGCGCGCCGATTTCACCATTCTCGATTCAAATCCGCTGGCGACGGCGGGCGAGCAATGGGGCGACATCGGCATTTGGGGCGTTGTTGTCGATGGCGAGAAACGACCGCTCGCCAATGCAAGCGGCCGTTGACCGGGCCTCGCACTTTTTTAGCTTTTACTCCGCAGCCGGACATTCGCCTTGCGACGCGACGCTGACGCCTTCGGCCGCGGCCGAGCAGGAATTGCCATAGGTCTTGCCGTCGCAGCCGCAAACCGGGTCGTACTGCATCGTGCAGGCCTCCGGCTTGACGGTGCAGGTTCCGGCGGCGTCGGCCATGTTGACGCATTCGCCTTCCGCGATTGCGCAAGAGTCCGCCGAATTGAGGCACTGGATGCCGGCGATGCCGGCGCACATGCCGCCGGTTTCACCGGCGGGAATCCCGACATCATCGGCAGGCCCGATGGCGGTGTCGGTCGCCGGCTCGGTGGCGGCGCCGCCGGCGGCGACAGTCCCCGGCGGGACGGGATCGACCGGATTGGGATTTCGCGGCGAACACGCCGCGAACAGGATCGACGCAACCAGCACAATGAACAGACGCATCAGTTGTCCTCCTTCTTCAGTTGAGCCTGCATATAGAGCTGCTCGCCGAGGCGGCCGATCAGCTCGATCTGCGTTTCGAGAAAGTCGATGTGTTCTTCTTCGGATTTCAGAATGCGGGCGAGGATCTCGCGGCTGACGAAATCGCGGTTGCTCTCGAAATAGGCGATCGCTTCCTTGTACAGGGGATGCGCGCGATGTTCGGCGCGCAGATCGAGTTCGAGGCATTCCTTCACAGTCTCGCCGATATAGACCTTGTCGAGATCCTGAACGTTCGGCAGCCCTTCGAGAAAAAGAATGCGTTCGATCAACTCGTCCGCATGCTTCATTTCGTCGATCGATTCGTCGTATTCGGTCTTGGCGAGGCCGAGGAAACCCCAGTTCCGGAACATGCGGGCATGCAGGAAATACTGGTTGACCGTCGTCAGTTCGAGCTTCAGCGCCTTGTTGAGATAGTCGATGACTTTCGGATCGCCTTTCACCGCGCGTCTCCTCGTTGTGCGTCAACGACAATAGAACGCTCGAGACGGGCGACAAGTTCGAACTGTGCAAGCCATTCTCACTCGCGCAAAATAATTGCCCGAAGCTCTTGCACCGGAAAATGCCGAAGCGCGATTATCCGGGTTCCCGCACAATTGCCTCGCGCCCCGGGGGCGGAACGGCGGTCGCGGATCGAAGGCCTATTCCGCCGCGATCCGGGCGCTCCCGCCGTCCCTGAGGTCCTCGATGATTTTGGCGACATCGGGGAGGCATTTGCCGCATTGGGGGCGGGCCCCGCAGCGGCGGAAAACCTCGCCGACGCTCCTGGCTTTGCTGGCCGCGGCGGTCAGTTGCCGGTCTTTCAAGGCGTTGCAGATGCAGACGTACATTGGTGTCCCAACGGCGCCGGGAGGGCGTCACCGATCGATGCACAATTTATGCAATTAAGAATGATTGTCAATTAGACGGCCGCTAGTCGATCCCGGCCCCGGCGGCCGTCCCCGGCGGCATCTCGCCCGCGACCAGCTCGGGATCGACGAGCGTTCCCGTCCATCTGAGGCTCCAGTGCATATGCGGACCGGTCGCGCGGCCGGTCGCGCCGACCGCGCCGATAACCTGACCCTTTTCGACCCGGTCGCCCGGCTTCACGTCGAGCCGGGACATATGGAGGAAAGCGCTTTCGAGCCATTGGCCGTGATCGATGAGGACGAGGCCGCCCTCGAAATACAAATCGGGGTCGGCGAGGCGGACAACCCCCGCGGCCGGCGCCTTGATCGGGGTTCCCAAAGGGGCCGCGACATCGACCCCGGAATGCGGGGTTTTCGCTTCGCCGTTCAGGATCCGCTGCGAGCCGAAGACGCCGCTGATCCGACCCGTCACCGGCCACGAAAATCCTGCCGCCCAGAATGGAGAGGGATCGGTCGCCGCGCGCGCGGCTTTTTTCTTTTCCTGTTCGACGGCAATCCTTGCGAGCTGTTCTTCGGTGAAGCCAGAAACCTTCGACTGGTCGAGGCCGTCGATGCGATCGACCGGAAACGCGCGGTCGGCGATTTCAAGCGCCCGGCGCAACGTCGGCCCGTCTGGCAGCGCCACCACCAGCAGCGCCGTCGCGCCGTGATCGCGCCCGAAGCCAAGAATGAAATCCCCCGCTTGGCCGACCATCACCGGCTCGGCGTCGAGCGTCACCGTCGCGCCGGGCAGCGTCTTGCCAAAAACGAGGCCGCCCTGCGAAAAGGCGCCGGTCAAATCGATGTTCGGCGAGACGTCATCGAACACGCGCTGGCGCGCCTCCGCGTCGCGCATCGCGTCGTCGTAGGCCGCATTTTTCGCGAGCGTGGTTTCGTCACCGTCCGCGTGCGTTGCGAGCGGAGACGGCGGCGCGGCAACGACCGGTTCGGGCGCCCGAGCCTCAGCCGCCGCCGTCGGCGCATTCACGGCGCAGCCGCCAAGCGCCAGCGCGCCAATCACAACCAGAAATTTCAACGCCGCCACCGCTTACGCCCCCTTCGATTTGAACCCGAAGCCGATCATCGCCGCCTCGGCGTTGGCGTAGGCTTCCTGTTTATCGACATTCCAGTATTTCAGCGATTCGAGCGGCACCCGTGCGCCGGTGACGGCGCAGCGCACATAGCGGCCGGGTTTGACCACCGCGAACTCGGCGTCCAGATACTCGACAATCGCCTCGCCGTCGCGGTGCTGGGCGTTTCCGTCAAAGGGGTTCATGGCGCGTCCTTTCGGGCGCGCCATTATCGCCATGCCGCGCCGCGGGTCAAAGGGGCGCCTTTTCGGCGGCGCGTCGGCGGGGATGCGGACCGCATTATTGTCATCGGCGCCCGCGACGATACGCTGTCGGTTTTTGCTGCGGCGCTGGTCCTGCGTCTCGCTTCGCGTTGAGCGAATTTTTCGCCCCCGGCTTGCGTGCCCCCGGCTTGCGTGATTGTCCGTACTGTGCGGATTGTCCGACCCGCCGCGCCGTGGACGAATGGCGATTTTGTTGGCGTGCAGCGGAATTTTACGGATTATCCGGGCTTTTTGCGACGGGCCGGTCGGGAGATCGCGCGTACTCGATCCCCGCTTTCGCGGGGATGACCGGGCGGTGATTGCGCCGATGTTCAAATGCATGGCCGTCGTCACGTCCTTCCCTTGCCGCGCGCCAATTTGCGCGCCCTATGCAATGAAGACGAATCAGACAGGCCGAGTGTGACAAGATTCCGCCCTTGAAAAAAAATATATTTTCGGGAACAGCGACCCTCGCGGCCATCCTGAGCCTGTCGAAGGTGGCGGCGGGCCGCGATGCGCGTTTTGCGCCCGGATGTATTTTCGCCTTCGTTTTCACGCAAATGGGGAATTGCGGGTCATTCGCCGACCGGGCGGTCAATGAATTCCGCGGGAAGCTTTTCCGTTCGATCGGCCGTCCGAACTGGCGGCGCGTCCTTCGAGACGCCGCGTGAAGAACGCGGCTCCTCAGGATGAGGAGATTTCGTGTTTCAGCACCACACTTCCTCATCCCGGGGAGCGCGCCTCTTCGCGCGCATGGCTGTCGCCGCCCGACGGCTTAATCGAACAGCGTCTTTTGCCGCGGCCGTTCAGAAGTCTTCGCCTTGCGCGGCGCCCCGAGAGCGGCGGCGCGTTCCCCGTCCGTGAAGACCAGGGCGACAGCGCCGGTCGCCGGCAGCTCCGCGGCGCGGCGGGCGATCTTCCCCTCGGCATTCCGGACCAGCGCGAAACCGCGATCCAATACGCCCGCATAGGAGAGTGAGCGAAGCAGGCTCGACGCGGCGGAAAGGCGCTCGGCGGGGCGCTCGCGAAGGCGCGTTGAAAGAGCGGCGAGGCGCCTTGCGCCGCTTCGAACGCCCGACTGCTTGCGCTCAAAGCCAACGCTGAGCGCGCGCGGGCCGAAACGCGCCTCAATGCGCGCCAGACGCACCGCCGCGCCATCGCTCCGTGTGCGGAGCGCCGCGGTGAGACGATCCGACGCGCGGTCGAGCCTCTGGCCAAGGGCGCCGGTCCTGTCTTCCGGCCGGCCAAGACCGCGCGCGGCGGAAACGAGCCGTGTTTTCCTTTCTTCGATCCGGCGCCCTTCGGCGGTGATCATCCGGCGATGCTTGTTGAGGATTTCCGCGATCAGCTCGGTTCGCATCGGAACCGATTTTTCCGCGGCGGCGGACGGCGTCGGCGCCCTTAAGTCCGCCGCATGGTCGATCAGGGTGGTGTCGGTCTCGTGCCCGACCGCGGAAATGAGGGGAATGCGGCTAGCCGCGGCGGCGCGCACCACGACTTCTTCATTGAAGCACCACAGATCCTCAAGACTGCCGCCGCCGCGCGCGACGATCAGAACATCCGGACGCGGAATAGTTCCGCCCGCGGGGAGTTCGTTGAAGCCCCGGATCGCCGCTGCAATCCCGATTTCCGCGCCGCGCCCCTGCACCGGCGTCGGCCAGACGATGACATGGCGGGGAAAACGCTCGCGAAGCCGATGGAGAATGTCGCGGATGACGGCCCCCGTCGGCGAGGTGACGACGCCGATGACGTCGGGGAGAAACGGGATCGGCTTCTTGCGGGCGGGATCGAAGAGCCCTTCCGCGGCGAGCTTTTTCCGCCGCTCCTCGAGCAGCGCCATCAAGGCGCCGGCGCCGGCGGGTTCGAGGCTGTCGATGATGATCTGGTATTTCGACTGGCCGGGAAAGGTTGAAAGCCTTCCCGTCGCCACAACTTCCATTCCGAGCTCGGGCGCGATGCGAAGCCGCTGCGCGGCGCCTTTCCAGATGACGGCGGAAATGCACGCGTCCTTGTCTTTGAGGTCGAGATAAAGATGGCCGGAAGCGGCGCGCGTGACGCGCCCGAGTTCGCCCCTGACGCGGACATAGGCAAAGCCGTCCTCGATCACGCGCTTGACCGCGCCGGCAAGCTCGGACACCGAATATTCGCGGATATTATGGGTTGATCCCGGCTCCATCCTTTGCTTAAAGCACGAATGGGGCGGCGGCATAAAGCGCCGGGCATGGCGCGCGGAGCGCGCGAATTTCTTTTTTTTTGCAGTCTCGACGGGACTGCCTTTCGGGAGAGAACCTCAAGGCTGATTTTGCGCGTTGGGGTTCATAGAGGGAGAATGAACCATGAAAGCGACTTTTCTGATCGGCGCCGCCGCGGCGGCTTTGGCGATTGGTTTTTCCAGTCTTGAGATTTCGGCGCCGGACTTTACCAGGGCCGAAGGGGGCGCGCCCTTTATCAATCCGCTGACGATCGTTCGCTCCGTTTGCGGCAAGGATCCCGCCGCGGCGATGAAGCGGCGCGCTTATTTTGCCGCGATCGGCGCCGCGCAAGCCGCCAGTTATGACCAGGAAACAGCCGGCGCGCCGCAGATGCGGATGCAGCCGGTCGCCGGCATCGGCTACAAAGTGACGACGGCGAGCGATAAAGCGCAGTCGCTGTTTGACGCCGGCGTCGCGCATATGTGGAATTTCAACCACAATGAAGCGATCAACGCCTTCAAGGCGGCGCAAGCGGAAGACCCCGATTGCGCGATGTGCGTCTGGGCGGAAGCATTCGCCCTCGGGCCGAACATCAATCTGCCGATGGCGGAAGAAGCCGTCGCCCCCGCTTTCGCCGCCGCGCATCGCGCCCACGATCTGAAAGACAAGGCGAGTGACAAGGAGAAGGCGCTGATCGACGCCATCCTCGTCCGCTACGCGGCAAAGCCGGTCGCCGACCGGGCGCCGCTCGACGGCGCGTTCGCCGACGCCATGGAGAAAGTCGCGGCGGCCTATCCGGACGACGATTTCATCACTTCGACCGCGGCGGAAGCCAATATGGACACCCAGCCCTGGGATTACTGGCAGGCCGACGGCAGGACGCCGAAGGGCCGCGCCGGCAAGACGCTGTCGCTTCTTGAAACCGTGCTCGCCCGCAATCCCGATTACCAGCCGGCGATCCACCTTTATATCCACACGACCGAGGCGACGACCAATCCCTTCCGCGCCATTCCGTATGCGGACAAACTTGCCGCCTTGTCGCCCACGCTCGGACACCTGATCCACATGCCGTCGCACACCTATGCGAGGGTCGGCCGCTACCGGCAGTCGATCGATCTCAATCTTGAAGCGGTGAAGGCGGACGAAGCGTTCCTTGCGAGCGCCGACGCCAGCCCGATGTTTGAGTTCGGCTATTATGTCCACAACGTGCATTTCGTGATGACGTCGGCGCAGATGGCGGGCGACCGGGAAACCGCGCTTGCGATGGCGAAAAAGCTCGACGCGAAAATCCCGGTCGAAATGGCGATCGAAGTGCCGCTCGCGGCGCCGATCAAGGTCGCGCCCTATTACGCGATGGCGCAGTTCGCCGATCCGGCTGAAATCCTCGCGCTCGAAAATCCGGGCGATGACGCGCCGTTCCTGAAAGCCGCCTGGCATTACGCCCGCGGCGAGGCTTTCGCGAAAACGGGCGAGCCGGACAAGGCGCGCGCCGAAGCCGAAGCAATCGCCGCGCTGCACGCCAGCGAAGATTTTTCAGGTCTCGTCGCCAACCTCATCCCGGCGCCGAGCATCCTGAAAATCCAGCAGATGACGGTGACCGCGCGCGCGGCCGCCGCGGACGGCGACCTTGCTTCGGCGATCGCGGCGATGGAGGAAGTCGTCGCCCTGCAGGACGGTCTCAATTACACCGAACCGCCCTATTGGTATTATCCGGCCAAGCAGACGCTGGCGGCGATGGTGCTGCGGCAAGGCGACGCCGAACGCGCCGAGCAATTATTTGTCGAAGCGCTGTCGGAAATCCCGAACAATGGCTGGACCTTCTATGGTCTCGCCGAGGCCTACGGGGCGCAAGGCGACAAGCATGCGAAGAAATATGCGCAAGGCCTGATGAAGGCGGCCTGGACCGGCAAGGAAAAGCCGACCCTCGACCGGCTCTGATCGATTGCGTTGCGGCGAAGAAATGATGCGGTGCAGGTGATGCAGTCGCCTGCACCGTGCAGTTTTCCGAGCTAAAGCGGGGCGCAATTAATCCGCATTGGACACGAACCTCGTTCCGTCATGCCTCGTTCCGTCATGCTGACGAAAGTCAGCATCCAGAGCCGCGAGGAGTTGCTCGCCATTCTGGACCCTGACTTGCGTCAGGGTGATGTCGTCCTCGATTCTGAGATATTGCTCTTTGCTCTAAATATTCGGTAACCTGCGGATCGGGACGGGCTGCTCGCGCGTTTAATGGGGGCAAGAGGAGGAGACTGGCATGATCCGCACGATTGTTCTCGCTTCCGCCGCCCTGCTGACGTTCAGCGCAGCGCCGGCGGCCGCCCAGCTTGGCGTCGATCTCGATCTTGGCGCAAAAGTCGATCTTGATACGGATATCAATGTCGAGGTCGGATCGCCTTACCGCTATCGCGGCTATGATTCGGGCCGGTGGTATTATTACGACGAACCGCGCCGCGCCGGCCGCTGGTATGCCGACTATGGCGGCTACGACTGCCGCCGCGGATTTTACTACACATGGGAAGACGACGACCGCGTCCGCTACGAATCCTATTGGTGCTTCGATGACCGCGGCCGCGATTACGAAGTGCGGCGGACCCGAGTGACCGCACGCATCGGCTAGCGCAGCGCGCTCATCTCGGAATCGAGGACGACGTCACCCTGACGCAAGTCGATGACGTCACCCTGACGCAAGTCAGGGCCCAGAATGGCGAGCAAGGCCCTCGCGGCTCTGGATGCTGACTTTCGTCAGCATGACGGAACGAGGTGGAGCCGCGTTCTTCACGCGGCGTCTCGAAGGATCGTCGCGAGCGCCGCCGTTCGAGAAAAAACGCAAAGTGTCGCCGAATGCCGCTTTCGTGTCCCGTGACCGTTTGCCCGCCGCGCCATGTTGGAATAGACGGCTTCGATGCAAGGCGTTCTCACCTCACGGTCCGTCCTCCGCGTCGCGGGCGACGAAGCGCGCCCGTTTCTGCAGGGCCTCGTGACGCAGGACGCGCTCAATGTCGCGGAAGGGCAAGCCGTTTTCGCGGCGCTGCTGACGCCGCAGGGAAAGATCCTCTTTGATCTTTTTCTGACGCCGGTCGCCGACGGCTTTTTGATCGACTGCGACGCCGCGAACGCGGACGCGCTGTTGAAGCGGCTGACGCTTTACAAACTTCGCGCGAAAATCGGCTTCAGCCCCGAGCCTGATCTTGGCGTCGCCGTTGGCGATCCGGCGCCGGACGCGCTTGCTTCCTTCGCCGATCCGCGCCTCAGGCAATTGCCGCGGCGCGCCATCGTCCGCCGCCAAGGCCCCGCGCCGCGGGCCGACGACGACTACAACGCGCTGCGCCTAGCGCTCGGCGTTCCCGAATTCGGGCGCGATTTTGCGGGCGAAGAAGTCTTCCTCCTCGATGTCAATTACGACGCGCTGAACGCGGTCAGTTACGCGAAGGGCTGCTTCGTCGGGCAGGAAGTGACGAGCCGGATGAAGCGCAAGGGCGAGATCAGGAAGCGGACACTGGTCGCCCGCTTTGAAGGCGCGGCCCCGGCGAAAGGATCGCCCGTGACAGCCGGCGAAAGCACGGTCGGCGAGATCCTTTCTGGACGGGACGGCGCGGCGCTCGCCCTCGTCCGCCTCGACCGGCTGAGAGCCGCCAAAGAGGAAAGCCGCATGCTGACGGTCGCCGGCCGCGCGCTCAAGATCGCCTTTCCCGCCTATCTCGAAGCGGTCTAGACTCGGCGACCGCCAGCTTCCAAAGGACAAATTCCGATGACTGAAACCGCTGTCGCCCTGCTCGGCTTTGCCGGCTGGACCATCCTGCTTGTGGCGTTTCTTGGCGTCTTTCGCGTGTCGCTCGTCTCCACCGGCAAAAGGACGGCGGCGGGATTCAACCCGTCGGGCGACGACCTCGAGGGCTTCGGGCGGCGGCTCACCCGCGCGCACGCCAATTGCTACGAGAATCTCCCCGTCGCCGGCGCGATTCTTCTTTATGCGATAGCAACCAGCCAGACGGTGATCACCGACCCGCTGGCGCTCGCTTTTCTGGGCGCGCGGATCCTGCAATCGCTGACGCATCTGGTCTCGATCAGCCGGCCGGCGGTGCTGGTCCGCTTCGCGTTCTACATCGTGCAGAACGTCATCCTCGTCATCTGGCTCCTCAGCCTCACGCACATGATCTAGGCGCGTGGCGGGCGACATCCTCCCCTGTTCCTGGGCCCCGGCCGCCGACGCGCTCTATCGTCAGTATCATGACGAAGAGTGGGGCGCGCCGGAGTACGACGACCGCGCGCTGTTTGAAAAGCTCATTCTCGACGGCTTTCAGGCGGGGCTGTCGTGGCGGACGATCCTCTACAAGCGCGAGAATTTCCGCCGCGCCTTCGACGGCTTCAATCCGGAAAAGATCGCGCGCTATACGCCGAAGAAGGTCGAGCGCCTGATGCAGGACGCCGGGATCATCCGTTCGCGCGTGAAGATCGAGGCGACGATCGGCAACGCGCGGACCTATCTTGAGGTGATGGAAACCCGCAAGGACGGATTTTCAGGGCTGCTGTGGAGCTTCGTCGGCGGCAAGCCGGTCATCAACCGGCTCGACCGGTACAAAAAGGCGCCGACGAAGACCGCCGAAAGCGAAGCGATGGCGAAAGAACTGAAGGCCCTCGGCTTCAAATTCTGCGGGCCGGTCATTGTCTACGCCTTCATGCAGGCGACCGGCATGGTGAACGATCACGAGGTCGGGTGCCCGCGTTGGAAGGCGGTGCAGAAAAGGTTGTAGGCAATAGGCAGTAGGCAGTAGGAAATAGCGGCGAGAGTTCGGAGTCGAATCCCGCGCTATCGACGGGTCCGGCCAGAAGCAACACTAGACGACATTCTCCTTGCCTACTGCCTACTGCCTACTGCCTACCGCCAAAGCGCCAAAACTGACCGGATGGCCTTATGTCGTCAGACGTCCGCATCATCGCTACCGGCCTTTACACGCCGCCGCAGTCGATTTCGAATGCGGAGCTTGTCGCCGCCTTCAACGGCTATGTCGCGCTGTTCAATGCGGAAAACGCGCCCGCGATCGAAGCGGGCGCGATCGAACCCTTGCAGCCCTCGTCTTCGGAATTCGTCGAAAAGGCGTCCGGCATCAAGTCGCGCTATGTCATCGACAAGGCCGGCATTCTCGATCCCTATCGCATGGCGCCGAAGATCGCCGCGCGGGCCGATCACGAATTGTCCGTGCTCGCGGAAATCGCGGTCGCCGCCGCGCGCGACGCGCTGAAAGCCGCGGATCTCAAAGCCGCCGATATCGACGGCGTCATCTGCGCGGCGTCGAACATGCAGCGCGCCTATCCGGCGATGGCGGTCGAAATCCAGGCGGCGCTCGGCGTCGAGGGATTTGCCTTCGACATGAATGTCGCCTGCGCCTCGGCGGCGTTCGGCATCGAGACGGCGCTTGGCCTCATTCGAGCCGGATCCCGCCGCATCCTGATGGTCAATCCCGAAATCTGCACGGCGCATCTGAATTTCCGCAACCGCGACAGCCATTTCATCTTCGGCGACGTCGCGACCGCCGTCATTATCGAGCAAAGCGCGGGCAAGCCCGCGGGCGAAGCCTGGGACATCGTCTCGACGCGGCTGAAAACCGTCTATTCGAACAATATCCGCAACAATCTCGGCTTCATCAATCATTGCGAGCGAGCGACCGGCGCCGGCGCCGATCCGCAAAATTCGTGGAACACGGACAAACTCTTCGTCCAGCAGGGCCGCAAAGTGTTCAAGGACGTCGTGCCGATGGTCGGCGACATGATTGCAGCGCACCTCGCCGACAACGGCTTTCAGCCTTCGAGCGTGAAGCGGCTGTGGCTGCACCAGGCAAACCTTGCGATGAACGAGCTGATCGCGCGCCGCGTCCTCGGCCGCGAAGCCTCGCGCAGCGACGCGCCGATCATTCTCGACGAATACGCGAACACCTCCTCGGCGGGATCGATCATCGCCTTCCACAAGCACCGCGGCGACCTCAAGATCGGCGATGTCGGCGTCATCTCCGGCTTCGGCGCCGGGTATTCGGCGGGATCGGTGATTGTCAGGCGGGCGGCGTAGTCACTTCTTTCGCGTCACCGTCAGATTGATCGCCTTGGCCATGGCGTCGGGGCCGCCGGCGCCCGCGGTCTGGATCGCCGCCAGCGGGACCGGCGTTTCCGGCGCGGCCTTTATTTCAAGTGTGCCGCCGTCTTCGAGGAAATCCGCGAGCGCGTCGACATAGCTCGCCATCAGCGGATTTTCACGTTCAAGCTCAAGCTTGCCAAGACGCATCAGCGCCGGCGTCGCCGCGCGAAGTTCCTCAGGCGACTGCCCGGCCTCCAGCGCCGACAGCGCGTAAAAAGCGTCAAGCATTTGCTCGTCCGCAATCGTCATCGACAAGGATTTGAGCCGGGCGAGATCGAGCGCCGGCTGCCCGGCGCCGGCCGCGCGGCCGGCGTCGATCTTCTTCAGCTCAAGCCCTTCGAGCGCGACATCGAGATCGAAATCGGCGAACCCGGCGCTGTCAAATCCGGTCGAAAGGACCGCGCCGCCCTTGCCGGCGTTCCAGTCGAAAGCGAAGTCGCTGTCGGCTTTCACCCGGTCGAGTTTGCGGGTCTTCAGCTCGGCGACCGCTTCTTTCTCCGTATCGGGAACATAGGCGGTGAAGTCATAAAGGCCGCCGCGCGTCACGGCGCGGACTTTCGAGGGGGCGAGCCAGGTGAACTCCATCGCGGAAATCAGCGTTTCCGGAACGACCGAGAACCGTTTCTCGCCGACAAAGGTCTCCGCGTCCGTGATGCGCGCTGTCCCGAGATCGATGAGATTTTTCGCCGTAATCGGCGGCCGCTCGCCCTTCAGGCCGTATTCCATCAGCCCCGCGAAAGAAATATCGCGCCATTCGAGCGTTTTGAGTTTCGTCCGCTGGTTTTCCGGCGCGATAAAATTGCGCAACGGGCCGTTGACCAGAATGTCGCCAGCCGCGCCCATGCCGGCCCCCGCGGCCGCAAGCGCTTCCGGAGACTGGCGTATCAGATAGTCGAGATCGTGGCCGAGGACCGCCGTCAGCCGGCCGCCGCCCAGTCCTACAAAGCGAAGATCGGGCGTTGAAAAATCGAATGCGGCCCCGGCATCGGACGCCGCGGCGCCGCCAGCAATCATGCGGACATCCCTGAAATAAATTCCGGCGACATCGAACGCATTGAAGAAGGCGGCGAGGCCGCCAGCCGGCGTTTCCTTTGGAATGCCGCCTTCCCGGACGCGGAGGCTGTCGATTTCAATCGCGCCAATCGTCGTCTTCGTCGCGGTTTCGCTCTTATCCGCACTCGCCACGTCGAAAAGGCGGAGCTTGCCGAGAACGAGGTCGAGCGGGGCATCGGGCGGCGCGTCCGTCGCCGCCTGTATCCGCTCGATCTTTTCGAGATCGACGCCGTAAAATTCGGCGCGGGCAGCCGTAAACCCGTTCGACGCAGCGGCGTCGCCAAAGCGAAGACCGGTCACGACGGTGGCGCCGAGCTTTGAATCGAACGACGCCTTGTCATAGGCCGGCCGCAGATAGGCGGGGAGGATTTCAAACAGCCGGTCGATATCGGTCTCGCCGGCGCCTTTGAGGCGATACGGCTTGTCGAGCGGCGACGCGGCGCTGAGGTCGGCCGCTTCAAAGCTCGCCGGCGAACTCGGCGCACCCGGCGTTTTCCCGCAGGCGCCGAGCGCCGCCGCGGCAATGATCGCAAGGACGACGGTCAGCACCTTCATGGCGAACCTTCCATTGGCATGCGGCAAAGTCTTGCCTGTTGCGGCATTGATGGCAAGCGGCCTTGCTATTTCAGCCGGATGCGCGCGGGGCCGCCAACGATCTCGCCGATGATTGCCGCCTCCTGGTGACCGTGCCGGCGAAACAGCGCCAAGACCGCGTCCGCGGCGCCCGGCGCGCAGGCAACAAGGAGGCCGCCGCTGGTTTGCGGATCGCAGAAAAGGTCGCGGTCCGCGTCCGCAAAGTCCGATGGCGGATCAACGAGCATCGCGACGCTCGCCCAGTTGCGCGCCGAGGCGCCGGTCCGGACGCCCTCCCGCGCGAGGCGGCGCGCGCCTTCGAAGACCGGAACCGCTTCGCGATTGACGACGGCTCCGGCGTCCGATCCGCGGCAGACTTCCGCGAGATGGCCAAGCAGTCCGAAACCGGTGACGTCGGTGACCGCATGAACGCCCCCGATCGCGCCAAGCTCGGCGCCCGGCGTATTCAACAGGGTCGTCGAGGCGATCATCGCGCGGTAATCGCCCGGCCCCAGCGCGCCCTTCTTCAGCGCGGCGCTGAAAATTCCGACGCCGAGCGGCTTGCCGAGAATGAGCACGTCGCCCGCTTGCGCATCGCAATTTCTCAGGATCCGTTCGGGATGAACCAGTCCCAACGCCACAAGCCCGTAGATCGGCTCAACCGAATCGATCGAGTGCCCGCCGGCGACCGGCGCCCCCGCGGCGTCGGCGACCGAGCGCCCGCCGTCGAGAATTCTCCGGATCGTTTGCGTACTGATTTTTCCGACGGGCATGCCGACAATCGCCAGCGAAAAGATCGGCCGCGCGCCCATCGCGTAGACGTCGGACAGCGCATTCGTCGCGGCGATGCGGCCGAACTCGAACGGATCATCGACGACCGGCATGAAGAAATCGGTGGTCGCGACAATCGCCGTGTCATCTGAAAGACGCCAGACCGCCGCGTCATCGCTGGTCGCTGCGTCCACGAGGAGATCTTTCGGAACAAGGCCCGCCGGCGCGCCCGACAGAATCTCGCTGAGGACATTCGGCGCAAGCTTGCAGCCGCAGCCGCCGCCATGGGCGAGCGAAGTCAGTTTCGGTTCGGATGCGGCGTCAATCACGGGAGCTTCTATGCCGCAACGACTTCCGCGGTGCAATCCGACCGGCTTGCATCGACCGATCGCGCGACGCTACACCGCACGTCATGATTGAGGAAATTGCCGATATCGGCGCGGAGACGCTGGCGCGCCGCGATGCGATCATCGATGTGCGCTCGCCGGCGGAGTTCGTCGGGGACCATATTCCGGGGGCGATCAATCTGCCTGTTCTCAGCGACGATGAACGCGCTGAAATCGGGACAATCTATGTCCAGGATTCACGCTTTCGCGCGCGCCGCCTTGGCGCGGCATACGTTGCACGCAACGTCGCGCATCACCTCGAAACGGCGCTGGCGGAAAAGGACGCGAAATTTCGGCCGATGCTCTATTGCTGGCGCGGCGGCATGAGGTCGAATGCGATGGCGACGATCCTGTCGCAGATCGGCTGGCGCGTCGGCGTCCTGCAGGGCGGCTATCGCAGCTGGCGGCGAGCTGTCGTCGGCGGACTGTTCGAGGACACGGCGCCGCTGAAGCTTGTCCTTATCGATGGGCAGACGGGCGTCGCCAAGACAGAAATTCTGGGTCGCATGCGGGCGCTTGGCGTACAGACGATCGATCTTGAAGCGCTCGCCGCCCACCGCGGCTCCGTCTTTGGCGGCGATCCGTCGCGCCAGCAGCCGTCGCAAAAATACTTTGAATCACAACTCTTCGAGGCGCTCCGCCGCCTCGACCCGGCGGCGCCGATTGCGGTCGAGGCGGAATCGAGCCGGATCGGCCGGCTGGTCATTCCAAAGCGCTTCTGGCTATCGATGCGCGCCGCTCCGCGCATCGATATTCAGGCAAGCGCGGCGGCGCGCGCGGAGTATCTGCCCCGCGCCTATGCCGATCTGATTGCGGCGCCCGGCGCCGTCGAGCTTGCGATCGAGCGCCTGAAATCCTTTCATGCGAAAGAGACGATTGAAGAATGGCGGTCGATGGCGGCGGCAAAGCAATATTCCGAACTCGCCGAACGCCTGATCCGCGAGCATTACGATCCGCTCTATGACCGCAGCCGCAAGCGCGACGAACGGGCGCCGATCGCCGCGGTTCAGATTGATCGTCTCGAAGCGGATGATCTGGGCGCCGCGGCGGCGGACGCCGCCGGAATCATTACGCGCCTGTCGAATCGATCGCGGCTTTCATGAGCGCTTTTGCCTCCGGCGATTCCCAGTCGGCATCGCCGGTCAGCCGTCCGATCTCGCGCCCTCGCGCGTCGTAGAGGATCGACACCGGGAGGACAGCCGACCCGCCGGTCGCAATCGTCAGCCGCAGTTTCGGGTCGGCGTAGAGTTTGAGGCTTCTTATGCCCAGTCTGTCGAAAAACGCTCTTGCCGCATCGGGACCTCTCGTGTCAGCAGCGACAGCGACGACCGCAAAGTCACGCCCGCCGAGGTCGCGCTCCAGCGCATCGAGCGAGGGCAGCTCTTTCAGGCATGGCGCGCACCAGGTCGCCCAGAAATTCACCAGCAGCGTCCGCCCGCGAAAATCGGCGAGCGTCACTTCGCGCCCTTCCTGCAAAAACGGTTCGCCCGGCGCCATGCGCGGTGGGAGCGCATAGACGAAATCCGCCATCTCGCCGACGAGGAGCGACTGGTCGTGGAGGACGGCGGCAGCGCTTGTCGGCGATTTCTGGCCGGCGCCGCTTAACGACGCGGCAAGGATCACGTAGAGGAGACCGGCAGCGCCGATCCCGAGCCAGATCAAGAGCCAAAGGCGGGGGCTGATCAGAACGCGCAACGCTTGAGACCTTGGTTCAGATGCCAGAGAAACCCTCAGATAAAGCGGCGGCGGAGAAAAGCCAAATCTGGGGCGGGCGCTTTGCACAAGGGCCGGCCGCGATCATGGAAGAAATCAACGCCTCGATCGATGTCGATCGGCGGCTCTGGCGCGAGGACATTGAAGGATCGAAGGCGCATTGCGCGATGCTCGCCGCGGCGAAAATCATCGCGGCGGCTGACGCAAGCGCGATCGACGACGGCCTTGACCGGATCGCGGCGGAAATCGAGGCCGGCAAATTTGTCTTTTCAAGGCGCCTTGAAGACATTCACATGAATATCGAGGCGCGCCTTAAAGACCTGATCGGCGAACCGGCCGCGCGGCTGCACACAGCCCGCTCGCGCAACGATCAGGTCGCGACCGATCTCCGGCTGTTTGTGCGCCGCGCCTGCGACGAAATCGCCGATGCAATCGTCGGGCTTCAAAAAGCGCTCGTCGAAAAGGCCGAGGCGCACGCCGCAACCGTGATGCCAGGCTACACCCACCTGCAGATCGCGCAGCCGGTGACATTCGGTCATCACTGTCTCGCCTATGTCGAAATGCTGGGGCGCGACCGCGCGCGCTTTGAAGACGCCCGCCGGCGCATGAATGAGTGCCCCCTCGGCGCGGCGGCGCTCGCCGGCGTCCCCTATCCGATCGACCGGGAGATGACGGCGAAAGCGCTGGGCTTCGATCGGCCGACGGCGAACTCGCTCGACAGCGTCTCGGCGCGCGATTTCGCGCTGGAGACGCTCGCCGCGGCGTCGATCTGCGCCAGCCATCTGTCGCGGCTTTCAGAAGAAATCGTTCTGTGGACGTCGCCGCATTTCGGATTTGCGGCGCTCTCCGACGCTTTCTCGACCGGCTCGTCGATCATGCCGCAGAAGCGAAATCCCGACGCGGCTGAACTCTGCCGCGCCAAAGTCGGCCGCATCGCCGGCGCCTTCACGACCTTGCTCATGGTGATGAAGGGCCTCCCCCTCGCCTATTCGAAGGACATGCAGGAAGACAAGGCGGCGATTTTTGCGGGCGTCGACGATCTGGCGCTGGCGCTCGCCGCCATGACCGGCATGATCGCCGACATGACCATGAACGAAGGAGCGATGCGCGCGGCCGCTGAGCGCGGGTATTCAACCGCCACCGATCTTGCCGACTATCTCGTCCGCAAACTCGATATGCCGTTCCGCGACGCGCATCACGCGACCGGCGCCATTGTCGCGTCAGCGGAGAGAAAAAGCCTCCGCCTCGACGAATTGGCAATAAGCGACTTCCGCGCGATTGAGCCGCGCATCGGCGACGATGTGTTCCGGCATCTGACCGTTGACGCCTCGGTCGCCGCGCGCGCATCCTATGGCGGGACCGCGCCGGCGAATGTGCGGGCGCAAATCAAGCGATGGAAAGACCTGCTCAAATGAAATTGCTGATGGCGGCGCTCGCCGCGCTTTTCTTCCTCTCGGCCTGCGGCAAGAAAGCGCCGCTCAGAACGCCGTCGTCGGAGCCGGCGGAAGACCCTGACAGATGACGACGCGCGAGGCATCGTGCAGTTGCGGGCGCATAAGCTTGCGCTGTCGCGGCGAGCCCGTGCGGATATCGGTCTGCCATTGCCTCGCGTGCCAGAAACGGACGGGAAGCGCGTTCGCCGCGCAGGCGCGATTTCCGCGAGAGAATGTCGAATTTCTGGAAGGCGACCCCTCACCCTATATCCGTGTCGGCGACAGCGGCGATACGGCTACGTTTCGGTTCTGCGGCAATTGCGGCTCGACAGTCTGGTACACGACGGAAAGCCAGCCGGACCTCGTCGCTGTCACGCTCGGCGCCTTCGCCGATCCCGCATTCCCGCCGCCGCGATTTTCCGTTTACGAAGAGCGCCAGCACGCCTGGGTCGCGCTTAAAGAGATCGCCCCGATCGATCATACCTTCTAGCTATGCATCATTTCCATTATCGGAATGGTGTTCTTTGCGCGGAGGATGTGAGCCTTGAAACGCTCGCCGAAGCCGTCGGCACGCCCTTCTATAGCTATTCGGAAGCTACGCTCCGCCGGCATGTTCGCGTCTTTCGCGACGCCTTTGCCGGACTTGACCCGCTGATCGCCTATTCGGTGAAGGCGAATTCCAATCTTTCCGTCCTGAAGATCATGCGCGAGGAAGGCGCCGGCGCCGATGTCGTCTCCGGCGGCGAACTCGCGCGCGCGCTTGAGGCGGGTATTTCGCCCTCGAGGATTGTCTTTTCCGGCGTCGGCAAAACGCGCGCTGAAATGGCCGCGGCGATCGACGCCGGCATTCATCAATTCAACGTCGAATCCGAGCCTGAGCTCCTCGCGCTCGACGAAATTGCCCGATCGAAGGGCGCGAGGGCGCCGATCGCGTTCCGCATCAATCCGGATGTATCCGCCGGCGGGCACGATAAAATTTCGACCGGCAGGGCGGAAGACAAATTCGGCGTTCCCTGGAAATTCGCGCGCGAGATTTATCGCAAGGCGGCCAGCCTTGCGGGCGTCGCCATCAAGGGCGTTGACGTCCATATCGGCTCGC
Source organism: Parvularculaceae bacterium (assembly GCA_041744115.1). GTDB lineage: Bacteria > Pseudomonadota > Alphaproteobacteria > Caulobacterales > Parvularculaceae > Amphiplicatus. Next base: position 1,750 of record JBGTLL010000139.1, on the reverse strand, counting down.
AGATATCCGAGCTTCAACCCTTTGAACGCGCCTTTGAGCGGGTCGCGGACCTTGTGAGGACGCTGCGCGCCGACGGCCATTCAATCGAACGGCTCGACCTCGGCGGCGGTCTCGGCATTTCCTATGGCGACAAGGGCGATCCGCCGCATCCGGACGATTATGCGGCGCTGATCCGGCGCATCGCCGCGCCGCTCGGGATCGATCTCATCTTCGAACCCGGGCGGATGATTGTCGGCAATGCCGGCGTCCTCGTTTCGCGGGTGCTTTATGTGAAGGAAGGCGAAGCGAAAAAATTCCTGATTATCGACGCCGGAATGAACGATCTCATTCGCCCGGCGCTCTATGACGCCTTTCATGCGCTTCTGCCGGTCGCGCCTCGCGACGGCGAAAAGGAGCCCTATGATGTCGTCGGCCCGGTCTGCGAGACCGGCGACCGGTTCGCAAAAGCGCGGATCTTGGCGCCGATGAAAGCCGGCGATCTCGTCGCCTTCATGTCCGCCGGCGCCTATGGCGCGGTGCAGGCGTCGCAATATAATTCGCGCGCCCTCGCACCCGAAGTCCTGGTCAGCGGCGGCCGTTTCGCCGTCATCAGGCGGCGGCCCGATTTCGACGCCATGATCGAAGCGGAACGCAATCCGGTCTGGATCAAGGCTTAGAGCGAAGCGCAATTAATCCGCATTGGACACGAACCTCGTCCGTCATGCCTCTTCCGTCATGCTGACGAAAGTCAGCATCCAGAGCCGCGAGGGACTTGCTCGCCATTCTGGACCCTGACTTGCGTCAGGGTGACGTCGTCCGCGATTCTGAGATATTGCTCTTTGCCCTAAGGAGCGCGACCGCGCTCGGTCATAGCCCGAGCGCGATCCGGAAATTGTTGAGGACGACGAAACCGTTGATCCAGATGGCGAGCGCGAAGATCGCCAGCACGATCCGGTGCGGGAACCACAGCACCATCGCCGAAATCACAAGCTGCAGGAAAAGTTTCGCGGCGATCCAGCCGGCGCCATATTGGTCCATGACGGCGCGCATCACCGGGTTTGCTTCTTCCGCGACGCCCGATTCAATCGCTGCAATCGTCGATACGATATCGAAAACGCCGACAAAATTGTAGACGGCGACCGCCGTGAAGGCGATCGCCAGATTGCGCCCGCCGGCGCGCGCCGCCGCCGCATCGCCAGCAAGCAATGACCGGCGCGATTTCGACAGGATGAACCAGACCAGGACGGCCGCCCCTATTGTTAACCGTTTCTTGAACCGCCGAAGCGACGAAAGGCGGCGATTTGAGGCCGGACCGCAACGGCTTTGATCGACGGCGGCGACTTCGACCGCTAATCTGCAAAAAGCATGACGACCAAAACGGCGCAAGACAGAGCATCGACGGCGCGCAATCCACAGCGGTTGCCCGGCCCTCGCGCCGTGGTCTTTGCGCGATGGGCGTTAATGATTGAACGGCTGGCGCCGATCGTTGTGATCGCCGGCGCGCCAATCGCGCTTCTTGTGATGGCAAGCCTCTTTGACGTCTGGGCGATGACGCCGCAATGGGCGCACGCGATCGCCCTCACCGCTTCGTTTGCCTTGTCCGCAAGTCTTGGGTGGCGATTGCGGCGGCGCGATCTTTGGCCCGACAGGCGCGATGCCCTGGCGCGTCTCGAAGCGGATGGCGGCGTCCGCCACGACGCTTTGCAGGCGCTTGAAGACACGCCGGTCGCCGGCGCCGGCCCGCTTTGGGACGCACACCTTGAAGAAATGC
>JBGTLL010000138.1:0-8924 GCA_041744115.1 Parvularculaceae bacterium | reverse complement strand
CTATATCGTCCGGCTAAGGACGACCGCTTTCGAAGAAGCCGGCGCATTTTTCGGGTTCGTCTCCCGCGCGGTCCTTATTCCGTTTGCACGGAACAGGTGCGGCCCGGGCCTGACTCCGGCCGGTTCGTTTGCATCCTCCGTAACGCGGATGCCTCGTCGCCGGCGCGCCGGATCGGAGCCGTTGAAACGGTCGACAACGCCTCTCCCGCTCCGATTGAGGAGCATTCTACGGGAGGTTTTGGGGAGGGGGATAACTTTGCCGATCTCGGGAAAGATTCGATGAAGAATTAGGGTTGAGGAGGGGCGAATGCCTTGCGCGGCCACGACGGAAGTCCCGGTTCGGTGAACGCGATCGGTGGAATTGCAGGCGCGGATGAAGGCGTTTCTTCACGATGTTCGGCGCGAAGAGCGGACGAAATCCGCCGGCGCGAAGGAGTGATCCGTTCTTACTGCGTCGCCGCCGCAGCGACCACGGATACCTTCTCCCGCCGGGAGAAGGTGGCGCCCCCGGGACCGGCCGAAGGCCGGCCCGAGGATAAACTCCGCGCCCGGATGAGGGTTCCGCGCTCTCAATTTGGGCGCGGGACCCTCACCCGGAATTTGCTGCGCAAATTCCGACCTCTCCCAAAGGGAGAGGTGAAGCCGCCGTTTCATTCGACGATCCACCGCATCGTCGGGGTCGGCGACGAACGCCGCAATTTCTCCGGCCCTGCCGCGCGAACGACAGATACCTTCTCCCACTGGGAGAAGGTGGCGCCCCCGGGACCGGCCGAAGGCCGGCCCGAGGATAAACTCCGCGCCCGGATGAGGGTTCCGCGCTCTCAATTTGGGCGCGGAACCCCTCACCCGGAATTTGCTGCGCAAATTCCGACCTCTCCCAAAGGGAGAGGTGAAGCCGCTGTTTCATTCGACGATCAGCACTGCATCGTCGGGATCGGTGACGAACGCCGCAATTTCGCTGGCTCTGCCGCGCAGCAAGCGTTCGATCGAGTCCGTGGTGCAATTGCCGACGCGGAGCCAAACGATTTTCGGCGGCGCGCCGTGAAGGAATGCAAGCTGGTTGAAGTCGCTGTCCTTGGAGACGATGACGAATCCATGCGCCCGGGCGTATTCCCACACATCGCGATCACCAGCGCGCTTGAGGCCGATTTTCGCAACATGTTCCGCGTTCGGATAAACATCCGCAACCCGGCGAACCAGGTCGCGGGCGAGGTTTTCATCAAACAGCAATTTCACCTGGCGAGGGAGCCGGCGAGCCGGCGTTCGCGGTCGGCGGCGAAGGCGAGGCACGCCCTTATGTCGTCGCGCGTCAGCTCGGGGAAATCGCGCAACACCTCGTCCTCGCTCATGCCGCCGGCGAGATAGTCGAGAATGTCGGAGACGGCGATGCGCAAGCCCCGGACGCAGGGCTTGCCGCTTCGCTTGCCCGGTTCGACGGTGATGATGGTCCGATAGTCCATGGCGCCGATTGTCCCGCGCCGCGCCGCCAAGTCAAGAAGGTCTACCCGCCGCGGCCGCCAAGATCGCTTCGGCTTGCTCAGCAGCGTCCTCACCGTCCCCTCGCTCTTGACGATCCTTCCCGCGCGAGCCTTCGGATATGCGCTGCTCCACCGGTTCCTGCCGCGCAAAGGGGTCATCCGCGACGGCGAGTTCGGTTTCCCGCAATCGCCGGATTTCGTCGCGGCGCTACGCGGCTTTGGCGCGCTTTCTTGATTTCGCGGGAACGCGCGCCCTTGTCCGCTTCCGCGGTTTCGGCTTTTGCCCGAGCGCTTCCAGTCCCGCCAGCCGCACCGGCGGGCGGTTCGGGAATTCGGCGATGAGGCTTAACTCGCCGCCCATGCCTTTGACGTAATCGCCGAGCGTCGATAGCAGCATGTCGGCGCGCTGCTCAACACGGGAAATCGCATCTTGGCCGACACCGAGCTTCTTCGCCATCTGGACTTGCGTCTTGCCCATCGCTTTGCGCAAGTCTTGCAGCGACAATTCCTCCGCGATCAGCTCCTTGGCGCGCGCTTCGATCTGGCGCCGCCGCGCGGCGGGCAGCGAGTCCATGATCTCTTTCAGCGTGCGTCCCATCATGCTCTCCTCAATCGCGCGAGATGCGCATCAAATCGCCCATCGGAGATCCTAATCAGCCGCCGATAGAATCTCGTTTCGCTTTCGCCCGACTTGTCGCCGGCGACGAGCAACACCGCTTTCCGCTCCGGATCGAACGCAAAAGCGACCCGCCAAACGCCGCCATCCGCATCGAACCGCAACTCCTTCATGTTCGCGTGCTTCGAGCCTTTCAGCGTGTCGACGTGCGGCCGCTTCGTCTGCGGGCCGAACTGCTGGATCACCTCTGTCTGCGCCAGCAGTTCATCCTGCACGGATTCAGACAGCGCGGCGAATTCCGCGTCGAAGGCGTCTTCGAGCATGACCGTCCATATCGTCACGAATATGGCTTCCTAGTCATATGCTGTCAAGGCCATATCAGCGCCGCGGCCGCCACGAGCGTTTCGGCTTGCTCAGCAGCGTCGACACCGTCCCCTCGCTCTTCGTGATCCTGCCGCGCGAGCCCTCCGAAATCCGCTGCTCGACTTCCTCCTGCCGCGCGAACGGGTCGTCGGCGATGGCGAGCTCGGTTTCCTGAAGGCGGCGGATTTCGTCGCGAATTCTTGCGGCCTCCTCGAACTCCAGATTGGCGGCGGCTTCGCGCATGTCCTTTTCGAGGCCGGCGATGACGGTGCGCAGATTGTGCCCGAAATGCGCGGCGTCTTCGGCGAAGCCGGAAACATGCGCTGCGCCGCGGCCAGCGACCCTGTGCCCGACAAAGGTCTGGCCCATCGCCGCCTTGCGTCCTTCGTCGTCATCGCGGGCGAGGTCGGAGATCAGCGCCTTGGTCGTCGTCGGGGTGATGCCGTGGGCTTCGTTATGCGCGCATTGCTTTTCGCGGCGGCGGTCGGTTTCGGCGATCGCGCGCTCGATCGAGCCGGTGACCCTGTCCGCATACAGAATAACCTTGCCGTCGATATTGCGCGCCGCGCGGCCGATCGTCTGGATGAGCGACGTTTCCGAGCGCAAAAACCCTTCCTTGTCAGCGTCGAGGATGGCGACCAGCTGGCATTCCGGAATGTCGAGGCCCTCGCGCAGGAGATTGATGCCAACCAGCACGTCGAAGGCGCCAAGCCGCAGATCGCGGATGATCTCGATCCGCTCCAGCGTTTCGATGTCCGAATGCATGTAGCGCACGCGGACGCCCTGTTCGTGCATGTATTCGGTCAGATCCTCGGCCATCCGTTTGGTCAGCACGGTGACGAGGCTGCGCCCGCCGCGACTGGCGACCGCTTTCACTTCCGCGATCACGTCGTCGACCTGATTGGATTTTTCGCCCGTCACCTTCCTGATCTCGACCGGCGGATCGACAAGGCCGGTCGGGCGAATGACCTGCTCCACAAAAACACCGCCGGTGCGCTGCAATTCCCAATTGCCGGGCGTCGCCGAGACATGCGTCGTCTGCGGGCGCATCTTTTCCCATTCCTCGAATTTCAAGGGCCGGTTGTCCATGCAGGACGGCAGGCGGAAGCCGTATTCGGCGAGCGTTTTCTTGCGCGCGAAGTCGCCGCGGAACATCGCGCCGATCTGCGGCACGGTGACGTGGCTCTCGTCGCAAAAGAGGAGCGCGTTGTCGGGGAGATATTCAAAGAGCGTCGGCGGCGGCTCGCCGGGCTTCCTGCCCGTCAGATAGCGCGAATAATTCTCGATGCCGGCGCAAGAGCCGGTCGCCGCCATCATTTCGAGATCGAACGTCACGCGCTGCTCCAGCCGCTGCGCTTCGAGGAGGCGCCCTTCGGCGCGCATGATCGGGAGAATTTCGTTCAGCTCGCGCTTGATGCCGCCGATCGCCTGCGTCAGGGTCGGGCGCGGCGTCACATAGTGCGAATTGGCGTAGACGGTGACCGACTGCAGATCGTCGGACTTTTGTCCGGTCAGCGGGTCGAACTCGACGATCGATTCAATCTCGTCGCCGAACATCGAGACGCGCCAGGCGCGGTCTTCATAATGCGCGGGGAAAATCTCGATGACGTCGCCTTTCGCGCGGAAGGACCCGCGCGCAAAGCCGGCGTCGGCGCGCTTGTATTGCAGGGCGACGAGATCGGCGAGGAGGGTATGGCGCAGGATCGTCTGGCCGAGTTCGAGGCTGAATGTCATCGCCGTGTAGGTCTCGACCGAGCCGATGCCGTAAATGCAGGAGACCGAGGCGACGATGATCGTGTCGTCGCGTTCCAGGATCGAGCGCGTCGCCGCGTGGCGCATGCGGTCAATCTGCTCGTTGATGGAGCTTTCCTTCTCGATGTAGGTGTCCGTACGCGGAACATAGGCTTCCGGCTGGTAGTAATCGTAATACGAAACGAAATATTCGACCGCGTTGTCGGGGAAGAAGGCCTTGAACTCCGAATAAAGCTGCGCGGCGAGCGTCTTGTTGGGCGCGAGGATCAGCGCCGGGCGCTGCGTCGCCTCGATGATTTTCGCCATGGTGAAGGTCTTGCCGGTGCCGGTCGCGCCGAGCAGCACCTGGTCGAACTCGCCGGCCTTCAAACCGGTGGAGAGTTCTTCGATCGCAACCGGCTGGTCGCCGGCGGGCGAATAGACGGACCTCACGCGCAGCGGCCGCGAAAGCCCTTTCGACACCGGCCGTTCCGGCCGGTGCGGAATCCACGCGCCAAGCGGCTGCGACAGCCGGTCGTGATAGGACGCAACGGCTTCCGAAAAGCCGCCGGGCGTGATGTCGGCTTTCGGCGTGGTCGGCTGGACGGTCGGGCGCCTGGGACGGGGCATCGCCGGAACATAGGACGAACGGGTGGAAAGGAAAGGGGCCCCGATATCGACGCGGCCACCATATCCCGGAAGTCATTGTCGCCCGCTCCGGCGCCCTCTATATCCCGCCGCGCATGATCCCCCTCAACAACATCCGCAACTTTTCGATTATCGCGCATATCGATCACGGAAAGTCGACGCTCGCCGACCGTCTCATCCAGAAGACCGGCGGCCTTTCGGCGCGCGAGATGAAGGAGCAGGTGCTCGATTCGATGGAGCTGGAGCGCGAGCGCGGGATTACGATCAAGGCGCAGACCGTCCGGCTCGAATACAAGGCCAGGGACGGCGAGACCTATATTCTCAATCTCATCGACACGCCGGGGCATGTCGATTTCGGCTATGAGGTCTCGCGCTCGCTGTCGGCCTGCGAAGGGGCGCTCCTCGTCGTGGACGCCAGCCAAGGGGTCGAGGCGCAAACGCTCGCCAATGTCTATCAGGCGATCGACGTCAATCTTGAGATCGTGCCCGTTCTCAACAAGATCGACCTTCCCGCGGCCGAGCCCGAGCGCATCCGCGCGCAGATCGAGGATGTGATCGGCATCGACGCCAGCGCGGCGCTGAAAATCTCCGCCAAGACCGGCGCCGGCGTCGATGAGGTTCTTGAAGCGATCGTGACGCGTCTTCCGCCGCCGAAGGGCGACGCCGCTTCGCCGTTGAAGGCGCTCCTCGTCGACAGCTGGTATGACAGCTATCTCGGCGTTATCGTTCTTGTGCGCGTCATTGACGGCGTTATCCGGAAAGGCATGCGCATCCGCCTGATGGGAACGAACGCCGCCTATACGATCGACCAGGTCGGCGTGCAGACCCCGAAAAAGATTGCGGTCGCTGAACTCGGCCCCGGCGAGATCGGCTACATCACCGCCGCGATCAAGGAAGTCGCCGACACCCGCGTTGGCGACACCATCACCGAAGACCGGAACCCGACGGCGCGCGCGCTTCCCGGATTCAAGCCGTCGCAGCCGGTCGTTTTCTGCGGCATGTTCCCGGTCGACGCCGCCGAGTTCGAGGACCTCCGCGACGCCATGGGCAAGCTCCGCCTCAACGATGCGAGCTTTCACTTCGAGATGGAAACCTCGGCGGCTCTTGGTTTCGGTTTCCGCTGCGGGTTTCTGGGGCTCCTGCATCTTGAGATCATCCGCGAGCGGCTCGACCGCGAATTTCATATCGATCTCATCACCACCGCGCCGAGCGTCAATTATCTGATCCATCTGACCGACGGCGCGACGAAAGAACTGCACAACCCCGCCGACATGCCGGATGTCGTCCGGATCGACCACATGGAAGAGCCGTGGATCCGCGCGACCATCATGACCCCCGACGAGCATCTCGGCGGCATCCTCAAGCTCTGCGAAGAGCGGCGCGGCATCCAGCGGGAACTGACCTACGCCGGCGCCCGCGCGATGCTCGTCTACGAATTGCCGCTGAACGAGGTCGTCTTTGATTTCTACGACCGGCTGAAATCGATCTCGAAAGGCTATGCGAGTTTCGATTACGCGCTCCTCGACTATCGGACCGGCGATCTCGTGAAGATGCAGATCCTGGTCAACGACGAGCCGGTCGACGCGCTTTCGATCATCGTCCACCGCGACAAATCGCAGATGCGCGGGCGCGCCATGTGCGAAAAGCTGAAGGATCTGATCCCCCGCCACATGTTCAAGATCCCGATCCAGGCCGCGATCGGCGGCCGCGTCATCGCCCGCGAGACGATCTCGGCGATGCGCAAAGACGTGACCGCCAAGTGCTATGGCGGCGACGCCAGCCGCAAGCGCAAGCTCCTCGACAAGCAGAAGGAAGGGAAGAAGAAGATGCGCCAGTTCGGCCGCGTCGACATCCCGCAGGAAGCCTTCATCAAGGCGCTGAAGATCGACAGCTGAGGCTTGCACCTCCTTCAGATGGGCTGGCAGCCGGCTGCGGCGCGGATTTTGCCGCAGCTTTGCGCCGCGCCTTTTCCCCGCCGGCCGGATGCGCCGGCACGCGCATTTCGAGGTCGAAGGTGATCGTCGTCTACACGGTGACGACCAAGGGCGCCGTTGAAAACGCCCGCGTCCGCGAGACGACGGATGCGTGCTTTAACGACACGGCGATTGCGGCGGTTCGAAGCTGGCGCTTCGAGCCGCGAAAGGCGAATGGCGTCACCGTCGATCAGGAAGATATTGAAACGACATTCAATTTTGTCGTCAACGAAGACACAACGGCGCAGGATTTCGACGCGGCGCCTCTGAAGCGTTATCCGCCAATGTATCCGGAGCGCTGCATGGATGACGCAAGCTCCAGCGAAACGGTTCTGGTCGAATTCGATGTGACCGCCGACGGGCGAACGGAAAACATTCGGGTCATCGATTCAACCTTCAGCTGCCTCAACGGATCGGCGGTGAGCGCCGTGAAGACCTGGAAATACGATCCGAAAATCGAAGACGGCAAACCGGTCGCGCGCAAAGGGGTTCAAACCACCGTGACATATGAAATCCTGTCAAGCACCACGCCGCCGCCGTATCGACGCGTTGTGGGGCAAAGACTGAACCGGGTCAGCTCGAATTTGAGGAGCGACAAAAACCCGCAGGAGGTTCTTGCCGATCTTGCCGAGATCGAAGCGAAGTAGGGCGCGGATTTCACGCGCCCCGAACTGGCCGTCTTTCATCAATTGCGCGGGGCCGCGCGGCTTTCCGCCAAGGATTACCGCGGCGCGCTCGACGATTTTCGCGTAGCGCAGCGGCTCGGGGTCGCGCCGGGCGCCGCCGAAGCGATAGCCGACACCATCGTAAAGCTCGAAGCCTATGTCGCCGCGGAGGACGCCGCTGCCTTGAACGCGCCAAAAGCTTCCGAAAGCAGCGAACCGCCGCCAGCGGCGCAGCCGGCGCCGGAACAGGATTGAGCCGCGCTGAGTGGAAACCCATCGCCGCCGTTGGCCGATTGGCGAACGATCGCGGTTCGACGGGCTACCGCTGTTGATCGGCGGCGGCGGCGGGAATTGGAGCGGCCGGAGACGCTGATTCCGCCGGCGGTCCTTCCGGCGAAGGCGCACCGGCTGGCATAATTTCGGCACTCGATTGTTCCGGCGCGGACGGCTCGTCGGGGCTCTGCCCGGCCGCGGGAAGTTCGACGCCGAACAGTTTCGCCAGCGAGCGGGTCCATCCAGCATCGGCGACGGACGACAGCCGGTCACGCAACGCCGCCTTTTCTTCCGGCGCATACTCCGCATACGGTTTGGCGTTCAGTTCCGCCGGCGCTTCGACGACGGGAAATCCGCCATACCCTTTCGACCACCGGCTGCCGACAGTCAGATATTCGGTCTCGATCGGCTTTCCGGTCGCGCCGTCGATATAGGCGAGTTGGGAGATCAGGTAATTGATCGTTTCCGTCCCGCCCAACCGCTTTGACGTGAATATGCCAACGCCTTCGATGCTCATGACGCCTTCGACGACGCTATACGCATCGCCGCCGAGGACAATGATGTAATCGAGACGGTTTTCAGCGGCGATTTGCAGGAAGATCGGGGCCGTCTTCTTGAATCTCAGGTAACGCCAATTATTGATCAATCCGCCCTTCCTGGGATAGGTCGCGATGAGGGCGGCCTTGTCGATCGTGATATCGACAAATTCAAACGGTCCAAGCGGCGCCGCGGCATCCCGAATTTTGCCTTCCCAGACCGCATCGAGGCCGAGATCGGTCGCATCGTATTCGGCTTGCTTGTTGCCGAAAGCGGTAACGCCGAGCTGGCGTTGAAACAGCACGTCGCCGACCATCGAGATGACGCCGACGCGTTTTGCTGTCGGCGCCGGTGTTTCCTCGGCAAATGCCGGCGCGACCGCGCCGATCGACATCGCCAGAACGGCAATCAGGATCGCGACCGCCGACCGCAGCGGCCGGACTTGCTCCGGAGCATTGTTTTCCATGTGACCCCCGTCCATCAGTCGAGACACTATCGGCGGGCCATCGACCTTGCAACAGACCGTGCGCCCGAACGGCTCCTAAAACCCGCCGCCGGTCTTGAAGCCGCCGCCGCGGAAGCCGCCGCCGGTTCTGAAGCCGCCGCCGGACGGCATGCGCGGCATGCGGGGCGGTCGCGA
>JBGTLL010000137.1:0-3526 GCA_041744115.1 Parvularculaceae bacterium | reverse complement strand
CTATATCGTCCGGCTAAGGACGACCGCTTTCGAAGAAGCCGGCGCATTTTTCGGGTTCGTCTCCCGCGCGGTCCTTATTCCGTTTGCACGGAACAGGTGCGGCCCGGGCCTGACTCCGGCCGGTTCGTTTGCATCCTCCGTTACGCGGATGCCTCGTCGCCGGCGCGCCGGATCGGAGCCGTTGAAACGGTGGCCAACGCCTCTCCCGCTCCGATTGAGGAGCATCTTACGGGAGGTTTTTGGGAGGGGGATAACTTTGTCGATCTCGGGAAAGATTCGATGAAGAATTAGGGTTGAGGAGGGGCAAAAGTCTCGCGCGGCCGCGCAATGGCGCCCGGTCCGGTGAACGCGATCGGTGGAATTGCCAATGCGGATGAAGGAGTTTCTTCACGATGTTCAGCGCGTCGGGCGGACGAAATCCGCCAGCCGGTTCAACGTAGTGCGCGTTCGTAGGGTGCATTAAGCCGAAGGCGCAATGCCCGACTTCGTTGCGAAAAAATTGGCGCATTTCGCGGCGCTTAATGTACCCCACGCTCGCTGCTGTTTTATCAATCACCGCCCCAGCGATAGCCACCCCATAGGCGACCGCAGTTTGAAACGGCGTACGAGATTTCCTGCCTGTGTATCCGGCTTTTGCCGGTTCGGTTGAAATAACGAACGCGGTATTCACCGATCACAAAGCTGGCGTTGCGGCCTTAATGCACCGTGGGAAATGGCGCCCCGTCCTACCCGCCAAACCCGCCTCTTGGCCGCAGCCGCCTCATCATCAGGCGGTAGACGCCGAGAAAGGCGACGATGACGAACCCCTTGAGGCCGACATCCTCGACCATCCAGTTGATCCACGGCGCCTCCGACGTCCAATAGGCGATCGGGAAATAAAGAACGGTCTGGACGAGATAGGCGGACAGCGCCGCGAAGAACGGCGCGCGCCACCAGGCTTCGCCGCCGCGCGTCACGTCGTAGACGGCGGCGGCGGTGAACTGGCCGAGGATCGACGAGCCGACAAAGGCGACGGTGTAGGCGACGCCCGGCATGTCGCCTTCTTCGAGTTCAGGCGAGAGATAGGAAACGCCGGCGAACGCCGCGAACGCCCACGACGCCGTAACGACACGCGAGGCTTCGTCGCCGCCAAAGCGCCGCGCGATGAGAATGACGATCGCGGGACCCGCCGCCATCGCGAAATAGCCGACGGAAAGCCAGTTACCGGGCTTTGCCCGCGCCATGTCGAAGAAATGATCAAAGCCGCGAAACGGCAGATCGACGGTCAGAAAGGCAAAGAGGAGAACCGGCGTCAGGAACGCGCAGAGAAACGCCAGGCGAACGATCCCGGCGCCGAAATTGCCGATTTCGCGCCCCAGCTTTTGCAGGGGCGTTTCCCTGATCGGCCGTCGGGTTTCCACGGCGCCTGCGAATTCCACGAGCGTTTCTCCGCCAATCGCGGAGCCACCGGCTCCTTCAGGAAGCCTTCGCCAGTTCGCGCTTGATTTTCAAGGCCCCTCTGGACAGCTTCTCGTCGCCGGATTTGACCAGGAAGGCGTCGAGACCGCCGACATGATCGACCGTCCTCAGCGCCGCCGCCGTCACCCGGAGCTTGTAGCCGCGGCCAAGCTTGTCGCTGTGCAAGGTCACATCGCAAAGGTTCGGCAGAAAACGCCGCTTCGTCTTGTTATTGGCGTGCGATACGTTGTGTCCGACCATCGGGCCGACGCCTGTCAGTTCACACCGGCGAGCCATGTTCCAACCTTGCCTGGCTGGCGCCCAAAATTGCGCCAATAATGAGAGCCAGCGCGTCTAGGCGAGAGGCCGGCTGGTGTCAAGGCGAGCGCGGACGTCCTTTCAATCGCGACCGAAACGCTTAAATGCATAACCGGAGGGCCGGACGTCAGAGGCCTCCCGCCCGAGGCCATGACCCGCCGCAAACTTAGACCCCACGACATCAGTCTCGCGACCGAGCCGGCGGGGTCGAGTCTTGTCGCCCTGCTCGGACCGACCAATACCGGCAAGACCCATCACGCGATCGACCGCATGCTGTCCTACCGGACCGGCATGATCGGCCTGCCGCTCCGCCTCCTTGCGCGGGAAGTCTACGACCGGCTTGTCGAGCGCTGCCCCGAGGGCGCGGTCGCCCTCGTCACCGGCGAAGAGAAAATCATTCCCGCCTCGCCCGTCTATTGGGTGTCGACGGTCGAGGCGATGCCGCTCGACCAGCGGACGGACTTCCTCGCGGTCGATGAAGTCCAGCTCGCCGCCGACGCCGAACGCGGCCGCATCTTCACCTCGCGCGTTCTCCACGCGCGCGGAACAAAGGAAACGCTGTTTCTCGGATCGGAGACGATGCGCCCGATCCTGCGGCGGCTTTTCCCGGACATCGCATTCCAGACCAAAGAGCGGTTCTCGTCGCTGACTTATGCGGGCGGCAAGAAAGTGACGCGCCTGCCGCGCCGGACAGCGATCGTCGGGTTCTCCGCCGATACGGTCTACGCGATCGCCGAACTCGTCCGCCGTCAGCGCGGCGGCGCCGCTGTCGTCCTCGGCGCCTTGTCGCCGCGCACGCGCAACGCGCAAGCCGAACTTTACCAGTCCGGAGAGGTCGACTATCTCGTCGCAACAGACGCGATCGGCATGGGCCTCAACATGGACATCGATCACGTCGCCTTCGCCGCCGCCCGCAAATTCGACGGACGCGGATTTCGCGATCTGAGGCCGCACGAACTTGCGCAGGTCGCCGGCCGGGCCGGCCGGCACATCCGCGACGGCAGCTTCGGCGTCACCGCGGATTGCGCGCCATTCGACGACGCTCTCGTCGCCGCCATTGAAAATCACCGCTTCGACCCGGTCGAAGCGCTGCAATGGCGATCGGATGCGCTCGATTTCGCATCGATTGCCGCGCTTCGCGCATCGCTCGGGCGCGGCGCGCCGCGACCTGAATTTGTCCGCGCCCGCCTTGACGAAGATGAAGAAGCTTTAATCAGTCTTTCCGCCGATGAAGATCTTCGCGCAAGAACGTCGGGCGCCGCCGCAACCGAACTTCTCTGGCAGGTCTGCCAGATTCCGGATTTCCGCAAGGTCTCGTTCGACCAGCACGTGAAGCTCCTGCGCGAACTTCACGATCAGGTGGCGGACGGCGGGCGCATTCGCGACCAATGGCTTGCCGAGCGCATCAGCAAACTGGACGATACCGCTGGAGATTTCGATGCAATCTCCGCCCGCATCGCGCATGTCAGAACGTGGACGTATCTTGCCAACCGCGCGGCCTGGGTCGAGAACGCCGCCTATTGGCAAGGCCGGACGCGGCAGATAGAAGACAGCCTTTCCGACGTTCTGCACGAAAAGCTGACGCAGAGATTTGTTGATCGCCGCACCTCGGTTCTCTTGAAAAAACTGCGCGATGATGCGCCGCTCCTCGCCGGGGTCACTGATGACGGAGAAGTAATCGTGGAAGGCCAGTTTGTCGGCCGTCTGCTCGGATTTGAATTTGCGGTCGATCCGCGCGCGCGCGGCGCCGACGCCAAGCGGATGCGCGGCG
>JBGTLL010000136.1:0-32496 GCA_041744115.1 Parvularculaceae bacterium | reverse complement strand
GGGTCCCTGACCAGCGCGGCCCTGACCGCCGGCGCGCGCGCGGCGAGCGCCGCCGTCTGGGCGTCGATCAATTGCTGGCGGACGCCCTCCCAGCCCTTCGGCAGCCAGGAGAGGCCGACATCCGTTCCGAAGAATGCGTTCTTGTCGTCGAGCCAGACGACCGCCGGTTCGAAACTGACGCCGTCGATCGCCATCGCCTTCAGCGCTTTTGTTTTTCCGTTCGCTGTCACCGTCAAAGTCGTCAGCTGACTGAGCTTGACGGCGCCGCCGGGCAGCGCCTCAAGCCGGCCGTCCTCATCGGCGAGGAGCGCTTCGACCAGCATCGCGCTGGTGTCGATCGGTCCGCCGAACGGAATGTAGATGAGGTTGTCCCGCCACGCCGCCTCGCCGCTGTCGGCCGGGGATTTCCAGCGCGCCATGTCGCCCTCGACCGAAAACGTCTCGCCGGCGTCGCCCGACGGGGTCACGCCGCGGATGACGATATTGGTCGGCACGCCGTTTTCATCGAGCGTCGACCGATGATCGACGTCATAGGTAAGACCCCGCAGCACGATCTTCATCCGCGCATGACGGACGCCGTCTTTGTCGGTCCACGCCTGTTCCTCGCCATGCTTGCCGCCGGCCGAGAGGATCGTCCATGTCGCCGCGCTTTTCGGCGCCGTGGCGAGATCGGCCTCGGCGGCGAGCGCGGAGGAAAGGCAGGAGCCGGCGAGGAGCGCGGCGGCAAGGGCGATCGATTTCGACATTGGTGAATTCTCCCGAGCCCCGCGGACCCCCGCGTGATCTTCCTCTCCCCATCGGAGAGGCAATGCCGCTTCTAGCGCATCGACGGCGGACGCAAAATCCCTCCGACTGCATCCTTCGCCACGCCCTTACCGTCGATCCGAACACGGATGCGGCAAACGCAACGTCGTCATTCCGGGGCCGCCTCTTGGCGGAACCCGGAATCCACGGTGCAATGCTGGATTCGATGCGAGATGGACCCCAGCCCTTCCCCCCTCTCCCCCTTGGGAGAGGGGCCGGGGTGAGGGTCCCGGTCTCGCGTTTGCGCCCAAGTCGCGACGGCGGAACCCTCATCCGGCCTTCGGCCACCTTCTCCCAAGGGGAGAAGGAAGAAACGCTCTTCCTTCCCCCCTCTCCCCCTTGGGAGAGGGGCCGGGGGTGAGGGTCCCGATCTCGCGTTTGCGCCCAAGTCGCGACGGCGGGACCCTCATCCGGCCTTCGGCCACCTTCTCCCAAGGGGAGAAGGAAGACTCCTCTTCCCCCTCTCCCCCTTGGGAGAGGGGCCGGGGTGAGGGTCCCGGTCTCGCGTTTGCGCACAAGTCGCGACGGCGGAACCCTCATCCGGCCTTCGGCCACCTTCTCCCAAGGGGGAGAAGGGGTAGACTCCCTTTCTTCCCCCCTCTCCCCCTTGGGAGAGGGGCCGGGGGTGAGGGTCCCGCCCTCGCGTTTGCGCCCAAGTCGCGACGGCGGAACCCTCATCCGGCGCTGCGCGCTGCCTTCTCCCAAGGGGAGAAGGAAGAAACGCTCTTCCTTCCCCCCTCTCCCCCTGGGAGAGGGGCCGGGGGTGAGGGTCCCGATCTCGCGTTTGCGCCCAAGTCGCGACGGCGGGACCCTCATCCGGCCATCGGCCACCTTCTCCCAAGGGGAGAAGGAAGACTCCTCTTCCCCCTCTCCCCCTTGGGAGAGGGGCCGGGGGTGAGGGTCCCGCCGTCCGCAAATGTGAGCGCGCGCTCACATTTCCATCGGCGCCCGCCCCAGCCACGCGAATTCCCGCCTTTAGATACAATTTTCCGGAGGCTTGACTTCCGTTTCGTCAGACACGATCTTTCGTAAAGACCTCCGCCTACAGATGAACGCGATGTTCGCGTTCGGGCGGCGGCGCAGCCGAGGAAATGGCCCGCGCGTCCGGCATTGCGGTTTCGACGAGGCTTTCCACTCTAAAGACAAACTCGGACAAAGTTCATTCGGCGCCCTTTTCCGGCCCCGAAAAGGCGCCCCTTTGCCGCGCAACCCCGCATGAAAGGCCGGAAAAAGAGAAACGCGAGCAAGGAAAAGGCGCCCCTTTTTCCGCGCCGCCATCGCCGCCGCCGGGACCCGCCCTTCGCCCGGTTCCTCCCAAGTCTCTTTTCCGCTATCCTCCCCTGATCGAGGGGTTATGACGGAGAGCAAAGCCAGTTTCGGCGAGGATGTGCGGGCGGCCGCCGCACCGGACCGCCAGCGCCGGGGCCTGTTTTCCTTTTTAGGGCGGATCAAATCCGCCGAGCCGCGCCCGCCGGAAAAGACGGCGCCGCCCGATCCCGAAAGCCTCTTTGGCGCCTTGGCCCATATCGGCCTTTCCGGAGGCGCCGCGCCCGCCGGCGGCGAGGCGCTCCTCGATGTCCTCACCCACAACGCGCGGGAGACGTCCGGCCGTCTTGAAATCTTGAAAAAGGATGCGCGGCGGATCGGCCACGCCCTTAACGCGCGCCGCGAGGCCGATGCGCTCGAAATGACGCAGCGGACGCGGATTTTCATCGCCGTCGTCTGGGGCGCCGCGGCGTTCTGGGTTTTGTGGCCGCACATCGTCGCGCGGCTGTCGGGCGCGCCGCTGCCGCTGTTTGCGCTGCCGATCGACGATGCGCTTGTCCTCGGGCAGATTTTCGGCGTTCTCTTCGGGCTTGGCGCGGTCGCCGGCTATACGCCGTATCTGATCGGCATGCTGAACGGCCGGTTCTCGATGCGCGGCATCGTCGATCGCTCGGGCGAATACGGCCGGCGCCTCGCCGCGATGCTGAAATTTCTCGACAACCGCCTGCTCGATCACAGGAACGCCCTGACCAGGCCTGAGAGCACCGACGCCGCCGTCGCCGCCGAAGTCGCGCGCGCGCATGTGACCGCGCAGTCGGCGATCCAGGTCTATGAAGAGCTGGGCTTTGTCGTTGACGACCAGCCGGACGGCCATTCGTCCGGGGACGAAGCGGCGCGGCGATACGCGCATTATCTCGAAGGCGCGGCGGTTCACGCCGAAGACGCGCTCTACGGCCGCTATCTCGCCGGCCTCACGGGCGGCCTCATCGCCGGGCTGGTGTTCGGCGCCTTTTTTGGAATCGTCTGGGCGCTGCTGCAGTTCGGGATCGCGCTCGGCAAGACGCTCGGCGATGCGGTGGAGCCGCTCGGCGGCCTTGACCGCTATCCGGACGCGCTCGCCCTGATCGTCTTTGGCGCGCTCACCTACTTTTTTCTGGCGGGGCCGATCGGCGCCATCCTCGACGAGATCGCCGGGCGCCGCCCGCGCCGGGCAAGGCTCGACACCTCGCTCCGGGTCATTCGCAGCGCCCTGACCGCCGATCAGGCGCCGCGGGCGCGCGATATCGCCCAGCGCGTCGAGGACCTCAGCGAAATTTTCAGGACGCGCCTCGCCCGCGGCGCTGGCGGTCCGGCGTCGGCGCATCAGGGCGAAGATCTTGCCTGGCGCAAGCAGCCGGAAGCGCCCCGATTCGTGGAACAATCCTTCGCCGCGGCCCCTCCGGCCTTCGTCGCGGGGTCTCCGCCGGCAGCAGATTGCGATTTTTTTTCGGGGCGCCTGCGCCCGGATGCGGCGCCGAAACAAAGCCTTGGAAGGGCGGAAAAGCGCCCTTGGCTTAAGGATTGAAGCGTACTAAGTGCGCCACGTTAAGATCGCCTTAACCAAAAAGTTCTGACCTGTTGGTAACTTCATATTGACGGTGAAGCGCCGCTCCATCACTATATGTTGTGTCGGCGGCGACGCCGCCAAGACGGCGACTCAAACTAAAAAAATCCATGCGACGCCGCGCCGGCGCGCCCCTCGGGGCAAACCGGCAACGGGGTCCGCGCGCCTTGGCGGCCAACGCTTCGGCGGTCAATCGAGAGGGACAGGCGAGTTTATGTCGGCAGCGAGCGAAACCGCGAAAATCCTCGATAATCCCGCCGACGCGCGCAGCCTTGAACCAAGGCGCCCCGATCTTCGACTTGTTCGCGCGATCGAGATTGACCATTCCCGCGACGCCCTCCTCACCGATTTCGGCAAGAAGACGCTCGACGACCGCTATCTCCTCGACGGCGAGACCTATCAGGACATGTTCGCGCGCGTGGCGCGCAGCTATGGCGACGACGCCGGTCACGCGCAGCGCATCTACGATTATATTTCGAAACTGTGGTTCATGCCGGCGACGCCGGTGCTGTCGAATGGCGGCGCGGGTCGCGGCCTCCCGATCTCCTGCTTCCTCAACGGCGTCGGCGATTCGCTCGAAGAGATCGTCGGCGCCTGGAACGAGAATGTCGCGCTCGCCTCGAATGGCGGCGGCATCGGCACCTATTGGGGCGGCGTCCGCTCGATCGGCGAAAAGGTCAAAGGCGCCGGCGCGACATCGGGCATCATCCCCTTCATCCGGGTGATGGATTCGCTGACATTGGCGATTTCGCAAGGCTCGCTCCGCCGCGGTTCGGCCGCCTGCTATCTCGACGTCCACCACCCGGAGATCGAGGAATTCCTCGAGATCAGGAAGCCGTCGGGCGATTTCAACCGCAAATCGCTGAACCTGCACCATGGCATCAGCATTACCGACGAATTCATGGAAGCGGTCGCCGCCGACGCCGACTTTGGCCTCAGGTCGCCGAAGACGAGCGAGGTCCTGAAAACCGTCAGCGCCCGGAAATTGTGGCAGAAGATCCTCGAAATCCGCCTGCAGACGGGCGAACCCTATCTCCTCTTTTCCGACACCGTGAACCGCCAGATGGCGCGCCACCAGCGCGACCTCGGCCTGAAAGTCTCAACCTCGAACCTGTGTTCGGAGATCATGCTGCATACGGGCCTCGATCATCTCGGCGAGGACCGCACCGCCGTCTGCTGCCTTTCCTCGATCAACGCCGAGAAATATGCCGAGTGGAAGGACGATCCGCGCTTCATCGAGGACGTGATGCGCTTCCTCGACAACGTGCTCGAGGATTTCATCGCGCGCGCGCCGGCGTCGATGGCGAAGGCCGTCTATTCGGCCAAGCGCGAGCGCTCGGTCGGGCTCGGCCTCATGGGCTTTCATTCCTTCCTGCAGGCGCAGGGCGTTCCGTTCGAGAGCGCGATGGCGAAATCGTGGAACATCCGCCTGTTCAAGCACATCCGCATGGGCGCGGACGCCGCCTCCGTCGCGCTCGCCGAAGAGCGCGGGGCCTGCCCCGACGCCGAAGAACGCGGCGTCAAGCAGCGCTTTTCGCACAAGCTCGCGATCGCCCCGACCGCCTCGATCTCGATCATCTGCGGCGGCTGTTCCCCGTGCATCGAGCCGATCCCGGCCAACGTCTTCGTTCACAAGACGCTGTCGGGGTCGTTCACGGTGAAGAACACCGCGCTCCAGACCATCCTCGACGGCAAGGGTCAGGACACGGACGATATCTGGTCGTCGATCATCGAGCACGAAGGCTCGGTCCAGCATCTCGATTTCCTCTCCGGCCTCGAAAAGGACATTTTCAAGACCGCGTTCGAGATCGACCAGCGCTGGGTGATCGAACTCGCCGCCGACCGCTCGCCCTTCATCTGCCAGGGCCAGTCGGTCAACGTCTTCCTCCCCGGCGACATCGACAAATGGGACCTCCACATGCTGCACTGGAGCGCGTGGGAAAAGGGCGTCAAATCGCTGTATTACTGCCGTTCAAAGAGCGTGCAGCGCGCCGGATTCGCCAACGGCAAAGGCAAGAAAGCGCTGGAAGAAGCGGCCATGAACCGCGACGCGGCGTCAGAGCCCGGCATGGAAAATGTCGGCGTGATGATGCGCGCCGCGGCGAAGACGGATTACGACGAGTGCCTGGCGTGTCAGTGAGGTAAGGAGTGAAATCAATGACAAAAAAGCAATCGAGTTCTGAAGTCGACCTTAGCAGCTAAAGTTCTAAGCGGAGCAAAAAAGCCGACCCTGTCGGAATCCAAAAAGCTTGCGGGTTGCGTCCTCTCGCAAGATGAGAAGAGAGGCCAGCGGAAGAAATAAGTGCCTGGCGTGTCCGGCAGGCGCGTCCGGCAGGCGCCATCGGCGGAACGCTTCCTCCAACGACACTGTCATTCCGGGGCCGCCACTATGCGGAACCCGGAATCCATGGCGCGGCGGCGGGACACGCGGATGGATGGACCCCGGGTTCCGCGCAAAGGGCGCGGCTCCGGGGTGACGTTGTTGGTCAACACGCGCCTATTTCCACAGCGTCAGATAAAGATCGTCCCATTTCGGGTTCATCGATTGAATGAGATTGATCTTCCACGCGCGCCGCCATTTTTTCAGCACTTTCTCCCGCGCGATCGCTTCATCGATGCGGTCGAACGGCTCGTAAAAGACCAGGAGTTTGACGCCATATTTCTGTGTAAAGATCGAACCGCGATCTTCGCGATGATCGAAGACGCGTTTGCCGAGGTCGTTGGTGACGCCGATGTAGAGCGTGCCGTTTCTGGCGCTGGCGAGAATGTAGACGAAGTAGCCGGGCATTCGAGAAAGATACGTCACCCGGACATCCCTGTCATTCCGGGGCCTGCGTCTTGGCGGAACGCGAATCCGCGTCGCACCATCGCACCCGTTGAAAGATGGACCCCGGGTTCCGCGCAAAGGGCGCGGCCCCGGGGTGACGAGGAGGGAAGCATAACTTAAAGCCGTCATTCCGGGGCCGCCACTATGCGGCGCCCGGAATCCACGGCGCAGCACTGGACTCGTTGAGAGATGGACCCCGAGTTCCGCGCAAGGGCGCGGCCCCGGGGTGACATAGCGCCGACCCTGCTCCGTTTTTTAATTTGTATACGGACGACTGTCGCACCTTACCCAAAAAGGCGAATCTCGATCCGCCTTTTCGCCAATCCGGGGATTAACCATCCATCCCTTTGATCCGTAAGCTGAAAATAAATCCGTCCCCCTCCCTTGCTTTGGCTTTACAATGCGTTTTGTCGTCCTTGGCGACGATGAAGGCAAAATGGAGCGATGCGCCGTGAAGGAAGGGAAGCCGCAGATGGCCGGGAACTGCAAAACGACGAAGTGGCGCGCCGGAAATCGGCCCAAAAAACAACCGCTGCGGGAAAGCGCGGATAATACGGAAAAAAACGCAACAACCCGCATGGGAAAAGGATTCGTCGAGGGCCGAGGCCCGCAGAAAATCCGCATTATCCGCGCTTTCATCGCGCGATTGGCGAAATTTGCCCGTCAGCGGTTGCGCTCGGCGCGGGCCTGCCTATTCTCCGCGCCCACGCTTCCCGGAAAGCCCCGTTCATGACCGACGCCCTCCCCGTTCCGCGCGCCGACCTTAAAGCCAACACCCTCGCCTATGAGGGAACGCCGCTCGTCAAGGCGACCGGCTTTCGCGAATATGACGCGCGCTGGATTTACGGGCCGGAGATCAATCTTCTCGGCATCCAGGCGCTCGGCCTCGGCCTCGGGACCTTGATGCGCGAGGCGGGGAAAGCCCCTCGCATCGTCGTCGGTCACGACTACCGCTCCTATTCGACCTCGATCAAGCAGGCGCTGACCGTCGGGCTGATGACCGCGGGGATCGAGGTGAACGATATCGGCCTTGCGCTGTCGCCGGTCGCCTATTTCGCGCAGTTCGCGCTCGATATTCCGGCGGTCGCGATGGTGACCGCGAGCCACAACGAGAACGGCTGGACCGGCGTCAAGATGGGCTATGACCGGCCGCTGACCTTCGGGCCGGAAGAGATGGGGCGGCTGAAAGCGATCGTCCTCAACGGCGAGGGCCGCGCGCGCGCCGGCGGCGCCTACAAATTCGTCGAAGGCCTTCGCGAGCGCTACATCGACGATCTCGCCACCGCCGGAAAAATCAGGCGCAAACTCAAAGTCGTCGCCGCCTGCGGCAACGGCACCGCTGGCGCCTACGCGCCGGAAGCGCTGGCTCGCCTCGGCGTCGAGGTGATCCCGATGGACGCCGAGCTTGATTACACATTCCCGAAATACAATCCGAACCCGGAAGACCTCGCGATGCTGCATGCGATGCGGCATGCGGTCCTCGAGCACGGCGCCGATCTCGCGCTCGGCTTTGACGGCGACGGCGACCGCTGCGGCGTCGTCGACGATGAGGGCGAGGAAATCTTCGCCGACAAGATCGGGGTCCTGATCGCGCGCGATCTCTCCGCGCTCAACCCGCGCGCGCTGTTTGTCGTCGATGTCAAATCGACTGGCCTCTTCGTCACCGATCCTGTCCTCATCGAAAACGGCGCGAAGACCGTTTACTGGAAGACCGGGCATTCCTACATCAAGCGAAAGAGTCACGAACTGAGGGCGCTTGCCGGGTTTGAAAAATCCGGGCACTTCTTCTTCAATGCGCCGATCGGGCGCGGCTATGACGACGGCCTCGTCGCGGCGATTGCTCTGCTCCAGATGCTCGACCGCGCGCCGGACAAGAAGCTCTCGGATTTGCGCAAATCGCTGCCTAAAACCTGGCAGTCGCCGACGATGTCGCCCAAATGCGCGGATGAAGCAAAATACGGCGTCGTCGACAAGGTGGTGAAGACGATTGAGGATCTTGCCAGAGACGGCGGCAAAATCATCGGCCAGAAGATCCGCGACGTCGTCACCGTCAACGGCGTCCGCATCACCGCCGAAGACGGCACCTGGGGATTGATCCGCGCCTCGTCGAACAAGCCCGAGCTCGTTGTCGTCGTCGAAAGCCCGACCTCGGAGGCGAACATGCGCGCGATGTTCCATGAACTCGACGCGGTCCTGCGCGAACACCGCGAAGTCGGCAAATACAATCAGACGATATGAGGGCCGCAATGGAAATGAAAATATATTGTGCGGACCGCGGCTCATCCTTCGTGACGCCTTCGGTTGCGCGAACGCTCCTCGGAGTCCGGTCGAAAAGTATTCTCGCAAACACCGGCCAAAAAAACCGCCGTCACCCCGGGGCCGCGTGCCTTCACGCGGAACCCGGGGTCCATCGCTCACCAAATCCCACGCTGCGCGATGGATTCCGGGTTCCGCCAAGAGGCGGCCCCGGAATGACAACGCCAGTATTTGCCCCACCAGTTTTCGGCCAGGCGTTCAGGAGGAAGAGCCTATGTGTCGCACCGGTCCTGCCCTTCATCCTGAGGAGCGGTTCGGAGAACCGCGTCACGAAGGATGGGCGGCGCTCCAGATGGCGCCATTTCCCCACCGCCGCGCTCGCCGGCCTCCTTTTATTATCCGCCTGCGGACAAAAAAGCATTGCGGAGGCGGCGCCGCCCGCGGGGCCGCTGACCGAAAACTCTTCGGGCGAAGCTCCCGCGCCGGCGCCGTCCGGATCCGGGCCCGCGATGTGGCTCGTCTCTGATGAGGACAGCGACATCTATCTCTTCGGCACGTTTCATCTTCTGCCGGCGACGCTGCAATGGACGACGCCCGCCTTCGATGAGGCGATGGAGAGGACGGCGACCACGATGACGGAGGTCGATACCAAAAGCCCCGCAGCGCAGGCGAAAATGACGGCGCTGGTGAGACAGCTCGGCCTCAATCCGCCGGGCGTCACCTTGTCTTCAACGCTCGGGCCGGAACGCGCGGCGCGCCTTGGCGAACTCGCGGTGAAGTACGACGTGCCGATCGAAACGCTGGAACCGCTAAAGCCGTGGCTCGCAATGATCGGACTTTCGGTGACGATCATGCAGAAGGAAGGCTTTGACGCGGACAGCGGCGCCGAAGCGACAATCCTTGGGCGCGCCGCGACCGAAGGCGATGGCGTCGCTTATCTTGAATCGGCCGAATACCAGATCCGCGCGCTGGCGAGCCTTGATGAAAAGGAAATCATCGGGGACTTCGATTCATCGCTCGACCAGCTCGGCGACTTCGACGCTTACGCCCGGCGCGTCGTTAACGCCTGGCGGAGCGGCGATGTCGGCGCGCTGGAAGAAGAAACCCTTGCGCCGATGCGCGACATGGCGCCCGGCGCATTCCGTACACTGATTACCGATCGCAACCGAAACTGGGTCGCCGAAATCGATGAAATCCTTGCCGGCGAGGGCGATTATTTCATCGCCGTCGGCGCCGGGCATCTGATCGGCGAGGGCAGCGTCGTCGACATGCTGGAGGAAAAAGGTTACGCCGTTCGCCGCGTTCAATGATCGCTTGAAGGATTCAGGCAAAGACGGGCGACTTTGCAGCGACGGCGTCAGCCGCACGGTCCAGAATGTCGGCGGGAGTCGCCGCCCCCTGTTCCGACAGCATGCGCCGCCATTGGCGGGCGCCGGCGCGGCCATGAAAGAGGCCGAGCATATGGCGGACGACGTGGTGCGGCGACGTTCCCCGCTTCGCGATATCCTTCACATAGAGCGACATGTCGGCGACGACATCTTCCAGCGCGGGCGGCGGCGAGGGATCGCCGAAGAACCGCCGGTCGACGTCGGCGAGGATTGCCGGCGCGCCATAGGCCGCGCGGCCGAGCATCACGCCGTCAACGGTTTTGAGATGTTCCGCCGCCGCATCAATCGACGCAATGCCGCCATTGATGACGATCGTCAGGCGCGGCCTCTCGGCTTTCAGCCGGCGGACGAGCGCGTAGTCGAGCGGCGGGATCTCGCGGTTTTCTTTCGGGCTCAATCCTTGCAGCCAAGCCTTGCGCGCATGGACCACGAAAACATCGCACCCGGCGGCCGAGACGGCGTCAATGAACATGAAAAGGCTTTCCGCCGGATCCTGTTCGTCAACGCCGATGCGGCATTTGACGGTCACCGGAATTTTGACGGCCGCCTTCATCGCGGCGACGCAGTCCGCGACAAGCGCCGGCGACTTCATCAGGCACGCGCCAAAAATTCCCGATTGCACCCGGTCCGACGGGCAGCCGACATTGAGGTTCACCTCGTCATAACCGAAGGCCTCGCCGATGCGGGCGGCGGCCTTAAGACCCAACGGATCCGATCCGCCAAGTTGCAGCGCAACCGGATGTTCGGCCGCCGCAAAGCCGAGCAGCCTTTCGCGGTCGCCGCGCAGAACGGCTTCCGCGACAATCATCTCGGTATAGAGCCGCGTCCTCTTCGACAGGCGGCGATGCAGGTAGCGGCAATGCCGGTCCGTGCCGTCCATCATCGGCGCGACGCAAAACCGCCAAGCGGTATTCTGGGTGTCCGTCATCCCTTAATTTCACGATCGTTTTCGCCCGGCCGGCGCCAGCTTCAACACAGGTTTTTTGCGGCCGCAATCGGGAACACCGGCGCCGCCCCCGTGTTGGGTTTCAGGGCATACGTGAATTATTCCCCAAAGAAGCGAACGCAAGACGATCAAATGCAACCCCCGAGGGATCGCTTAACCCTTCGACGGGCTGTAAGGCCGGTTTTTGTGCATCCGCGAAAGGCCACGCATGATTCGGCCTAGGAATTGCTTGGATGACAAACTAGAAAGAATTACCTTGGGGATTCGCGTGCACCAGACTCTGCGTGTTCTTGTTACCGGCGGGGCTGGTTTTATCGGCTCCCACTTGTGTGACCGCCTTCTGGCGCTGGGCCACACGGTGACCTGTCTCGATAATCTCGATACCGGGTTCAAGAGCAATCTGACCGAAGCGATGAAATCGCCGCGGTTTTCCTTCGTCCTCGGCGACGTCCGGGAGACGCTCCCGGACGCCATTTATGACCAGATTTACAATTTGGCCTGCCCGGCGTCGCCCCCCCAATATCAGCGCGACGCCATCGGCACCTTGAAGACCAACGTCATCGGGGCGATGAATGTCCTTGATCATGCGGTCAGAACCGGCGCGCGCGTCCTCCAGGCCTCGACCAGCGAGGTTTATGGCGACCCGGATATCCACCCGCAACCGGAAGAATACGCCGGTCTTGTTAACTGTTCCGGCCCGCGCGCCTGTTACGACGAAGGCAAACGCGCTGCGGAAACCCTGTTTTACGACTACCACCGGCAGCACGGCGTCGAGATTCGCGTCGCCCGGATTTTCAATACCTATGGGCCGCGGATGAGCCCCGAAGACGGCCGCTGCATTCCGAATTTTCTGGCGCAGGCGTTAACCCTCAAGCCGATCACCGTTTATGGCGCCGGCAGCCAGACCCGCTCATTCTGCTACATCGACGATCTGGTTGAAGGCTTGCTCCGTCTCATGAACGCGCAGGGCGCCCGCATCGGCCCCCTCAATCTCGGCAATCCCGTCGAACACACGGTTCTCGATCTTGCAAGAATAATTAAGGAACGCACGGCATCTTCGTCGGAAATCGTGATGAAGGACCTGCCCACGGACGATCCGAAAATCCGGCGGCCGAACATCAGCAAAGCCGAAAAGGAACTTGATTGGCTGCCCTCGACGCCGCTGCTGGAGGGTCTCGACCGGACCACCGGCTGGTTTATCGCCAAACTTTCGGGCGCGGCGGAAAAGATCACGGCCGTTCATCGCATTGAAGACTCCGCCGCCAATGACCGCAACGCGCCGGTCAATCCTTTCAGGAAACAGATGACAAACACGAGCGCCTCAATCCTGCCGGTCGAAGACGCCGGGAACAATTCCGTCGCCGTCATCGGCGCGGGACCCGCCGGACTGACGGCCGCCTACGAACTGCAAAAACAGAACAAGGCGTACAGGGCTTTCGTCTTTGAGGCGTCAGACGACGTCGGCGGAATCGCGCGGACCGAGAGCTACAAGGGGTTCCGCTTCGACATCGGCGGGCACCGCTTCTTCACCAAGGTCAAGGAAGTCGAGGCTCTCTGGCATGAAGTCGGCGGCGACGATTTCGTCCTGCGTCCGCGCATGAGCCGCATTTTTTATCGGGGAAAATACTACGATTATCCGCTGAAGATTTTTAACGCGCTCTCGAACATGGGGCCTGTTGAAGCCATGCAGATCATGCTCAGCTATTTCAAATGGCAGGTAAGCCCGTTCCTGGAGGAAGACAATTTTGAACAGTGGGTGACGAACCGGTTTGGGCGCCGGCTGTTCCAGCACTTTTTCAAATCCTATACTGAAAAAGTCTGGGGTATTCCGTGTACAGAAATTCGAGCCGACTGGGCCGCCCAGCGTATCAAAAATCTGTCATTGACCAAAGCGGTGCTGAATGCGCTTACCGGCGCCAATGACACGACAAGCCTGATCGACGAGTTTGAATACCCGCGCCTTGGGCCGGGCCAGATGTGGGAGCGCTTTCGCGATAAAGTGCGCGCGCAAGGCGGCCAGGTCCGCATGCAAAGCGCCGTCACCAAGGTGATCCGCGCCGGCAACCGGATCGAAGCGATTGAAGTCGCCGAATATGCTGGCGGCAAGAGGAAAAACTATCGCGTCCGCGCTGATCACTTTATCAATTCGATGGCCCTGAAGGATCTCGTCAACGCGTTCGACCCGCCGCCGCCGCCGCACGTCGTCCGAGCCGCCGAACGGCTGAAATACCGCGACTTCCTGATTGTGACGCTCATTCTCGATCACCCGGATCCGTTTCCCGACAACTGGATCTACATTCACAGCCCGGAGGTTCAGGTCGGACGTATACAGAATTTTCGCTCGTGGTCGCCCGACATGGTGCCGGACGCCAGCAAAGCCTCGATCGGCCTCGAATATTTCTGTCACGAAGGCGACGGGCTGTGGACGAGTTCGAACGAGGATCTGATCAAGCAGGCGTCACGCGAACTGGAATATCTCGGCCTCGCAAAGCAGACCAACGTCGTTGACGGCACCGTTATCCGTCAGCCGAAAGCGTATCCCGTCTACGACGGCGAGTATCGCGAGGCGCTTGACATCGTTCAGGACTGGATCATCGGTCTCGAGAATTTCCAGACGGTCGGCCGCAACGGCATGCATCGCTATAACAACCAGGATCACTCTATGCTTACCGCCATGCTGGCGGCTCGCAATATCCTCGGCGAAAGCCACGATATCTGGAACGTCAATGTCGAGCGTTCCTATCATGAAGATTTCACGGTCTCGGAAAAAGGCGAGGCCGCGGAAATCAAGTCAGAGCGCGAAAAGGCGCGATCGAGCGCCGCCGCCTGATTGGCCTTCATCCAGAGCGTCTGGGCGGGACGTCAATATGCCGCTCGCGCGCTTAAATTTCGGCGCCTGAAATGCACGCCCGACCGGTTTTCGGGTCGATCGCCGAGGGCCTCTCCAGGACCCGGACAATCGCCACCGGCTCGGGCTTGGCCGTCACCGATCGAATTTTTGCGCCAGCGATCTTGTCGAGACCGGTCGCTCGCAGAATAAAATGCGTCCAGTTTGTCGGACGGACATCGACGATTTCAAGCGGGCACCAATTCGAATCGCGCCCCCGGACCACGTGCGATTTGAAATAGAGCGCGCCCAAGATCGGGGAACTTGTCATCACAATGCGCCTTGACGATTCCCGCGCGTCAAAGCCGCGAAGCATCAGCTGGTACCGCGCGCGGCTTGCCGTTAGCGGGTCGGCGGCGATCGGCTCTGCGGATCTCGCCGCGAACTCGGCGAGAAACCGCGCTTCGGCATATTCATTATAGCGGCTGAAATCGGCGGCGGCCGCATTTAGAAACGTAATGCCCGTCGCCATCGTGATCGCCGCCAAGCGACCGTGGCGACGCCCTGTTTCGACCGTCGCCATGGCGAGGACCAGAAAAATCGCGTAGGTGAGTATCGGATAATAACGTGGGAATGACAGGTTAAAGGCGTAAGCGCAAATCGGGACCGCCGCCAGCGACATCGCGCCAAAGACGATGATCGCCTTCCGGCGCGCCGGCGGCTCTAAAATTGTTCGCCAACCCAGAAACCAGACCCAAAAAATCGCGATGACAAGGAACGGCGTCGTCGTTGGATATGACAATAAATCCTTGAGCGGCCTGATAATCGTGTTCAGAACCGTCGCGTCATCCCCGCTGATCGTGATCTCCTGGCCGGTCGTCCGGTGACCAAGGTCTATCCGATACCGATAGAACGGATCGCCCGCGGCGATGGCGTAGAAAAGCCATTCAATCGCGATAATCAAAACGAACCCGACTCCCAGCGCCAACGCAGAGCGCCAGAAATCCTTTCGCGACCAAAGAGTCAGTGCGCCGAAGACCAGCATCAGATAAAGGGTTGGCTCACGTATCGCCCAAGCAAGTCCCGCCGCAACGCCTGTCGCCATCAACAAAACGTACCGCCGCCGTTCACTGCTCGCGGCTACAAAAAGCCAGCACGCAAGCGCCGCGTAAAATATTTCGGCGCCGTAAACTTCGAGTTCAAGCGGTCTGGCGACAAGGAAGGCGGACGTCGCAACAAACGCCGTCGCGATTGTCCCTTCGACTTTCCCCAGGTACCTGCGCGAAAAATAGTAGGTAATCGCCGTCAGCGCCGCGGCATAGGCTATGTTTGGTAATGTCGCGGAAAACTCGCTGACCCCGAAGGCGTAAAATGACGCCGCAATGGGTAGAACGAAAGGGTGACGGAGCGCCCAATGGGTCTCGCCGAGATGAAAGCCGTTCTCGAGCCAATCAAGCGCCGCGCGTACGTATCGTTCGGAGTCTCCTGGCCCAAATCCGTGCCAGTACGCCGCCACCGACGCGACAAAGATCGCAGCGACCAGCAAGAATGACGATCGAAAATCGGACAAAATTGCAGATTCACGCTTTGCAGTTTCGAACTGATCCACTGAGCCGTCCATGTTCAGCCGCCAAAAGGGGCGAACCTTATTTCTGTTCTCCGCGGGTTTCAATGAATGGATGAACGAATGGATACCGCGCTCTGGTTCACGTCGCGGGCTTGCCGTGGTCGATGCGACCCCCGGACTCCTTCTTTCCGCCGAAATGATAGCCGAGAGCGCAGACAGAGAAAGTGGCCGCACTATAAACGTAATAGACTTGGTGATAGGCGGTCGCGACAATGGCAAAGGCGACACCGAGATTGCCGCGGAAAAAACCGAAAAGATCGCGATTGAGAAGTCCGACCGCCGCCGTCAACACGACGCCCGCGACAGGCGCCGCCGGCCATAGCCCGGGAAGAAGGCTGGCGGCGATGCTCGCGAACCAAAGCCCGGCGACGCCTGCCTTGTAGCGCTCCGTCGCCGAAACGTTGAGATCATTATTCATTCCGCTTCCGGACAAAATGAGCTGCGACCATGGAATCGCGCGCTGAAAAATGTCAGTGCGTACGACTTCCCGCAGCGTCCAGCGCTTCAGATGCGTGCACAAGAGCCCATGGGCCAGTCTGATCGACCCGCCCGCCCGCCGCATGCGAAACCCGAACTCGATATCTTCGATCGACGGCCGTCCATAGCGCGCGCCGTCAAACCCGCCGAGTTCGATGTACACGGATTTCCGAATGGCGCCGCATCCCGACCAGAAAGTGTCGGAATCAACTTTTCCCCGTTGATGATAATAGCGGTGGACGAGGTTTTTATATTGCGAAGCGAAGTTTCGGGCGGGCGGATTGCGATCATACGAGCCGAAAACCGCCGATACGCCGGGGTCGGCAAGCGCTTCTTTGACATGCGCAGCGCCGGTGTCGTGAACAACAACGTCGGCATCGACGAACCAGAGTGTTTCGCCGACGGCTTGTTTGGCGGCGCAATTGCGCGCGGCGCCCGGCCCGCCATTCTGCTCCATCCGGAGGGCGGTCGCGCCGAATTTTTGGGCGGTTTCAAAGGTGCTCGCGTCCGGCGAACAATCATCGACAACAATGACTTCCGCAATCTCGCCGCGGTCACGCATCGCCATCAGAGGAGGCAGCGAGAGCCTCAGATAGTTGGCGGCGTTAAAGGCCGGAACAATGACGCTGATCGACATCGTGTTGGTTTCCGCCGCGGGCGTACCCGACTTCATTTCAAAGTAATGCCGCGCTCATGGATTCACTTGATGGCGAGAAAGCCTTCAAAGCAGATGTATTTGCAGATTGTCATCATGTCGGAAAACCCCGCCCTGCGCAAAAGGCCGAGATTTCCTTCTGTCGAGAACGGCTCGAGGACGCCCTTCAGGCTCCGCGTTTTTGACAGTATCTCGTCCGGCGAAAATCCTTGACGCACTTTGAAATCGTTGTAGAGCGACGCGCAGATATCTTGGAAGCGCGCGTCCGGCCCCCGCACTTTCTCGAACATGACGAACGCCCCGCCCCAGTTAAGGGCCGCATAGATCTTGTCGAAAATTTCCTGGCGGTGACGGGGCGGCGTGAACTGCATCGTGTAATATGAGACGATGAAGTCCGCCGGCTCGAAATCAAAGGTGCGAATGTCATCGACTTGGAGTTCGATATTTTCGATACCCGCGCAATGTTTTTTCGCCTTTTCAATCATCGGCTTTTCGGTGTCGATTCCGACCCAACGCGCTTGCGGCTTGCCTTTGTTGTGGACGGCGAGTTTCTTCATCAGCTCGCCGGTCGAAACTCCGATTTCGTAGCAGGCGCTGTGGTTCGATACAAAGTAATCGCTGAACTGACAGACCAGATCGTGGCCTTCCTCATACATCGGCACCGACTGGCGGATATGGTCCACGAACGTGTCCGCGACATCGCCGCCGAAGTTCCAGCCGGCGTTATTGGCTTCGATCTTGTGGCCGACATTCATGGCTTAACTCCTCGTCAGTTAGCCGTTTTAAGCAGCAAGGGCTGTGCCATCCAAGCGCAAAATGTCCTAAAATGACGCAAGTTTCCGGGCTCTTTCCGCCATGGCGCGAAGTCCTCGCGCGTCCGCTTTCTCGGCAATCAGGTCAAAATACGCGCTGAACGCGATCTTCTCGCTCCAATGCGTGTCAAAGGCCGCTCTCCCTCTTGCACCGAGTTCGGCGCGCAATCCCTCGTTGTCGGCGAGGCGCACGGCGGCTTCGTGGGCTTCCGTCGGGCTGTCGAACAGGAATCCCGCGCGGCTCCGGGCAATGATCTCGGGGAAAGGGCCGAGATTGCGGGCGATGATCGGAACGCCCGCGCGCAAAGCCTCAAGAGCAACAAGGGGAAAGACTTCAAGACAAACGGACGGCAGCACGACCGCCGCAGCTCCGGCGTAGATCGACCCCAAATTATCCGGCGCGATCCGACCGAGAAATCGTATGGTTGGCGCATCGGCTGCAAGTTTACGCAGCTTTTCGCCATAATCGCCCTCGCCGACAACGATAAGATCGACTGCCCGGCTTTCCCGAAATGCCGGTATCAGGTCCTGAAGCCCTTTGATCTTTTCAAGACGGCCGACAAAAAGCGCGTATGGACGACCGCCATTGAACGGTTCGCGGCGCACCAAGGGCTTGCCGTCGTCGGGCAGGAAAGTCGGCAACACTCGCATATCAAAAGGGAAACCGAAACGCTTGTGATTATCGGCGCTCGATTGGCTAAGCGCGATGAAGGCGTCGATGTGTTGCGCCTGTCGCTCGAGCAAATCAGTGGACCTCCACAGCTGCAGCGGGCGACGGTGGATGATCTGGCATTTGGCGCATTCACGCCGGTCGCAGACTTCGCGATTGTGCCTCCACAAAATGTGAGTCGGACAGACTAGCCAGTGCTCGTGCGCGGTATAAAGGCGAATGCCCGATCCCATTGAAAGGATGCCGGGTCCGCCGACAAGCGACACATTGTGAAAATGCGTTACATCAAATTCTTCGCTGAAAAACTCCGCGAGCGTGGCGCGGTTGGCGAGCGGACGTCCGGTTTGATGGGTGATGACGCTTGCCATCGGCCCGAGCGGACTGTCGAGGCCCCGAACGGTCACGCCAGGCGGTTCTTCCAGCGGAAAAAGCGCGCCGAGCGGCCTCGACGCAAGCGCTTTGTAGGAATCCGTGTCGTGGAGAACATGAACGTCGCAGCCGCGACGCGCCAATGCATGCGCGAATCGGCGCACATACACGCCGTCTCCCCCGAAATTGTAGGGCGGATAAAATGTATTGATGAGAGCGATCCTCAGGGCGCTCATCGCCGCGGCCCGAACAGCATGAGGCGCGCCCGTCCGCGCGCGGCGCGATCATTCGGCGCGGACCATTCCGTCGCCGCAACGCCGAGCGCGTGTGCGAAGGCGATGCCGATAATAACGAAAGCGCCGTAGATGTGAACCTTTCCAAACGGGATTTTCGCACGGCTGACCAATGCGAAACGGGGTTTGTTAACGTAGTCGCGCTCGGATGGCTTCACCAGCGCCGGCTCCACGCCTGCTTCCACGACATAGCCGCGAACGAAATGGCCGAACGGCGGGAAATATAAATCCGTCCCCGCCCGAACCAGACCTGTCGTCGCATTGATCGCGATCACAGCATAGAGGACGCCGGCAATCGTTCGGCTGAGCGGAGAACGCCCGGCGAACTTGATGCGGCTCCCTCCGGCCGCGTCGATAGAAACGAGCCTGCGTATGTCGCTGACACGCGGCAAAGTCCGCTTCAACCCGAGCGCGTCGCCGCCGCATAGGCCAAGATAGAAGCGCGCCGCAAGGATCGCCAGGAAGAAATAGGCGATAACGGCATGGACGAAGACAAGTTTCAGCTTCAATTCCTGGAGACCAAGCGGCTTGCGGAAATAGATCATGAAGCCGGTCACGGCGAGAACGATGACAAAACCGACGATCGCCAGATGCAATCTGCGCAGCGTTTTGGGATATGGGCTTGCGGCGTCCTTGAACGCGCCCGCTATGCTCTTGCCGCGCACACTGCATCCGCCGCTTCGCGCTTCAAGATTTGACTAACAAACACCTGACCGTCGCGCTCTTCGGCAGCAAATACTTTGAGCTTGAACGAGTCGCAGTTCGAACGTCCGTCGCGCCAGGAAAAGCGCAGTCCATGACCCGGGCAATTCACGACGACGTTGTCGTGCCACCCGTCGGCGAGGTCAACGCCGACATGCGGGCATAGGCGCGAGTAGGCTTTTATTTCGCCTGAGGACTCGCGCCACAGGATCAATTTCGCATTTGTAAAGTCGACTGCGACCTTGCGCCCGGCCACCAGATCCGCCGATGAGCAGGCGGGCCCGTTTTCAAAACCGTGGGCTGCCGCCAACACAGTCGTCAGCCGCCGTTCAAGCTTGGGGCGCATCTCATAGGAGGGCGCACCGCGGTGACGGCCGGCGGGAAACACATCGAGCGCCTTGAACCGGCGGCGTTCGAGGTCGCGCGAATTGTGCCAGTGCTCAAAATTGAAAGGCGCTTCGGCATTGAATTTCGGTTTGTGCGGGTTGATCCGTGTCGTCAGCGCGACGCGCGTCTTGTCCGAGATGTTGACTTGCGTTGAATGAAGCATTTCGGGATTGAAGAGCAGCAATTGCCCGGGCTTCAGATCGACTTGGTGCGGCTCCGACATTTGCTGGCCGTTGGCCAAATACATGCTCTTCACATCATAGGTTATTGGCCTCGCGAACATGTCAGGATAGAGGATGACAGTGTTATCGACAGTCACGCCGTCGATTGACCACCAGAGATTGATGCCGTCAAACGAATGTCCGTACCAGGTGTCGATATGCGCGCCATGCGCGCGCGCCGGCTTCGTCAATGCGCCGTGAAACTGTTCTGGATCATAGGCGGAGTTCTGGCGCGGCCGACGAATCGCGCGCGATGCCTGATTGACGAGAATACGAGGGTTCCGGATGGCCGAGGTCGCGTGGTCGAGAAAATCGGCCGGTGACCGCCTTGGGCGTTCGGCCGCTTTCGCCTTTTTCGCCACGTCGTAAGGAAAGTGAATCCGGATGACGATCAGATGATCGATATAGAAAGGGTGATCGAGACCGAGGTCTTCTTTCCCGACGCGGTAACTCCAGTAGTAAAGCGCTTCCCTAAGATTGAGCCGTACGCGCTCTTCGAGAAGCAGCACCTTTTCCGTCGGAAAGTGCCTATGCAGCATTGCAAGCCCGTCGCGGCGGACCGCCTTTTCAGCGTCGCCGCCGGCAAGCGCGGCGACACCGGCAAAGAAGGCTTCGCAAACGACCGGGTAGACGTCTTCGTGCGATGCGCATCGATCGAGTATGCAATAGGCGCCGCTCGATAATATCCTGGCGGCGTCCGGCTTATCATTGTCTGATCTCGAAATGGTCGGCATGTCTAACCTTAAAATCGCGATTGGGCCGTTACCGTTAAGCAATTCTTGCACCATCGCAATAAGCAGAAAGGCGTGGCGGTCAGCTCGCGGACTTCGCGTTCGCAAGCTCCCTCAGCGATGCAGGAAACCGGCGATCGAGCGCCATTCCGGAGCCTACTATCGCCACGGCGATGGCGACGCCGGACCAGATATTCGGTTGCAGGATAGTCAATGCCGCGATGACTGCAAGCGCGGCGAACGCGGCCGGCAGATTACCGGCGAGCGAAGGCCGGACCGTTAGGCCCCTTGTCCGCAGGTGCGCGACAATCCAAAGCGCGAGCGCGCCCAGATTGCACGCGAGCGCCGCCCCGACGCTGCCGAAAATCGGCGTCAGGACGAAACAAAAGCCTATGACAATGCCGGCATTGGCGAGTTGGGCCACGAGCAGCGACCCCTGTCTGTTGCCGGCTACCAGAAGCCAACGGGCGTTGCCGGAGGCGAGGATCAAGGCGCCGCTCCACGCAAGAATCCCAAACTCGGAACCAGCCGACTCAAAATCCTTCCCGAATATCAGCCGCATGATTAACGGCGCGAGCGCCCACAACATGGCGGCCAGCAGGACGCCGGCCCAGGCCGTTACGCGCACCGACGCC
Organism: Parvularculaceae bacterium; assembly: GCA_041744115.1. GTDB lineage: Bacteria > Pseudomonadota > Alphaproteobacteria > Caulobacterales > Parvularculaceae > Amphiplicatus. The sequence continues at coordinate 11,000 of JBGTLL010000136.1, read as the reverse complement.
GAGAGGAGGCGGCGCAAAGCTTCCGGATTATCGACAAGTCGTCGCGCGATGAGCGGGTATAGGTTGAAATAATAGACGAAGCTGAACGTGATGAGTGAGAGCAGCAGGCGCTGCGCGGCGCCGAATTTTGCTGTCTCGACATCATTTGCGACGGTTGCAACGATGAGAACAGGCAGGTATTGCGCAAGCGCGTTCACAAAAGCGGAGGTTCCGAGGGGCGCGCTTTCGCGCAGCAAAACGCCGCCCGCCGCAAGGCTGTAATGCGGTCTCATTGGCTGGAGCGCGCGAAAAGCGAGAACTGAGTACCAGCTCGCCATCAGGCCAGCTGCCATCAATTCGGCGTAAGCGACGTGAGCGACGCCATTTCGTCCGGGAGCAAACAAGATTATCAATACGAGAAAAGCACCCATCTTCAGCGTTTGTCCGAAGCCGGCAATCGTCATTCTTTCTCGCGACTGGAAAAACCAGTTGTGATTAAACGGAATCGCAAAAAGGCTCGCTGCGTAAAGCCAGAATAGTCCGTCGGACGCTTCGGACTTTGTCATGACAACATAAAATAATGCGAGGGCGGGCGCCGCCACAACGGCCACGACCAGTCGCGCCGAAATTACGGATCCAAGAACATTCGCCGGGCTGCACTCCTTTTGCGCGATCCGCCGGACCCCGACTGCGCCAGTGCCAAGTTCGAGCGCAACCGCGCCGATCGCCGCCATTCCAACCGCGGTTTCGACCGCGCCGTAATCTTCGACTGTCAATTTCCGCGCGAGCAGGGCAAAAGCGAGAAAGCCGAAGATTTTGGAAACAACCTGGCCGGCGGCAAGCACGATAAAGTCGTCGATCAGCCGTCCGAATCTTGGCGGAACGCGCTTGTCTGGAGGCATACCGGAAGAGTTGGACAGATCGTTCACGGATTGCGCGACCGAAAGACCGAGACGTCGCCCCCTGACAATGTGCCTTCAAATGTTGCAATCAACTCGAACTCGGCGTCGAGGATTGCCTGCTCATCTGGAAAATTCGCGCGCGTGTGGGAAGGAAACGCGGTGACGACCCACAGCCGCCCGTGGCTCGGCGTCCGCCGTCCCGACTCAATGGACGACGAAAACGCCGGCCAGTCGAGGCGGCGATATTCTCGAAAATAGACGCCCGCAAGGCCAAGTGTTGTTACCTGATCTTCCTCGGCGCTCAGCTGTTCGATTTGCGCATATGCGCCCTCAAAATCCTGCTTTGGATGCTCGTAGTTCCGAACGAGAAGCGGAAGAGCGGCGCCCGCCATAATTGCAACGCCGGCAATCTTCAACGTTGATGCGCCAAGGCCCAACCGATCTTTCAGTCTTGTTTGGCGCGCGAAGAACTCGGCAAACGCGAAGGCGCCGATCACGACGGCGGCCGCCAGAAACGCGATGTCGACGAAGAAATATCGCGGCCAGATGCGCATCGAGAGCGCCGAGAGCAGCGCCAGCGTCAAAGGAATATGGATCAGATATGGGGCGGCAATCCATGGCGCCGCGCGAGCCATCCGCCAGACGCCAATGCCGGCAAAAATCATCGCGACGGGGATCGCGGCGCCTATCATGCCAAAGCTGCGGACAGTTTCCAGGATCGTCCAGATCGGGTTTTTCCACTCCGCAACTTCTCCGGCCGGAGCCTGATCGGGACGGGCGACCGACGCAAATGTTTCGATCATTCCGCCGATCATCGGCGCAAATGCCGCAAGGACGATGACGCTTCCCACTCCAAAACCGATCATTGGTCCGGTGAGCCAACCCACGAACGTCGTTCCCGCCTGTTTTCGGGCAACGAAAGCGCCGTGGAGGAGAACCACCAGCCCCTGCGCGGCAAGGAGAAATGCCGCCGACAATTGAATCAGCAACGACACCGCAAAACATGCAGCATAGGCGAACCACCAGGCGCGCACGCGCGTCGTCAAGGCGCGAAGGAGGGCAAAGCCGGCCAATGTCGTGAATAGCAGGAGGCCGGTATAGCCGCGGGCATTCTGTGAGAACCAAACGTGGTGGTAGGAAACCGCGAGCAGCGCCGCGGCGGCAATCGCGGCCCATCGAAAACCCGTTTCACGAAACAGCAACCAGGCGGCGGCAATTGAAGCGACCCCGAAAGCTACCGCGGGAACGCGCAGTGACCAGGCGTTCTCTCCGAACGCGGCGACACACGCTTTTGCGAGCCACGTGTAAAGGACGTGATTGTTGAGGGACCCATAAGTTGTCACAAGATCAGCGGGCGGAAGGCGGACTGATTGCGCCACGGTCAAGGCCTCGTCGTACCAAAGTCCCGCGTCGAGATTGATGAGCCGCAGCGCGGTCGCAATCGCCACGATGGCGACGATTGCCGTCGTTTCCCTGCTAAAGCCGGCGTGTTTGGTGGAATTGGACTCCATGTGCAACCGACTATCGCCACTGTCCAAGCCAGCGTTCGATCTTGCAACGCGGCAAGCTAACACTTAATTTAGAAGGCCGATCAATCATCGCCTCCAGCGCCGCGAATTCAGTCCGCGGGACTGTTGGCAAGCTAAAATCCCGTCCCATTTCCCGCGCGCGATTGTCGATTTCGATAATGATCGCCCTGCGCCGTTTTTGCAGCGCCCGGATTCCGGCATGAAGGCGATTGCCGACATAATCGATGTCGAGATCGCCCGCCAGAATCTTGTCATATGCGGCGAGACTGGGCGCAATAAGCTCAACCTCGGGAAATAGCGCTCTCAGGTAATCCTGGTCTGTGTACGTCTGCACCCACGCGAACACACAGTCATACTTCTTCTGCAGCAGGGTCAGCAGCTTTGCATCCGCATCCCTGTCCCTCATATAGGTGTTGAGTGTCGTGATGACATTGCGCGCCTTGCTCTTCGGAACCGCCTCGTTGATGTCGGCCGGCAATTCCCACAGCGTAGGGCATCCGGTATTGACGACATTGCTGAAGCCCAAACCTTCGAGCTTTTCTTTCGAATAACTATCGCGAACGGAATGAAGTTTGTCCTGCGCGAAAATCGCCTTGTATAGCCAGCTTGTGTAGGGGTCAGGCGCGCCCTGATCATGATACCAGCCAACGCCCATCATGACGAATTTTCGGCCTAGCCCTGCGTCGAGCGCCGACAGCTTCCAGACGGAGCGCAATCCGATATGGGAACTTAGCAGATTGCTCCCTCCGGCGATGACATGATCTGACTTCGAGATCATGCCGCGACTTTTCGCCGACATTTTTTCGTGGCTGGCGACGCGATTCACATAACTGCCGGCCAAAACGGGCGCGAGCTGATTTCGGACGGCTTCCATGATGATTTCGTCGCCGACATTGGTTGAGGAAACCGATGTGTCGAGCAGCGTGATCGCGCGAAAGCGGTCGATGGCCATCAATTCGCCGTCTCGGGTTTGCGGATCCGGACGCCGAGCACGACTTCAAAATCCTCATCCTGCGCATCAAGCTCCCTGCGATGGAGGTCCTCAGCCGCCAGCCCGTACAAAAAAGACGCGGCCGAGAGAACGTTGCCATAGCTGGTGATTTGCAGTTCAGCCGGCGGCGCAACGTCCTTGACCAGCGCGTTGACGCCTTGCGCGGTCAGGCGCCAATACTCGCCCCAATCATCACGCCCGAGTCGGCGCGCGATCTTGCTCGTCCCATGCGTCGTCATCAGGATAACGCCGCCCGGTTTCAAGATCCGGTAGAGTGTCCGCATCGCCGCTCTTTTGTCGTAAATCATCTGCAGAGCCTGCGTGAAGATGATGCAGTCAAAGGCGTCGGAGGGTATATGGTCCGCATCCGTTAGATCAGCAATGATCGTCGCTTCTGGATTTCCCGCAACGACATGAAGGACGTCAATTCTGGAGACGGCGGACCCATACCGCTTGATGTAGGTCGCATCGCCGAGCTCCAAAGCGCGACCCTTGATGTCCGCGCCGTGCGACTTCAGAAAAGCCTCGATATAATACCGGTCGATCGGCTGGCCGCGATCCATGCCGAAGATGGCGCTGATCGGCGTCAAGCGGCGGAGGTCGGCCAGTTTGACCTGTCCGGTGCGCGGCCAATTCAGGCCGTATTTGCGTTGCGCATGAACGACGCCGGCGCGCGCGGTCTGCGGGAGAACCTTCCTCGCGAGTCGTAGCAGAAAACTGTCCGAGCTGGCGTTGGCCACGATCTCTCCTAGTGCGTCGGACGGCGCGAGAGGCTGAATGCGCCTTCGCGCAGCGTTCGAGCAGCGCGTCGCGCCTGAAAATAGAACGCATCACCGTTTTCAAGGAAGGCTCGCCAGCGTTTGATGTCGCGATAGTAATGCATCTCGACTCGCGGGAGATCGAATATCGGATCGGTTCGCCTGGCTACATCGAGTCGTACGCCTACCGACAGCTGATAGTGTTTTGCAATCGCATGCCGGACCACGCGATTGCTGCGGCCGTAGGGCGGAGCGAAATGCGTCGCGGCCTTCCCAATCCGCTCTTCAAGTTCCCGCCGGCTCCCGGAGAGTTCGTCTTCAAGTTCGACCGCGGTAAGCGTCGTCAGGTCTTTGTGCGTGCGCGCATGAGAGCCGAACGATACGCCAGCGTCAGACAGCGCGCGGATCGTGCGCCAGTCCATGAGCGCCCGGCGCGAATCGGACGCACCGGCCCAGGTTTCCGCGCCGCCGACAACCGCAGTCGGCGCGAACACGCTGGCGGGAAATTTATGCCGGTCGAGAACAGGGTAAGCAGCTTCCGCAAAATCGCCAAATCCGTCGTCGAAGGTAATAACGATCGCGGGACGGACGGGCGCCGCCTCGCCGCGCAGCCATCGCTCGATCCAGTCGAGGCCGACAACATCAACGCCGAGATCCGCGACAGTTTGCATCTGCGCGCGAAACACGGCCAGCGGCAGACTGGTTGGCCCGCCGCCATCGGAGATTGAATGATAGGTCAGAATTGGCACTGAAGCGACGGTCTTCGCCATGGCGTCAATCCTCGACAACATGCGACAGGAATTCTTCACGATAGCGCGTCCATCTCGCGCTGTCGAAGGCGCCTTCATTCAAACAATCGACGGCGCCGTAGGCCATGGCGAGCGCATGATGCGTGTTGTCATGGGCAAACAGTCCTTGCCGCCCGAAGGTCAAGAGACCGTCGATGCCAGAAATCCAGTCATCGAGCCTCGTGAAATGCATTTCATAATCGCGGTCATAGACGGGGTAAGCATGAGACAGGCGGCGCGTGAACGCGCGACGAATTTTCGCCGACCGCGGCAGGCCACAGGCGCCGAGCCACGCATAAAGCGCATCGCCTAGCGCGGCATCGTCCATCGACCAGTATTGATCGCCGGGATCGCTGGGCAGTTCCGCGCAGAGGATGGTCAACCCGGTTGGCTCGGTCGCGGCGGAATAGTTCTTTGGTTCCGACAATCGCGATATCGGAATCTCGATCTCGGGGAAATAATGCGCATCGAATTCCGTATACTGTTCCGTCTCAAGCACGAGATAAACAAGGATCATTCCGCGGAAACGGATCGCCCTCGCGGCGTTAAGGACGGTTTCGGGCGCCGCGTTCCCCGCTGCTTTGACGAGCATCGTCAGCGGCAGGGTCGACCAGACCGCATCGACGTCGTGGCGCGTCGTCACGTCGCCGGTTTTGACTGACACCGACCGGACTCGGTTATCCGCGATCTCAACGCCTTCGACTCGCGAGTTGAGACGGATAATCGCGCCAGCGTTTTTCGCCGCGTCAGCGATTCGGTCCGAAATTTCGCCATAGCCGCCGCGCGGATAATAGAATTTTCCGGTGGTCGGCGATTTGAGGCCGGGAAGCGATGCGAAAATCTTGCGCATCAATTTGGGAAGAGAACTTCCGGACACTCTCCGTTTCGCAAGCGTTGGCGCGAGGTCGTCCGGGCCGAGACCCCACAATTTCTTCATGTAGGGAAAATAGAAACTCTCGCACATCGTCCTGCCGAGGCCGCCTAGCAACACCGAGCCGAATGTCTCGATGTCGGGTTTGGGCGCCCGAAGTTTCGCCGTCGCCGCGTCGAAAAAGAGCGACGCCGCGAATGTTGGCGGCAGGCGCGTCGCGAGATCGGCCGGCTTCAACGGAAAATGGATCCAGGAATCCTTCAGGCGAATGCGGCCGTGGCGCGGCCGCAACAAAAGCCTGTCGCCGAGCAGCGCCTTTATGTCGGCAAGGATGCCGGGATCCGACGCCGGATGAAGGCGATGGCTCCCGTAGTCGCAGTGAATGCCGTCGGCCTCGAAGCTGCCGGCGTTGCCGCCGACACCGGCGCCGGCTTCAAACAGCTCGACCGCCGCTTTGCCTTCTTTCGCGATGCGCCAGGCCGCGCCGAGGCCCGCCGGCCCGCCGCCGAGGATTGCGATACGCGGGCGATCGGCGCCGGAAGTTCTCGTCGTCTGCGTCCTGAGTTGCGCGTCATCCATGGCTCGCCTCAGCGCCAACGGCGTCGCGCCGTCTTCCGAACAATTGGGCAAAAGCGCCGACGCCGCCTCCGGCAATCAGGATGGTTTGCCAGACCAGGGAGGCGGCGACAACGCCCGCGACCTCATATCCCATCGGCGTCATCAGGCCCGCAAGGCTCGCCTCGCGAACGCCGATGCCGCCGAAACTGATCGGCAAGGTCGCGATGATCTTGGCGAGCGGCCAGGCGAACACCCACGAGGCCAGCGAGGTCCCCGCGCCCAGATTATGGGCTATCACGCCATTCATCAGCGCAAAGACAAACTGTATGCCGATCGACAACAGCGCGCAGGCGAGAAGCATGCCGCGGCGCTCGGCCATCCCTTCGAGCGCGTCAGCGACATTGCCGAGGAGCGCGCCAATTTTTCCCGACGGCGCCGTCTTGCGCATCAGCCCCGCCAAGGGAGAAAGATAAACAACGCCAACGACGCCGGCCGCGATCACCGAGGCCGCGACCAAACCAAGGCCGACAGGATCGACGCCGGCGCTGACGCCGACCCAGATCGCGCCGATCGCCGCGATGACGAGCAGCGCCGCCGTGTCAATCAGGCGGTCCGCTAGCGAGCCGATCGCCAGCGCGGTTTTTCTTTCCGATCCCTTCATGACGAGGCCGGCCCGGACAAGGTCGCCGCCGGCGACGCCCGGCAGCGCGAGATTTGCGGCGATCCCCGCGAAATGCGCTTTCAGGGCGCGCGGATAGCTGACCGCGCCGCCGATCATCCAGCGCCATTTCGCCGCGGCGAGCGCATGCCCGGCAAGAAACGCGCCGAAGACGCCGAGCCACAACATCGGCGAGATGGCGCTCATGCGCGCGAAGAGTTCACCCACGGGAACAAACCGCAAAATGACGATAAGGATGAGCGCGGAGACGCCAATGCGAAGAAAGCCGGTCGCCCGGCTCTTCGCGGCGGACTTTGTGGAAGAACCCGCCATCTCAGTCGTCGATCTGGCGCGGGCGCAGATGCAGCCGCGAAATCATGTCGGCAATGAGCCCGAGGGACCAAACGACCAGCGCCGCGAGCAGCGCGAAGATCGCGCTCTCGGAGAGGTTCATCTTTGTCAGGTCATACGTGAATTTCGCCATCCCGAGAAGAAACAGCACGCCTCCGAGCGGCAGGAACACGCGAAGCGGCTGGAAGAACACGATAATCCTCAGTACAAGGAGGATAAACGTGAAGAACGCCGTCGGCCGCATCGACGACTGACCGACGCGTTTTGCGTAGGCGATCGGCGTATAGACGACCCGGAGATTGGAACACATCATGCTGAGCGTTATCGTCGTCGTGAACGAAAACCCGTCCGGCAACAACTGCACGAAGCGTTCGAGGGACGAGCGCTTGAAAACGCGCAGGCCAGAATTCAGATCCGGAATTTTCCGCCGCGCCAATATGTTCGCAAGCGTGTTGAGGACAAATTTTGGACCCCGGCGGATCCACGGCACGTTGCGCATGGCGGTCCCGCGGTCGCCGACCACCATGTCGGCGTTGCGGCAGATTTCGAGCATTTCCCCGATCTTGTCGGCGGGATAGGTTCCATCGGCGTCGATGATCGCCACGAATTTCGTCCGCGTCGCGGCAATGCCGGTCTTCAGCGCATAGCCGTAGCCCGAATTTTCCTCGAGCCGGATGACGCGGACACCGGTCGCTCCCGCCGCCTCGCCGGTCCCATCGGTCGAGCCGTCATCGACGATGACGATTTCGCCGTCGATTTTCGCATTGGCGAGCGCCGTCCGCAGCGCGTCGACCGTCTGGCCGATGGCGGCGGCTTCGTTGAACGCCGGGACGACGACCGCTAGCTCTTTCTGCATGGAGCAAGACCCTGGAATTGCCGTCAATTCCCGTTCAAGGGGCTTGTTCATCCGGTTTGCGCTCCAAGGTCAATGACGCGCCGGGGAAGCAAGGTCCAAGCCAGACACGCCATTTCAGCCTGCGACCCAAAAGGTTAACGCAAGCAGCACATCTCCGCGGCGGCGCGAGATCGCGCTTGCCGACGATGTCCGCTATTGTCGTGCTTTCGCAATCCGAAGGAAACCATGGTTCGCCGCCTCGCCGCTCTTGGTCTCCTCGCCGTTGCGGCCGCCTGTTCGGCGGCCGCCGGCGAGAACCGGATCGTCATCGACCCCGAATCCTCCCGCCAGACCATGCGCGGCTGGGAGGTCTCGCCCCGGATGTGGGAAATGGACAAGGTCGCCGATCGCTACGACGCCTCCTGGCTCGATTACCGCGAGGAAATCGCGGCGGCGCTTGTCGATGAGATCGGCGTCAACCGGATTCGCCTGCAGATCCAGAGCGGGGCGGAGAATCCGGTCGATTACTGGGCGCGGTTTTTCGCCGACGATATCGGGTATGAAGCGCTGAAGCGCCATTTCTACGAGAAGGTCAACGACAATTCAGACCCCGGCCGCGCCGACCCGGGCGGCTACAATTTCACCCAGCTCGATTATTATATCGACAATCTCCTGATGCCGATGAAGGCAAGGCTCGAGGCGCGCGGCGAAAGGCTGATCGTCAACCTCTGCTATGTCGATTTCAAATGGACGCCGCTTCAGGGATCATTGGAACATGCTGGCGAGCCGGCGGAGTTCGCTGAACTGATCGACGAGACATTCAGGCATCTTGAGGCGAAATACGGCCTCACGCCGGATTATTTCGAAGTCATCCTTGAACCGGAGAACACGGTCGGCTGGGATGGGCGCGCCATCGGGAAGGGCCTCGTCGCCGTTAATCATCGGCTTTCAGCGCGCGGCGTCCGGCCGCGATACATTGCGCCATCGACCGCCGAGGCCGGAAAAGCCGCCGCCTATTTCGATGCGCTTGCGAAAGTCCCGACGGCGGCCGCGCTTGTCGATGTCCTTTCCTATCATCGTTATGACTGGTCCCGTGCTGACGCCGCTCTTCCAAAAATCGCGGCGCGGGCGAAGAAAGCGGCGGCCGAAACGGCGATGCTGGAATTTGTCGGCGGCAACCTCGATCATCTCTATCAGGACCTGACGGTCGCCGATGCGACCGCCTGGCAGAAATATGGCGTCGCAACGACGCCGGACAGCGAGGGAAAAACCAAGCCGGGCTATCTCCTCGATCTTCGCAATGGCGCGATCACGCCCAAACCCGGGGCCGCGGCGATGGCGCAGGTTTTTCGCAACGTGCGCGAAGGCGCGGTCCGCCTTGACGCCCGTTCGCTGACGGCGGACGCCCGCGCCCTCGCCTTCCGCAACGCCGACAATAGCGTGGCGATCATTGTGATCGCCGACAGGGCCGGCGCTTTCACGATCGAAGGCGCGCCGCGGGGACAATACGCGCTGAGTTTTGCGCCAAAAGGCGGCGCGCGGAACGATCTGGGGGTCGTCGCCAGCGGTTCGGACGGGACGCTTTCCGTCAGCGCCAGCCGCCCGGGCGTCATTGCGCTGAGGCAGGCCGCGCCCGCATCGCGCTGACCGAATTTCGCTTAAATGGGGCGCCAATTGTCCGTCTAAGGCGGATTTTCCGAGGCGTCGCGGTCTCAACGATTGGCCAATCCCCTGGCTTGCAGCGTTAAAGTACGGAATATCCGCCTGTTCGAATCGCGACGATGGAAATGAACGCGATTTCGCGTCACGGGAGAATCTCTTGTCCCGAGCGGCACCGTCTTGTCCGGCGTGCAGCTTTCGCAAAGCCGCGGCGCCAAATCATTCAATTGTCAAAGAGCCGATGCGCCGGACGCCTCGCGCCCGTCTCATCCAATAGTCCTTTCACTCTGACGATATGGGATCGCCCCCACGCCTTCAAGCCCCGATTTACTTGTATCTGCACGCGCGGATTCGCCGATCTGGCGAACGCCGGCGCCATTCCCTGACCGATCGGTCAGGGAATGCTTGCATGATGGGGATGGCCGCGATCGCGACGCGGCGCGAGGCCGGACGACATGATCCTTGTACGGAGGCATGACTGGGCGACGACGCCGCTCTTCTATTATTTGCGCCATGACGGCCTCGCGGCGGACAATTACCGGGCCCTTGTCGCGGCGAATGCGCCGGCCCGGTCTTTGTGGTTGTGTGGACCGATGTCCGAGAGAATAAAAAAGACGCCGCAATGATCGACGCGCCTGGCGGCTACGCCGCCGGCGAACAGCTGGCGGCGCGGGGGGCCGGAATCGAGGACGACGTCACCCTGACGCAAGTCAGGGTCCAGAATGGCGAGCAAGTCCCTCGCGGCGCTGGATGCTGACTTTCGTCAGCATGACGGAAGAGGCATGACGGAACGAGGGTCGTGTCCGATGCGGATTAGAGCAACGAGCAATATCCCGGAATCGAGGACGACGTCACCCTGACGCAAGTCAGGGTCGAGAATGGCGAGCAAGGCCCTCGCGGCGCTGGATGCTGACTTTCGTCAGCATGACGGGAAGAGGCATGACGGAACGAGGGTCGTGTCCGATGCGGATTAGAGCAACGAGCAATATCCCGGAATCGAGGACGACGTCACCCTGACGCAAGTCAGGGTCCAGAATGGCGAGCAAGTCCCTCGCGGCGCTGGATGCTGACTTTCGTCAGCATGACGGAAGAGGCATGACGGAACGAGGTTCGTGTCCAAT
>JBGTLL010000135.1:0-8321 GCA_041744115.1 Parvularculaceae bacterium | reverse complement strand
GCGAATTTGCAATGGCGTTTCGCTTAGCGCATCGGGCGACAAGTTTGCAATGTTTGCCGGCGCGGCGCTGCTGCTGGCGAAGGCGGCGACCGCCGAACAAGCGGCGCGGATCGGCGATCAGGCGGGCGGGCGCGTCTTTCTCTTTCTGGAGACGGACGATTTCGACCGCGATCATGCGAGGATGGCGGCGAAAGGCGTCCGCTTTCTGGAGGCGCCGCGCAGCGAGCCTTATGGCAAGGTCGCGGTGTTCGCGGATCTTTACGGCAACAAATGGGATTTGATTGGGCGAGGTTCGACGGGCGGCGCCGATTTCGCGTGACGTGCGCCTTTGGCTCGCGGCTCAGAATGATGAACGTCCTTGTTGCAACAATCGGCCTCCTCATCGTGGAGTTCTTTGCACGGATGGTCCTCGTCGCCCATCCTTCGCGACGCGGCCCAAGAAGGCCGCTCCTCAGGATGAGGGATTTCCTTGTTTCAACACAGAAATTCCTCATCCTGAGGAGCGCGCCTCTTTGCGCGCGTCGCGAAGGATGCGCCGCGCAGGCAAACATTGCAAACTTGTCGCCCGATGCGCTAAGCGAAACGCCATTGCAAATTCGCGATCCGGAGCCGGCATGAACATTCACGAATATCAGGGGAAAGACCTGCTGAAATCCTTTGGCGTCGCCGTCTCGAAGGGCGTTGCGGTGCTCGACGCCAGAGACGCGGAAGCCGCGGCAAGATCACTTCCCGGACCGCTCTATGTCGTCAAGGCGCAGATCCATGCGGGCGGGCGCGGCAAGGGAAAGTTCAAGGAGAAGTCAGCCGGCGAGAAAGGCGGCGTCCGGCTGGCGACGTCGCCGGCGGAGGCGGCGGCGTTTACGCGGCAGATGCTGGGCGCGACGCTCGTCACCAAACAGACGGGCGAGGCGGGGAAAGAGGTCAACCGCATCTATATCGAGGACGGCTCGGACATCGCGCGCGAACTGTACCTCTCCGCGCTCATCGACCGTGCGACGGCGCGGATCGCCTTCATCGTCTCGACCGAAGGCGGGATGAACATCGAGGAAGTCGCCGGGGAAGCGCCGGAAAAAATCGTCCGCATCGAGATCGATCCGGCGACCGGTTTCATGCCGCATCATGGACGGCGGATCGCCAGGGCGCTGGCGCTTGACGGCGATCTCGGCCGTCAATGCGGCAAGCTCGCCCGCGCGCTCTACAAGGCGTTCATCGACAAGGACATGGCGATGCTCGAAATCAATCCGCTGATCGTGACAAAGGACGGCGATTTGCGGGTTCTCGACGCGAAGATCGGCTTTGACGACAACGCGCTCTTCCGTCACGCCGATATCGCGGCCCTGCGCGATGAAAGCGAAGAGAACGACTATGAGCGGCGCGCCAAGGAATTCGATCTTTCCTATGTGAAGCTCGATGGCTCGATCGGCTGCATGGTGAACGGCGCCGGCCTTGCGATGGCGACCATGGACATCATCAAGCATTACGGCGCGGAACCCGCGAACTTCCTCGACGTCGGCGGCGGCGCTTCAAAGGAAAAGGTGACCGAGGCGTTCAAGATCATCACCTCCGACCCCCATGTGAAGGGGATACTGGTCAACATCTTCGGCGGCATCATGCGCTGCGACACCATCGCCGAAGGGATCATCGCCGCGGTCGAAGCGGTGGGGCTGAAAGTGCCGCTGGTCGTGCGGCTTGAGGGGACGAATGTCGAGTTGGGAAAGAAGATACTGGCGCAATCCGGCCTCGCCATCACCCCGGCGGACGATCTGGACGATGCGGCGAGGAAGATTGTGAAGGCGGTGGGGTAGGCATCCTAACAGTCTTCGCATTCGAATCTGCCCGTCTATAAACTCGAATGATTTTCATTAGACCGACGAGCAAACCGAGCGTCACTAACAAAGCTGACGGCGGGGCTATCAGAAACAAGAGAATGCCGAAACCGGGAGCGTCGCTGTCAGTGAATCTTGCCTGCAAAACGAGTGGCAGATTCGCCAATCCTGACAAGTATTACCATAAGCCTATACCGTTACCCGAAGGCACGTCCGAAGCTGAGTTTATGAGCTGCGTGATGAGTCATGGCGGTTGGGAACGCGGTATTTATTTCCCTTGGCTGAATGATTGTCAGGGAACTCTGGACAAAATACTGCGAGAATGCGGCGTCGATGACCCGCCGCGTTTGCCATTTGGGCGAACCAATATCGATGAAAACTTTACCGATGGAGTCAGGAACACCGTTCAGCAGGCAATCGAGTGGTGGAGCCGTCAGCCGAGGACAATTCCGTGAGGTGTTTGATGGTGGCTCATGACCAGACTTGAATTTGCTGCGACGGGGGTTGCAATCCTTCTTTTTGCTTCGTGTACGGACCGACCGTACTGTCGCCTTGCATATGGCGGCGCAGCGCAGGCGGGCGTTTTCCCTCCCGGATCGGAGCTTGGAACGCAGGACTACACCGCATTAATCGAAATGTCGCGCGTTCGTCGAGACGGATTCGCGAAATATGGGGAGAAAGCATTCCTAATTCGTGTCACTGACCGTCAAGGGGAAATTGTGCTGGTTCAAGATTGCATCAAACTGAAGGCCGGAGAGTTTAAGCTTGATTTCGAGTGGGAAAAAGCGAGCGATCTTACGCTAATCTTGGATTATGAAGACGAGGTTGGGACCTCGAAAACATTGAAACGAAGATACGCGCTGGATATTCCAGATTGATTTACCACTGCGCCCGCGATCGGCGCCGTCCTTTGCGACCATCTCTGGCTCGGCCGGATAATGACAAGGTCAGGCCGAAAAGACCCGCGCTCAGCGGTCGCGCCCTGACGAGCAGTTCAGTCATCGCGATCAGAGAAAGGATAATTGTCGCCAAGACTATCAGCGGCTCGATTTCGTTTGTCATTTTCATCCACACGGTCCGCTTCGAATTACTCGTTTTTCTCGGCACGGTGAGTTGCCTGATACCAAACCTTGACGATTTCATGGAATGCACATAATATGTGCGCATGAAAAACCTGACCCTCCGGATCGACGAGAAGGTGCTGGCGGCGGCGCGCAAGCGCGCGGCGCTCGATGGGACGACCGTCGCCAAGGCGGTGCGGGAGTTTCTCAATAATTACGCCGCGGCGCATCTGCCAGAATCGCCGGAGGCGAAGCGGGCGCGGCGAGAGCTGGCTGAGCTCGCCAAGAAATCGGAGGCTGATTTCGGCGATTGGAAATGGAACCGCGAGGAGATTTACGAGGAGCGCATGAAGCGCCTCCTCGAACGACCTTCCAATACGCCCGGCTTCGCCGAACCGCCGCCGCCTTACGAGGATCAAGCCATGCTTGAAAGAACCGCCGATCGCGCGCCGACATTGGAAGAAATGACGACCGACACCGGCGTTCCCCCGGTTCCGGGGCACGACGAGTGGTTTCGGCGCCAGGTGCAGCTGGCGCTCGACGATGAAGAAGCCGGCAAAGCCGAATACGAAGATTTCCGAAAGGTCGCGGCCGAATTCGGCTTCAATGCACGTTAGATTTTCGCGGCGCGCCAAGGCTGACCTCAAGGCGATCCATGAATTTGTCGCCGAGCGCAATCCGAATGCCGCCGATCGAATAATCGACCGAGTGCTCATCGCGATCGCAACGCTCGAATCCTTCCCGCTTCTCGGCCGCGCCGGCAGGCTGGAAGGGACGCGCGAACTTGTCGTTCGCGGGATGCCTTATTACGCCGTCTACTCCTTGCCGGACGAGTACCATATCAACATCCAGCGTGTGCTTCACGGCGCGCGGATGTGGACTCCCGAGGAGAGTGCATGACCGCCCGCGCCGACTTCGCCTTCCTCCACCCGCTTCGCATCCGCCGGACCGAGCGTGACGCGCAAGGCGTCGTCGTCAACGCCGATTATTTCCTCTATGACGGCATCGCGGTGTCGGAATTTGCGCGCGGCCTGGAGTCTGCATGACCTTCATCAAAACCATTCCGCCCGACCGCGCCGAAGGCCGGCTCGCGGCGCTCTACGCCCGCGTCAAGGGGCCGGACGGGCGCGTCGACAACATTCTCGCGGCGCATAGTCTCCGGCCGGCCAGCCTTGAAGGCCACATGGCGCTCTACAAGAACGTCCTTCACCATGCCGGAAACAAGATTCCGAAATGGTTTCTCGAAACGATCGGCGTTTTCGTCAGCCTGCTGAACGGCTGCGCCTATTGCGTCGATCACCATGACGCGGGGCTGCGCAGGCTTCTTGGCGACGATTCGCGCGCGGCCGCGATCCGCGCCGCGCTTGAAGCGGGCGTCCGGGGAGGGCCGATTTCGGCGCCGCGTCTGTCGGCAAGGGAGGCCGCGGCGCTCGACTATGCGGCCAAACTGACGAAGGCGGCGGCGATGATCGGGGAAGCGGACATCGAGGCGCTGCGCGCGGCCGGCTGGGACGACGGCGAGATTGTCGAGATCAATCAGGTCGCCGCCTATTTCGCCTATGCCAACCGCACGGTTCTGGGGCTCGGCGTCACGACCGACGGCGACACGCTCGGCCTGTCGCCGGGCGGCTCCGGGGCCGACGACTGGTCGCACGATTAAGTGCGCCGGGGTCGGGGCTTGACGCGGCGGCGGCGGTTGTACTACATATGTGCTACATCGCGGATTGACCGGCATGACGCAAAGCGAAAAAGCGGCGGAGCGGATCAGCGTTCGCGACGCCAATCAGGGGTTTTCCCGGCTGATTTCGCGGGTGGAGCGCGGCGAACGCTTCATCGTGACGAAGAACAACCGGGTGGTCGCGAGGATCGAACCGGCGCGGCTCGAGGACGGGTCGCATGAAGGCCGCCGGCAGGCGGCGGCGGATCGTCTTGAGCGTCTGATGAGCGGCGAACGGCGCTCGGCGGACGGCTGGACCTTCGGGGGAAAGCGCGACGATCTGCACGATCGCCCGGTCTGAGGGGGCGATGGCGGGAGAAGCGATGGCGGGGACGGCGATCAGTTTTGACGCCAATGTTCTGTTCTACGCCGTTGACGGACGCGACGCGGATAAACAGGTCCGCGCCGCCTCGATACTTCGCCGGGCGGCGGCCGGGCGCCTCGGCTTCCTGACGCTGCAGGCGCTCGGCGAGTTTTCATTCGCCGCCGTTCGCAAGGGGCTTTTGTCGCGCCGCGAGGCGGCGCAATCCGCCCGCGATTGGGCGACCATCTTTGAGACGCGGTTTGCAAGCCATGAAGCGTTCGACCGCGCGCTTGATTGGTGGGCGGATGAACGAACGTCCTATTGGGATGCGCTTTTGATCGCGACCGTTTCAACAGCCGGCGCGGCCGCTCTGGTGTCGGAAGACCTTCAGGACGGCGCGATCATCGGCGGCGTCGAAATCATTGACCCGTTCGGCGCCCGGGCGACCGAGCGCCTCGCGGTTTTTGGACTGGAGACGGACGAAGAATGACGCAAAAATCGGGCTTCGCCTTCCTCCATCCCTTGCGTGTCCGCTGGAACGAGTGCGACGCGCAGGGGATCGTCTTCAACGTCAATTATTTCCTCTATTACGACATCGCGATCTGGGAATGGACGCGCGCGCTCGGCTATCCGAAATGGGATTTGGCGCCGGAGTTTGTGACCGCGCACGCCGAATGCGATTTCAAGGGTGCGGCGCTGTTCGATGATAAATTGCTGATCGGCATGCGCGCCGCGCGGCTGGGGACGAAATCGATGGATGTCGCGGCGGCGGTCTTTCGCGGGGATGAGTGTCTCAATATCGGCAAGCTCACTTATATCTATGTGAAGAAAGGGACGCGCGAGACCGCGCCCTTGCCGGCGGACTATGTCGAACGTGTGATGGCGTTTGAACGGGTGAAGCCGGAACGGAAATAGCGGAGAGCCCGCCTCTCCCTTGGGAGAGGCCAAAACCGTTCTCTACGGTTTTGGGTGAGGGGTTGGCGCTATCAATGACGGGTCCGTCCCCTCACCCGCTCGCGGCGCTCGCTGGCCTCTCCCAAGGGAGAGGCGAAGAAGGAGCCCGCCTCTCCCAAGGGAGAGGCCAAAACCGTTCTCTACGGTTTTGGGTGAGGGGACGGCGCTATCAATGACGGGTCCGACCCCTCACCCGCTCGCGGCGCTCGCTGGCCTCTCCCAAGGGAGAGGCGAAGAAGGCGCCCGCCTCTCCCTTGGGAGAGGCCAAAACCGTTCTATACGGTTTTGGGTGAGGGGTCGGCGCTCGCGATTGGAGACGAAATGAAGAAACTCAACATCCCCGCCGCCTTCGATCGGATACCGGAGACGTGGTCGCCGCACATCGCCGCGCGCGTCAACGGCCAGGAGGTACGGCTCGCGAAGATTCAGGGGAGTTTCGACTGGCATCATCACGACGGCGTCGATGAACTGTTCTTTGTCGTCAAGGGAAGTTTCGTCATGCGGTTCCGGGATGGCGATGTCGCGATGGACGAAGGCGACATGATTGTGGTTCCGGCGAACACCGAGCACTTGCCGGTCGCCGCGGAGGAATGCTGGATCCTGATGGTCGAAGACGCGGGCACGCGGAACACCGGCGAGACGGTGACGGCGCGGACGAAAACCGAATTGCCGGCTCTCTAGCCGATCGAGTGGACGACGGCGGCGGGAACGGCGGCTGAACGCAATCGCGAGGCAATCCTGTATTTCGCATAGACCCAGCAATAGATGGCAAAGCCGATCATGCCGGCGCCGACAAAGCCCAAAAGCGCGCGCCCAAAGGGCTGGCGCTCCAGGACGAGCAGCGCCTCGCCGACGCCGACCGCTTCTTGCGGCCTGATTGTCCAGCCCGCATAGACGAAAAGCCCGCCGATGATGAGGAAGATAAGCGCTTTCGCCGCAAGGCCGAGGCGCATCGCCGGCGCAAAGCGCTCGGTCGTCGCGCAGCGCTGCAAATCGCTACGGAACCCTGACGTCGCCGCCGTCCGCGCTTCATAGAAAGCCCCGCCAACGATCACGCATCCGATGGCGACGACAAGCCAGCGGCCGTAAGGCTCGGCCATCAGCTGCGCCGTCCAGTCGTCAACCACGCCCTTGTCTTTTGCGGCGCGGGCGCCCTTGACGACGATCGTCACCGCCGTTGCGCCGAGCACGGCCTGCATCACCCCCGACATGAAATTGCCGGCGCGCGAGAGGATGCCGACGGGACCGTGCCCGTCGCGTTCGAGATCGAGAAAGGCGTCGACGAAGCGCCAGGCCATATAAGCGAAAAGACCGACGGCGACGGTCGCCAGCATCGCCATGCCGAGCGGTTGCGCCGAAAGTTCCTGCATCGCGCCGGTCGATCCTTGCGGGTCAGCGCCGGAAAATGCGGCGTAAAGGGTGATGGCGCCGACAATAAAATAGACGACGCCGCGCGCCGCGTAGCCGCCGCGCATCAGCGCTTCAAGGATCGCGTTGGCTTTTCCGTTCATTCCGCCGTCTCAACTGTCACCGACTCGGCGAACATTTGCAGGCCGCCGGCGGTTCCGTCGGCGGGGCGGCCCGACCAACGTCGCGCGTTGCAGTCCGGGCGAACCGCCGGTAGTTAGGTCGCTCGCCGCGCCCGGATCACGCCATGTCCATTCTCATCGACAAATCGACCCGCGTGATCTGCCAGGGCCTGACCGGCTCGCAAGGAACGTTTCACACCGAACAGGCGATCGCCTACGGGACGCGGATGACCGCGGGGGTGACGCCGGGGAAGGGCGGCGCGGTCTGGGAAGCGGGCGGCGCGGCCGCGGGCAAAACGCTTCCGGTCTGCGATACGGTCGCCGAGGCGAAGGAAAAATACGGCGCCGACGCCAGCGTCATCTATGTGCCGCCCGCCTTCGCGGCGGATTCGATCCTGGAAGCGATCGCCGCCGCAATTCCGCTCATCGTCTGCATCACCGAAGGCATTCCGGTTCTCGACATGGTGAAAGTGAAACGCGCGCTTGACGGGTCGAGATCGCGCCTCATTGGACCGAACTGCCCCGGAATCATCACGCCCGGCGAGTGCAAGATCGGGATCATGCCTGGCCACATCCATCGCGACGGCCATGTCGGCATCGTCTCGCGCTCGGGGACCCTCACCTATGAAGCGGTCCATCAGACGACGGTTGCGGGCCTTGGCCAGTCGACCTGCGTCGGCATTGGCGGCGACCCGGTGAAGGGGACGGATTTCATCGAGATCCTCGACATGTTCCTCGCCGATCCGGACACAAATTCGATCATCATGATCGGCGAGATCGGCGGCTCGGCGGAGGCGGATGCGGCGGAATTCCTCGCTCGCGACAAAGTGAAAAAACCAACCGTCGGCTTTATCGCCGGCGTCACCGCGCCGCCCGGCCGGCGGATGGGGCACGCGGGCGCCCTCGTTTCGGGCGCGAACGACACCGCGG
>JBGTLL010000134.1:0-4971 GCA_041744115.1 Parvularculaceae bacterium | reverse complement strand
GCCCTGCGACAGTCCCCGGTTGAATGCGCCCGCCGGTCCGCCGATCGATGAAGCCGATTAGAGCGGGGCGCAATTAATCCGTATTGGACACGAACCTCGTTCCGTCATGCTGACGAAAGTCAGCATCCAGAGCCGCGAGGGAGTTGCTCGCCATTCTGGACCCTGACTTGCGTCAGGGTGACGTCGTCCTCGATTCTGAGACATTGCTCGTTGCTCTAACCAGGCCGGAAACCTCCGGCGACTCAAGGGGCAATCGCCGGGTACGTGTACGGACGATGATCGATTCCCCCGCCAGATGACTGAACGCAGCCGTCCGCCGGCGCGGCGAGCGCGTTTTCGCGGGCCTTAACCGCTTAAAGGCAATACACCCGAACAGCCGAAGCCGGCCGCGCCGCGTGTCCATATTCACGATGTCAAAGAGCCGGAAGAAACCGGCTTTCGCCGGCCGCTCCCAAATCAGTTTCTGATCTGGGAACTTCCGTTCGCGGATCAAGCAGCGATTTACCTGTATTTGCATCGGCGCTTTCGCGCGTCAGGGGAAAAGGGCCGGCGCGAGCAGAAGTGAGCGCTCACTTACAGTTGGGAGCGTTGCTGGTGATCGACACGACTGTCTCGGGCTTGTACGACCGCCGCGAGCGGCGCAGTGACATGCA
Source organism: Parvularculaceae bacterium (assembly GCA_041744115.1). Classification (GTDB taxonomy): domain Bacteria; phylum Pseudomonadota; class Alphaproteobacteria; order Caulobacterales; family Parvularculaceae; genus Amphiplicatus. Next base: position 4,318 of record JBGTLL010000134.1, on the reverse strand, counting down.
AGCGCTGGGCGCAACAGAACCGGCGGGGCCCGGTTCGCGGCGCCGGGATCGAGCATCGCCGTCCCGATCGCCAAGCCTGACCGCCCCTATGACGAGTTCGGCGCCTCGGACCCGCACGCCCGCAATGAGCGGGATTGCGCGCGTTGCGCAAGCGACATGACGGATGGAGAGTGGGCGCTGATTGCCGTCGATGCCTCCAGCGAACCGGATCGGTCGGCCGCGCGCGACGGATTTGCGCGAAGTGGTGAACGCGCTTTTGTATATCGCTTCGACCGGCTGTCCGTGGCGCTTCCTGGCGAAGGACTTTCCGCCATTTCGACGGTGCAGAAATATTTCTGCTGGCGTGACGAGGGGCTTGTGGAGATGATCAATCATCGCCTCGTGGCGGCGGCGCGAGAAAAGGCCGGGCGGGAAGCCCACCTCGGGATAGACGCCAAACGACATCGTCTGACGTTTGCCTTCAAACCGGTAGCATGGCGCCAAACGCTTCCCGTTTGCGCTAACGAAAAGGTAGAGCCCGTGGCCGTCGGCAAGCTTGTATGGCTTTCCGTTAGGGCGCGCGTTCCGGCACTTCTTGTCGGTCAGTTTCATGGCTGCCTCGCCTGACGGTATCAGCCGAGCGATACCGTCATCGATACCGTCAATTTCGGACGGTGCGTCCGAACTGACTTTGCGGGCAGCCTAGCCGATTTTTGGGGAAAACGGCCGTAAACTGTTGGTATTGCGCGTAAATTCCCGGAAAACCGCACTCGCGCATTGGTTGCGCAAGAGGGTCGAAAGGCATATCTCGGGTGGTAAGTGGTGCCCAGAAGAGGACCAACACACTCTAGCACTTTCAATTAGATAGGCGGTGGTGGGACACATTTCGTTGATGGGTTTTATTGGGTTTTTTTGAATTTGTGTCCCACTGTTTTTTTGAAGAATCTGAGTGACCGTGCGGTCGTCTAGAGCGGCATGCTGACGGTGCTGTCACCCTCTTTCACCACCTAGAAGATTGACCCCTTTGAGCCGCAGATCGGCCAGTCGGATTGGTCCTTCGCTTGGCAGCGCTCACAGGTTGGCATTCTCTTGCGGACGCCGCCACTCGATGTTAAAAAACGTCGGAAGACACACGTAAGTGCCGACGTTTTGTAACATGACCACTACCACCCTCCTTAGCCAGCGCGATCTTGCGCTGGGCCTCCTCACTCGGCACGGCCTTCTACGCCTTTCGGACCTCAAATCGCACGGCGTCCACCCACCAACCCTGTCGCGGCTCGTGGAAGAGGGCGTGCTGCGCCAGCCGTCGCGTGGACTCTACGAAATCGTCGGCGCCGAGGTCAATTTCAACCACTCCTTCGCGGAAGTCGCCAAGCGGGCGCCCAAGGCGGTCATTTGCCTCGTCTCCGCGCTGCAGTTCCACGAGATCACCCTACAGAACGCGCGCAGCGTCTGGATCGCGATCGGATCGAAGGATCGCAAACCGGCGATCGACTACCCGCCGACCCGCGTCATGCGGTTCGGCGCCGCAGGCATCTCGCTCGGCGTCGAGATGCACCGCATCGATGGCGCGCCCGTCAGAATTTTCGATCCGGCGAAATCGATCGTCGACTGCTTCCGCTTCCGCAGCAAGGTCGGCCTCGACGTCGCGCTCGAAGCGCTGTGTCTCGGCTGGCGATCGCGCAAGGCGAACCCCGACAAGATCGCGGCTTACGCCCGGAAACTCCGCATTTGGACGGTCATCCGTCCCTATCTCGAAAGCGTCGTCGCCGATGAGGGATAAGGGCGCGAACCTCGCCGCCTCCCTGTTCGCGCGCCTCCGCGTCCTTGCGCGCGACCGGAACGTCGACATGCAATTCGTGCTGCGACGCTATGCGATCGAGCGCCTGCTCGCGCGTCTGGAAGCCTCGCCGCATCGCGATCGCTTTGTCCTCAAAGGGGCGATGCTGTTCACAGTCTGGCTCGACGACCCCTTCCGCCCGACGCAGGACCTCGATCTCCTGGGTCAGGGCGATCCGGCGGTCGATGCTGTCAAAGCCGCGTTCGCTGATGTCTGCCGCATTCCGATCGAGAAGGATGGATTGACCTTCGACGCCGGCGCCCTGCGCGCCGAGGCGATCCGGGAAAATCAGGCCTATGGCGGCGTGCGGGTCAAGACGGCCGCGATGCTCGGTCGGACGCGCATTCCGGTTCAGATCGATGTCGGCTTTGGCGACGTGATTACGCCGGCGGCGCAAGACCTCGAATTCCCGCCGCTCCTGTTTGAGACCGGGCCAAGACTGCGCGCATACCCCAAGGAAACAGTCATCGCCGAGAAGCTACAGGCGATCATCGCGCTCGGCCGCGCCAACAGCCGCATGAAGGATTTCTATGATCTCCTCGCGCTGTCGCGCCTGTTCGCCTTTGACGGCGAGACTCTCGCCGCGGCGATTCAAGCGACGCTCAACCGTCGCGATACACCGTTGCCTGACGATATTCCGGATGGATTGAGCCGATCGTTCGGGGAAGACGACTCGAAAATCGCTCAGTGGACGGCGTTTACCGCGCGCGAGCCGCTTCTGATCGCGGCGCCGACGCTTGCGGCGACAATCGAGGAGGTCGCCGCCTTTGTCCTGCCGCCGCTGGAGGCGTTGCGAACCAGCGCCGCCTTTCGTCGATTCTGGCGCGCAGGCGGGCCATGGCACAAAAAGTGCTCGGAAAACGCTCATCAATAATCGCGACCGCTTGCCGACCCCGATATCGTAAAAAACCGCGAAAATATCGTCCCGATACGGTTCAGTCTCGGGCTACCACCGGCTGCGACCGTGCAAGGAGGAAGAGGGTCGGCGGCGATCCCCGTGACGGGTTGGAGGCCGAAGAGAGAGTCTCGCGGCCGCCCGTCGCGGAGATCTCCCATGACCAGCACCCAAGTTCTCGACGCCGGCCGCGATGCTACCGGCGGCTATAAGGTCGATCCGAGCCGCGGCTTACGCGTCGGTCGCGTTTCGTCCGAGTGGTTCTCGCGTCCAGACGACGAGCGGTTTCTCTCGCTCACCGATCTCTATGCGTCGGTAAAGGGCCGGGCTGCGCGCAGCCGGACGCGCACGGTCGAGAGCGCGGCGATTCGCGTCGAAGCCTCGCGCGACGACGCCGAACGGCTTACGCTACGGCTCCCTGAGAATGACGAGACGGTTGCGCCGACGCACTGGAGCTTCGGCCAGCTCGCGAGCCTCGTGAGCGCGCCGGCCTCATATCTCCGCCAGCTTCCGGCGCCGCTCGCGGCGATCAATCTGCAATATGGGCTCACATCGCACCGCGCCGAGCAGGTGAAGACGCTCGAAACCGAGGACGGGCGCACGGAGCTTCGCGCCGTTACCGGTCCCGATTACGGGCGCATCTACAACCACGAGCTCGTCGCTGCCGTGCAAAAGATCGCCGGCGATGGCGTCGGCGACACGCGTTGGAAAATCCCAGGCGTGCTCGACTGGTCGTCCGGCGTCTATAATCCGAACGCGGATGTCAGCCGCGAGACGACGACGCTTTACGCCAGCGATCGCGACGTGTTCCTGTTCCTCGTCGATGACCTCAATCCGATCGAGGCCGGCAAGCTGCCTGACGGCTCGCCTGATTATTTTTTCCGCGGATTCTACTGCTGGAATTCCGAGGTCGGCGCAAAGACGATGGGGCTCGCCTCCTTCTATCTCCGCGCCGTCTGCCAGAACCGCAACCTCTGGGGCGTCGAGGACTTTCAGGAGATCGTCATCCGGCATTCGAAATACGCCTCGGACCGCTTCGCGCGCGAAGCGGCGCCCGCGTTGACACGCTTCGCAGAGTCCTCGCCCATGCCCTTCGTCAACGGCATCAAGGCGGCGCGCGAGAAGATCGTCGCCCGGAACAACGAAGACCGCAGCGATTTCCTGCGAAAGCGCGGCTTCTCGAAAGCCGAGACCGCGGCCATTATCGAGACCGTCCTCGCCGAGGAAGGCCGCCCGCCGGCGAGCGTCTTCGACTTCGTCCAAGGCATCACCGCCGTCGCGCGCGGCAAAGCGCATCAGGATGCGCGGCTCGAGTTCGAAGCACGAGCAAAATTGGTCGGCAAAGCCATAACATAGCCTCCAACCATTCCGGCTCAACAGCAGCCAGAGCACGCTCCCGCTTGCCCGAAAACGAGATAGTCGCTTATCGTGAGTGCGAGCAACTCCTGACGAAAATGCCCTTATTAGGGTGTAGACTCAAATCAGGAACCACATTCTGAGGGCGACGAGAGCGACGGCGGCCTCGAAGTTGCGTTTGAGTTTATCATATCTTGTGGCGATGCGCCTGTAGTCCTTGATGAAGCAGAAGGCGCGCTCAATGAGAT
>JBGTLL010000133.1:0-17098 GCA_041744115.1 Parvularculaceae bacterium | reverse complement strand
GATGGCCGGCGCGCGCCAGGTGGCGCGTCTGGCGCGCCATCGAGTTCAGCATCCGGCTTTTCCAGAGCGCGTCGCCGCGGGCAAGCACCACCTGTCCGTGGCAGCAAAGGTGAATGAGCCGCTCGCCCGTCGTATAGGGCTCCCAGCTTTCGGGCGACCATTTTTCGTTCGCCTCGATCCACGCGCGCGCCAGCCTCATCGCCGGCTCGCGCCCGCGCGATCCGGTCGCTGCGAGGTGCCGAAGCCAGACGAAGCGATGAAGGAAATCGTGCAAGGGGCCGTCCCGCCCCGCCAGCGTCCACAGCCGCTCGAGTTCTCCCTCGCAATCGACGGCCTCGGCGCCGATCGCAAGCCTGCCGCGAATGACCGCCTCACCGAGATCCTTGTCGGCGCCGTAGGGATCGATCGGCTGCAGCGCGAGGCGATCGGGCGCCGGCCCGTTCAGCTGCGCCTGATAAAGCGGGCTTTCGCCCCAGGCGCGCTTGACGCGGCGAAGGGCTTCCTGCGCGAGCGCGCGCTCGCTGTCCGGCTTCTTGTTCAACGCAGACGCCACGATTATTTTGCGCCCCTCAGCGCTTTGATATTGGCCGCATAGGATTCTCGGCCGCCGTGGAAGACGGCCGAGCCCGCGACGAGAACGTTGGCGCCCGCAGCGACAGCGTCCTTCGCCGTTTCCAAATTCACGCCGCCATCGACTTCAAGCATGATGTCGCGCCCGGAATCGTCAATCAGTTTGCGGATGATTTCAATCTTCTTCAGTTGAGAACGGATAAAGGCCTGGCCGCCAAAACCCGGATTGACGCTCATGACGAGGACGAGATCGACATCGTCGATCACCGGTTCGATCGCGGCGACGCTTGTTGCGGGATTGAGGGCGACGCCCGGTCTTGCGCCGACGGCGCGGATCCTCTGCAAGGTCCGGTGAAGATGCGGACCCGCCTCCGGATGAACGGTCAGAATGTCCGCCCCCGCCTCAGCAAAGTCGTCGATAAAGGGATCGACTGGCGAGATCATCAGATGGACATCGAAGGGAAGCCGCGTCGCGCCGCGGATCGCTTTGACGACCGCCGGGCCGATCGTCAGATTCGGCACGAAATGCCCGTCCATGACGTCGATATGGATGAAGTCCGCCCCGGCCGCCGCGACCGCCGCTATCTCCTCGCCGAGCCGCGCGAAATCGGCGGAGAGAATAGACGGGGCGATGCGCAACGGAACCATCCCGTCTGCCTAACTTGATGCGCGGCCTGGGCGCAACAAAAACGCCAAAATTCAGCTCGATCGGCAACGCAAAAAAATTCGCCCGGTTTGCGGGGGGAGCAAACCGGGCGACTTCTGGGTGCAGGAAGCGTCAAAGAGGCTCAATGAGAGCTGACTGTGACTATCGCGCCTCAATGCGGCGGAAATGAGGCGTAAACCGCCTTGCGATAATTTAACCTATTGTTTTCATTGGTTAATCAGCGGTTAACGGCGGGCGCGCCGGACGGATTGTCAAGACCTTCCGGAAGCGCCGCGCGCCGAGAAAGAAGCTCCCGGTGAAAACGGCGCCGACGGCGAGGCCGCCCGCCCATTCAACGTCGTAAAATCCGACACCGGTCAGCGCGACCAGTGCGAGGCCGCCCATGAGCAGGGCAAAGCGGAATGGCGAGGCGGCCGCCGCGGCGATTGCTCTGACCGCGCTGCCTGAGGCCCTGACGGCGGCATTCGCGGCGCGACCGATGACGGGCGCCGCCGCATCGATGGCGGCATTGATCTTTTTGAAGCCAATCAGGCGCGCAAGTGCTGCAAGGGCGGCCGCCGCGGCGCCGGCAATCGCCCAGTGCTTCGCCGGATGCGCCTCAGCCGCAATCCGTTCCTCGCCATGGTCGGCAACGTTAACCGCATATTCGATCCGGACCGGCTCCATCGGCGCGCGTTCGGCGGCATGCGCAACTGCCATCCCGGCGGCGGTCAGCGACGCTGCCGCGAGCAGCGCGGTCTTCAGGCGCAAATGTGGCTTCATGGGTCATCACCCCTTTCACGCCTTAAGATGGTGACGCGCCGGCGCGCGATCAACCCCGAGCCGCAATCGCCGGCGACGCCGCCAGCACCAGGCCCGCCAGCACGAACGCCGGGGCGAAATTGATCTGGGTGAAGGCGGCGTGGATTTGGGTGTGGTTTGAAAAGACCTCGATCCAGAGAAGCGGCGCGGCGGCGATGGCGAGGAGGACGCTCCGTTCACGGACGAGGGCCGCCCAGCGGGCGCGCCGCGCTTTCGTGGCGGCGGGCAGTATGATGAACGCAATCACCGCCACTGGCGCCCAGATCGTCTTTAACGCCGCAAGATTCTCATAGAGCGCGGCGCCGGGGAGAAATGTATCGACATACTCGCTCTCGCCGCGCACGCGAAAGAGCGCGGAGTCGATGAAGTCACGCCAGACATCGACATCAAGGACCGCCGCCGCAATCGCGATCTTGATCAGCATGAACCCCGCCCAGCCCGCCGACCAGAAGACGCCCGTGAGAATGAATTGCGCCCATGACGGCGCGCGCCCGGCGCGATTTTCGTATAGCGCCCAGACGAGCGCGGCGAAGGCGAAAATGAAAGCGGGCGCGGTAAAATAGTCGAAAAACGCCGTCAGCGCGCCGAGAATGAAAAAGAAAACCAGCGGCGTTTGCGACTTGCGCCGCCGGCTGAGCGCGAGACCCGCGCCGATAGCAAGGAGCCACGTTACGGCTTTGGTCGCGACAACGAACAGCCCCATCGCATTCAGCACAACAAAGGGAGCAGCGACAGCGAGCGCTGTCCTCGGCCCGAAATCCGCGGCCGTACGCCACAGAAGCCAGACGAAAAGTCCCGCCGACAGCGTGAACAGCCAGCCGCGAAGATCATTATACGGCATTACGGCGAGCGCCGGGCGCGCAAGTACGAGATAGCCGTGCCAATAGCGGAAATAATCCCGCACCGCTTCCGTTTGCGAACCGCCGTGCCACCCTATCAGCGCATCGCAGCCGTACAGGCTTTGCGCGTTGGCGGCGCGCTGGAGCAATGGCGCGCGGTCGCCCGAGAGATCGAGGCCGACGCTCATGCCGATACATTCGGTGTCGGCGTCGATGACGCGGCCATTGTCGGCGCGGCGCGCGAGCAGCACCTCCGGGCGTTCCATTAAATGGCGGATGATCGGCTCGTTCGGAATGGCGAAGGCGCCAACAATCGCCGCCAGAAAAAGAGCGGCGAGCACGGGCGTCAGCGCGAGCGCGACCAATGCCGTTCTGAACGCCCCCTTCAAGCGTCAACCCCCGGCGGCGGCGGCAGTTGCAGATAGGCAAGGCGCTTTGTCTCGGCGAAATGCTGGGCCTGCGCGTCGAGAACGGCCCCGGCGACAAAGGCGGCGGCGCCGGCGAGGCCAAGCGCGGCGGCGACGATCAAGGTCGGGAAGCGCGGAACGAGGCCCGTCCGCAGAAACTCGAATGCAATCGGAATGAAGAGTATGACCGCGACGCCGACGCACAGGACGCCGAGAAGACCATAAACGAAGCGCGGGCGGTGGAGGCGCAGAAAACGGAACATCCGCATCAGGATGCGCGCGCCGTCGCTGACGGTGTTGAGCTTGCTCTCCCCGCCCTGGGCGCGCGCGGCGTATTGGGTTGCGACTTCGGCGACGGGAAGCCTCAGAAGCGCCGCATGCGCCGACATTTCGATCTCGATCTCGAAGCCGCGCGCGCGCGACGGGAAGCTCTTGACGAAGCGGCGTGACAGAACCCGATAGCCGCTAAGAACGTCGGTATACGTCGCGCGAAACAGCGAACGGAAAATTCCGCTGAACAGCCGGTTACCAAGCACATGGCCGGCGCGAAAGGCGCGCGGCGACCGCCCGGCGCGGACGCCGACCGTCATGTCGAGCGTCTCCCGCCGCATTTTCGCGATCATCGCCGGCGCGGCGGCGGCGTCATAGGTGCCGTCGCCGTCGGCGACGACATAAATGTCGGCGTCGACGTCGGCAAAAGCGCGCGTCAGCGCGTGGCCTTTGCCCGGCATCGGTTCTGTACGGACGATTGCGCCGGCCGCCGCTGCAACGCGCACGGTGTCGTCCGTAGACGCATTATCATAAACATAGATGCGCGCGGCAGGCAGCGCCTTCCTGAATGCAGCGACGACGCCGACGATCGCCGCCGCTTCATTCCGACACGGAAGTATGACGGCGACCTTCACATTCTCCAATCAGATCTCCGGATCAGGGAGGCCGCGCCGGCGCGCCGCCGCAAGCACCGTATTTTTCAACAGGCAGGCGATCGTCATCGGCCCGACGCCGCCGGGAACGGGCGTGATCGCGCGCGCGCGTCTGGCGGCGGCGCCAAACTCGACATCGCCGATGAGCGTGTCGCCGATACGGCTGATGCCGACATCGATGACGATCGCGCCCTCCTTCACCCAGTCGCCCTTGATGAGTTCGGCCTTGCCGGCTGCGGCGCAGAGAATATCCGCCGACCGGCAGGCATCGCCGAGATCCTTCGTCTTCGAATGCGCCATCGTTACCGTGCAGTTTTCAGCAAGGAGGAGCAGCGACAACGGCTTGCCGACGAGGATCGACCGGCCGACGACGACCGCATGGAGGCCGGAGAGTTTTTTCTCGACCGTCTTTATAAGGAGGATCGAGCCTTGGGGCGTGCAGGGATGAAGCCCGGCGGCGCCGAGCAGGAGGCGCCCGGCGCTGGTTTCTGTGAGGCCATCGACATCTTTCGCCGGATCGATCTCGTTGATGACGCGGTAAGCGTCGATCCCGTCCGGAAGCGGCATCTGCACCAGAATGCCGTCGACCTTGTCATCGGCGTTCAGCCTTTGCACCAGCGCCACGACTTCTTCCTCGCGGACATTGGCGGGAAGGCGATGTTCGAACGACGCAAGGCCGGCCTTTTTCGAGGCGACGCCTTTGTTGCGGACATAGAGATGGCTCGCCGGATCGTCGCCGACGAGAACAGCCGCCAGGCCCGGCGTCACGCCATGGCGCGCCGCCATTTCGGCAACCGCCGCGGCGACGCGTTCGCGCAAGTCGCCGGCGATTGCTTTTCCGTCAATAAGGTCGGCCGTCATGGATCATTCTTCCGGCAAGGCGCACTTCGGGACACGAGGATCGCCGTCCGCCTTCATTTCAGCCCATCAGCGGGCGCAGGACATAGGTGTTGACGCCAATCTGGACGGCGTTGAGCAGGATCAGGAGGATGATCGGCGAAATATCGATCCCGCCCAGATTGGGGAGAATCCCGCGCAAGGGGCGCAGCAAGGGTTCGGTCAGCGCAAGACAGGTCCGCCAGATCATGTCGACGACCTGATTGTGCCGGTTGATCACGTTAAACCCGACCAGCCAGCTCATGATGACCGTCACGAAGACCACGAAAATATAAAGCTGGATCGCGGCGTTGAAGATGTAATGGACTACGACCATGGCTTTTCGCCCTTCCCGCCGACGGTTTCGTTTCGGGATTTATGGCGAGTTGAGCGACTGCGCAACCGGCGGTCTATTCGCCGGGTGTTTTCGCCCGGACGCAAAGGACAGGCGTTGCAATCCCGCCGGCGCGGACAAAGCCGACGCCGTCCCTGGCGAGGATGAGGAGAGTCAAATCGCCGGCGGCGCCCCGGACCGCCGACACGTAGGGCAGATTGTCCGCCGCCCACAACAGCCGCCCCGCGGCGCTCGTCACCGCCGCCTTCCCTTCCCAGCATCCTGAATAGGCGCAGGCGGAAATCGTCCCGTCCGCCGAGGCCCAGATGTCCATCGGCGTCAACGCGTCTGGCGGCGTCGCCGCGCAGCCGTCGGCCGCGCACCAGACCTCGATCTGATTGCGGCAGTTCCAGCTCTCGGGCGGAACTCCGGAAAGCGCGGCGCCGAGGAGGATTTCCGCCAGAATTGCAATCATTGAAATCTCCAATCTTGCCACTTCTACGTCCTTCTCCCCATCGGGGAGAAGGTGGCGCGGAGACGCTCCTCTCCCCGACGGGAAGAGGGCGACGCAATTGACAGCGAAAAGGCGCGCGCCTATTTCAGCGCTTCCCAAATCCTGGGGCCCGCCAAGGCCTTAAAGGGGCTGTAGCTCAGTTGGGAGAGCGCCTCGTTCGCAATGAGGAGGTCAGCGGTTCGATTCCGCTCAGCTCCACCACTCTCTGACGAGGGCGAGACTCGATGGCGAAACGGGCCTGTAAAATAAGTCTTTCCGATGGTCGTCAAATCAAGGTGGGTACAGGTTTATCCGTAACCGTCGAGTTTTTCCTTTCTCATTTCGATAGCGTAATCCCTCATAGGGGACACTAAATGATCGATGACGTGAGTTCGGGCGAATCTGTTGGAGGCCGCGTGTTTACGTCCGGCGCCGTCTGTACCTTCCGACGTTCAAATTTAACGTTGTAGTCAAAAATCAGGTTCGTTCACGGTCCCTAGGGCCCAATTGTTCCCCGTTTCAGCAAGATCGCGCATCGCCGCTCGAAATCTCAAAGCGATGATGTTCCGGCTGTTCGAGACTTGGCAGGCGTGACTTCACGAAAAGGAAGGCTTCAGTGACGCGGGCCTGTCAGGAATTTTGTGCGGGGGCCATAGAGACGGGAAGAAAGAACCCCGCTATGGCGATCGAGAAGGACATATTGGACCAGCTTCTTGCGGGGCGCAGCCCGCAGGAGATTTTCAGCCGCGACGGGCTTGTCGATGAGCTGAAGAAGGCGCTGTCGGATCGCATTTTTAACGCCGAGATCGATGAGCATCTCGATGGCGAACGAGGCGAAGGCAAACCGGGAGCAGGCCTCTAGCGCCCGCTCCCGCCATTCGCCGCCATCAGCCGATTGAGGACGGCGTCCAGCCGCGACAGCTGCGCCGGCCATTGATAGCCGGCAAGAATGCGCGCGCGGGCGGCGCTTCCAAGGTTGCGAGCCGCTTCCTTGTCGTCGATGAGCCGTAGAACCTCGCGTGCAAAAGCGTCCGGCGAAGCGGCGGCGATCGCTTCGGCGCCCATCCGCGCATCAATGCCTTCAAGGCCGGCCGGCGTTGTCACCACCGCTTTCGCCATCGCCATCGCTTCGAGCACCTTGTTCTGGACGCCGCGCGCGATCCGCATCGGCGCGACAACGACGTCGGCGTTTTCGATAAACGGGCGTACATCTTCAACACGCCCAGTCACGGTGACGCCGTTCGCGCCGTCGAGCGCGCGCATCGCTCGCGCGGGATTTGAGCCGACGATCGCGAACGTCCCCCGCGGTTTTGACGCGCGCACCATTGGCCAGATCTCGCGCGCGAACCATAAGACCGCGTCGATATTCGCCCAGTAATCCATCGCGCCGACAAAGACGGCGGTGAAATGCCGGCCGCCCGCGGGGCCGGCGGCTGGCGCGAAATAGTTTGCATCGACGCCATTGCAGAACCAGTGAACGTCCCTGTCGGCGCCGTCGCGGCTGCCGAGAAGATCCGCTTCTTCCTCGCTGATCGCGAAAGTCGCGTCGGCCCAGTTGATGATCCCGGTTTCGGAAGCGGCGAGACGCCGCCCCTCGCGCCGATAAACCGCGCTCATCGGCCAGCTTTTGCGGCGCGCATATTCGCTCCATTTCGCGCTGTCGGCGTCGCAGAGATCGATCATGCGCGGCGCGCCCGCCGGCGCCGCCAGATACGGCGCCATCGACGACGAAAACGCCATTTCCGCCGCGAGACCTTTCTCCCGCGCCGCGGCGACCGCCGCCGCCATTCGCCGGTCGCGGTAATACGGAACGGTCAGCGGCTCGCCGGTGATGAACCCCGTGACGCTCCTTAACGTCGCCAGGTTTCGGTTGAGCGGAACCAGCGCGACGGTTTCGCAGAAGCTTTCAAGATACGCCCGGTGCTGAAAGTCTTCCGGGTCATCGACGAAGGCCGCAAGATGCAGACGGAACCGCCGCGCCAGATGTTCGGTGACGCGCGAGGAACGGATCTTGTCCCCCTTGTCCGGGGGGTATGGAATGCGATGCGCGAGATAGAGAACCCGCGGCGCGGTCACGGAAAATTCCGCGCGATGACCGGTCCGAGCGCGTTGGCGAGCGGCAGCGGGAGGCGCCGCCATAACGACACGAACCGCGCGAATTTCGGATTGGCCGGGTTGACGTTCGGCAATGCCTTCGCCCGCACCAGGGCGACATGATAAACGACCGGCGCCGGCTCGAAGCCCCAATAGGTCTTGGTGTCGAAATGCGTCGAACCGACCTTGCTGCGGCCGAAGTCGAAAATCCTGACGCCGCGCAGAACCGCCCGGCGCATCAGCGAGTAATAAAGATAGTCATAGACCCTGATGCGTCGCCCAATGTCGCCGGCGCCAATATAATAGGGAACCGCGCGGTTGCGCCACCAGAAGGAAAAAAGCCCGGCTATCGGCCGGCCATGACGTTCGACAAGCGCGATGTCGACGTCGTCGCCGAAATGCGCTTTCAGCGAACGAAGGAATTTTCTCGGCATCACCGGCGTTCCGAGGTTGCGCAATGCGGCGGCGTATAGTTCGTAAAATTCATCGACTCCCTCAGCGAGGCGAAAGGCATTTTCGGGTGACCGATCGATCCGGAGCGACTTCTTCACTTCGGCGCGGCGATTGCGCGGCAGCCATTGTCTGATCGCATCGGCGTCAGTCGGCATTTCCTTGACGAAGGACGCATAAACGCCGGTCTTTTCCTGAAATCCCTCGCCCGGCGCCGGTCCGCCGCGCAGCTCGACATAATTGACGTTGAGCCGGCGGCCGAGTTCAAGCGCATGGCGCCCAAGCGAGCGTGCGACCTCGGCGTCGTCAGCGACGATACCGCCGCCGACGGCAAACGCCGCCGAAACAAGCGACCGTCCAAGCAAAGGCGCGGCGACGAGGGTCAGCGGCAAGACGCCAATAACGCCGTCGCCCTTCTTTGCGATCAGGTTGATGGCGCGATACCGATACGCCGCCTCGACCGCGCCCAGCCAGCGCAGATCGTGGAACACCGTCGCCTCCCGCGCGGCCTCGACATAGGCCTGCCAGGCTGGCCGATCCGCGTCGTCAAGTTCGGCGATAATGACGGCGGGATCGGCTGTCACGCCGCAGCGTCCTTCAATCGCCGGACGCCCAGCGAATCGTCAATGCGGCGCCAGTCGAAATCGGCGAGCAGCCGGCGGAGTTTCGCCTCCGTTCCGCGCAAATTGAGATAGTGCCGGAACTTAGACTTCGCCGGCGCAGCCTTGATGCGCGGCTGATCGGCGTCGATTTCCCAGGGATGGAAATAGAAAATTGTCGGCCCCTCCAGCGTCGCCGCCGCGCGTTTGATCAGCGCCCCGGACAAAGGGTACGGCGCCGCGCGGAACCAGCCGCCGCCGGCGCAACTGATCCGCCGTCCAAGAATTTCGACCGTCGCCACCGGCGCCTCGATGACGCCGCCGACAATGTGGGGCGAGCGCGAGCCCCTGGCGTCGCCGTAATGATCGTGCGCGATCGGATGGCTGCTCGACGAATAGGCGTGGCCGGTTTCGGCGAGAACGGCATGCGCCCATGGCGTCCGTCCGTCGATCGAAAAACCGGCCGCGCGAAACCCCTTCACCTCGACGCCGCCGATGTCTTCAAGGATGCTCTTGGTCAGTACGACATCGGCGTGAAATTCATCCGCGCTCTGATCGAAAACTTTGGTGTGGTCGTAGCCATGGCTTGCGATCTCGTGCCCGCGGGCGACGATTTCCCGGATCAGAACCGGCGTGCGCTCGGCAATCCAGCCGAGCGTGAAAAACGTCGCTTTGGCGCCGCTTTCGTCAAAAAGGTCGAGGATCCGGCGCGTCACGCCATCGACCCGTTGCGCGTAGCCGTCCCACTCGTCTTGCCGGATGACGCCGGAAAACGCCCAGACCTGAAAATACTCCTCGACATCGACCGACATCGCAAAGCGATGCGCGCAAGATCCGTCGGACGCATTTGCGGTCAAAGTCATAAATCATTCAGGCCGCTGTCAGCGCCAAGCGTTCTGAAACTCGGCCAGCAGCGATTCCGCGCGATCAAGGCTGGCGGCGATCTGCACGCGGCGCTTGCGCCGGCGGCGATCGATCTCGGTCAGCTGGCGGCGAAGGCGGGTCACGCTTTGATGCGCGCGTTTCAATTCGTCGCGCGTGTCGTTGATCGACAGGACGACCGATTTCTTCCAGCCCTCGGCGCCTTCAACGAGCGGCGGCGGTTCGGCGGCGCCGTCGATTGCATCGGTCCCGGTTGCGTCCGATGCACCGTCGGCAATCTCCCTGAATTCGGCGTCCTCGAACTCGGCCTCGCCTGGCCGCGTCGTTCGCGCGGCCGCAATCGCGCTCGCCACGTCGTCAAGAGTCGCCGCCTTCGGAGGACGCGGAGCGTCGACTGCCGGCGCCGGTTCCACGATTTTCACCGATTCGGCTTTTGCTGTCTTTCGTGTGGCCCTCAGTCGATCGAACACGCTCCCAAGGCTCTCTGGCGCGGCTTCAACAGCGCCAGGCTCGACGGGTTTTTCCGGTGCGCGATGCTTCATCGTCGCCTCCTTTTCATTGACGGGTTCCTCAATCATGTCGGGAGCTTTCGCCGGCGCCTCGGCCTCGGCCGCAACATGCGCGGCAATGGCGGTCGCCGCGTCAGCGTCGAATTCCATCGCTTCCGGTTCGCTCGGCGACGGGGCCGTCCGCTGTTCAGCGCTCATATCGGTGAGGACGGCGCTGACGTCGGCGGCGGCGGCCTGGTGCTTTCCCTCGACGCAGCAAAAAAGCAGAACGCGATTGCAGAGCTTGTGAATTTTCCGCGGCACGCCTCCGGTCGCCGCGTGGATCGCGTCGTAGGCGTCGTTTGAGAATTTCGGGTCGCCGTCCCAACCGACAAAGCCGAGGCGGTGCTCGATATATTTCGCGGTTTCTTCGCGCAGCATCGGTTCAAGATGATAGGTCGCGATGACGCGCTGGCGCAACTGCTCCATGTCGGCGCGCGCCATGGTGTCGCGAAAATCCGGCTGGCCTACGAGGAACACCTGGAACAGCGGCGTGCCGCCATATTCAAGATTGGAGAGAACGCGCAGCTCTTCCAGCGTTTTCAGCGGCAGGTTCTGCGCCTCGTCGACGACCAGCAGGACGCGACGGCCATGGTTCATCTGGTCGAACAGGAAATCCTCGAACGCCTCGATCTCGGCGGTCTTGCCGGCGCCGGCGGGCTCGATCCGGAAGGCGGACAAAACGTGCGAAAGCAGGTCCTCGGGCGCGAGATTGGGCGTCACCAGATTGGCGGCGAGAACGCTCGAACGGTCGAGCTGATCGAGAAGATGCCCGATCAGGATCGATTTCCCGGCGCCGATTTCGCCAGTGATAACGATGAAACCTTCAGCCTGCCTCAGCCCGTAATGGAGATAGGCCATGGCCTTGTTGTGGCTCTTTGACCCGAAGAAAAACTTCGGGTCGGGGGCGAGCCGGAACGGCGAGCCTGAAAAGCTGAAGAATTCCTCGTACATCTCCTAGAATTCCATCTGGATTCCGGCCGTCGCTGTGTTCTCGCTGTATTCAAGCAGCGGGTTCTGCGAGAAACGTTCCGTATGCGCGATTTCGCCGAAGGCGCTGACGTTCTTGTAAACGCGATAGCTGAGGCCAATCCGCCCGCCGAGCGTGTTGGTCTTGCCTTCAAAGCCGACAAGGCTGTCGCAGGCGAGCGCCACGTCAAATCCAGGAAGCGTCACATCAAAACCGAACAGCGCCGGGTCAGTGAGGCAGCTCGTGAGGTCCGACACCGAATCGACATGGCGGTATATGAGGCTCGTATAGCCGACCATCCGCCGCGACAATTCGCGCTGCGCGCTAAGGCCGCCGCCATAGGTTTCGATCTGGCGGAAACCGTAGTCGGTATCCTGATAGCTCGCATAGGCGCCGAGCGTCGTTCTGCCGAAGGCGCCGGAGAGATTGGCGTTCGCGTTGTTGGTGACGCCGAGGCCGATCTGCTGGGCGCCGACCCTGATGCGGGTCACGCGCGACAGCGCATCGACGACGCTGCTGGCGTCGCCAATCGATCCGTCGCGGAGCGTATCGACGAAGTCGAGCGTTCGCCGCTGCAATGCTTCGTATTGAGTCGCCGACGCCTGCGAGCGCGTCTGAAAAGAGCGGCCCGCGCTGGCGTTGAACGTAAGCCGCTTCGAGATGTCATACCGGATGCGCGCATTGATGAAATCATCATCGTAGCGGCGGCCGTACTCAAGGCGGACGTCGGTCTTGCGCCCCGGCCGGGCGCGGAAGCCGGCGCGCCAGAAAAAGCCGGTAAGCTGGTCTTCGGGGATAAAGGTTACGGGCGCCGTCGTTGTGACATCGTCGTAGCCGACGGCGCCGGTGAGAGCGAGGCGTTCCGTCAGTTCCATCTGAGCGTCGCCGGTCAGGGTTCCCTGTTCGTATTCGTAATCGGAAAGGACGGTCGATCCATATTCGCGCGTCTTGTTGCCATAGGCGGACAATCCGATTTCGAGGCGATCGAATACATCGCCGCTGTTGTAGGAGGCGACAACTTCCTGCGTGCGGGAGTCGCCGTCGAAGGTCGAACCGAAGGTATTGGCTCTGGTGTTGTCGATGAAGACCTGGCTGAAACGATAGCGCAGTTCCGCCGCCGAACCATTGCCGAAGCGGTGGTTGAAATAGGGGCTGAGCGCGAAATTGTGAACATTGACGCGCTGGCTGCGGCCGGCGTTCACATTCTGCGAGAAGCGCGCATTTTCGCCCGCGAGCTGGCGCGACGTTGAACCGGCGACGTCGAAATAGAACAGATTGTCAGCAATCGTCGCGGTGCCGGCGGCGCCGATATCCTGGCTGGCGACGACTTCGGATTGGTTGGCCAGGTACGAAACGTCGAGGCTGCCGTCGAGGATGCCGGTGAAGCGGTTGTTCGAATAAATCGCGCTGCCGTTCGACGCGATCGAAACAGCGAATTCGCTCTCGCGATTGCCGCTCGGCGCGAGTTGGATGTTGTCGGTGAAGGAAACGCGCGGGCCGACCGCGAGGCCGTAACCGAAATAGTCATTGCGGAATTGCAACGGCGCCCGCGGCCCGATGTCCTGGTCCTGCGCAATCGCGCCAGCGCCGCTGGCGACGACGAAAGCGGCGCTGGCGAAGAGGAAGGCTTTCGCCTTGCGCGGCAGCGGCCGCATCGGATTTTCCGGGTGAATTTTCATTTTGCTATCCCCTGTCCCGCTCGCCGGGCGGGGCGTCCGGCCCGGTTTCGGCGGTTTGCTTTTCATAGTACTCGTAAGCCGCATAGTGCGAGCCTCCGGCCGGCACCAGACACCGATTCAGCAAAAGGCTGACATTCGGATTGAGTTCGAGCAGTTCATCGAGCGCGCTTGCGACCGCCGGCTGCGGCGTTGCGTCCGCCTCAACCACGAAAATGACCTCGTCGGCGTGGCGGGCGAGCGCGATGGTCTCCGTCGTCGCCAGCATCGGCGGCGCGTCGATGATGATCATCCCGTCGGCGCACTGGGCCGAAAGGCCGGCAAAAAACCGCTGTGCTACGAGCGATCCAAAAAGGTCGGTTGCATTCGCCGTCGCCGAGCCTTCGCCGATGACCGTCAGCGGCAGATCCTGCGCCTTGCGGCTGACCGCCGCCAGCGACAGGGACGGCTCCTTCAAAATGTCGGTCAGCCCTTTTTCCTCGGGAAGATTGAAATAGCTCCTGAGGCGCGGACGCGCCGCGTCTCCGTCGATGAGGATGACCGGCATCCCTTCCTCGAACGCGAGACTCATGGCGAGATTGACCGCCGCGAAGGACTTTCCCTCGCCGGGACGCGTCGAGGTGCAAAGAACGAGGTTGCGGTTGCGCCCGGCGGTCTGAAACTGGCGCTTGTCGCGACCCGCGCGCTGCAGGAAGCCGACGCGGCGCAACAGCCGCCGCTTGATCGCGCGCAGTTCGAACGCCTGCGCTTCGTCCCTTGCGGCGGGCGTGAACACTCCTTTGGCTTTCAAGAGCGATCGATCGACGTCAAAAGTCCGGGCCTCGTCGAGGACGACGACTGAGTCGGGGGCGGCCTTCGCGATCGGAGAGGCCGCGCCGCCAATTGCCCGTTCAATCAGTCCCATTTTGAGCCGCTCCTATCGCGACCTGGCCGTCGTTTCAGCAGGTTCCCCTGCAATCGATGCAGTTGCGGCGCCGTCGAGGGCAACCATCGGGAGGCGGACGACTTCCCAGTAAACATAGAACGCCGCCACCATCGCCAACGCCGCCCCGGCGGCGGCAAGACGCCGAACGTCCCGCCGGCGCGCGGTGACGACGGCTTCCGACCTGATCTCGCTGAGGGCGCCAAGGACAGGCAATCCGAACGCGGCCTGCAACTCGGACGACTGGGTGAAAGTCTTCTGCATCCAGATCAGGATGAACGCCGCCGCGACGCCCGCGCCGAGCGCGATCAGGCTGACCCCCGCGATCAGCATGATCCTGAATTGCTGGGAGCTTGGGATCAGCGAGACTTGCGGGCGTTCAAATACTTTATATTCGACGCCCTGGCTGCCGGCGCCGAGATTGGCGGTGATCGACAGCCGGTCGCGGCGCTCGATCAGTTCCTCGTAATTTTTCCGCGTCTGCTCATAGTCGCGCTCGATACGCTTCAGATCGGCGACGACGCGTGGCGCCTGCCCGATCGTAAAGGCGAGCGCGTCGAGATCCGCGCGCAGGCGTTGCTGACGATTGCCGAGGCCGGCGACGATATCCTGCGCCGCGCGGAGTTCGGCGCTGAGCCGTTTGTATTCAGGGTTGGACGGCAGTTCGCTCGCGCCGCCCTCCTGAAGCTGCCTGATGCGCGCCTTCAGCACCCTGATATCCGGATAATTCTCCTGGTACTGACTTCTGAGCGTCGCGAGTTCGACCATCAGCCGGTCAAGCTCCGATCCCGACGATGTCGACTGCGTCGAGCCAAGAAGGCTCTGCGCCGTCGCGACCCGGCTTTCGGCGCGCCCCAGTTCGTCGGTCACCCGCGACAAGTCGGATTCCATCAGATTGCGCCGGCGATCGTCGCCACCGACCGCGGCCAGTTCCTCGGCGTGCCAGCGTCGGAACGCGGCGACCTCCTGTTCCTTGGCGCTGAGGCGTTCATCATAGTTTGCGATCTCGGCTTCGAGCCGTTTGCGCGCGTCTTCGCTTTCCGAAAGGCTTGCGCCGAGGTCCTGTTCGATCAGCAGATTGAGCGCGGAATCGGCGACATTTCTTGAAATTGCCGGATCGGAATTCTTGTAGGTGATGACGAAATACATCTCTTGCGGACTGGTGATCGTGATTTCGCCGGCGACCCAGTCGATGAGCTTTTCCAGCTGCGCCTGCCGCTCGCGCGGCGCGGTCGCCGTGATTTCCCGGTCGAGGCCTGACCGGTAAATAATCTCCTCGACGTTCGGCCGCGTCAGCAATTGGAGACGCATGACTTCGACGCGACGCTCATAATTCGGCCGCGCGGTGACGCCGTTCATGACCGGATCAAGGATCGTTTCGGTTTGCACGTAAACTTGCGCGCGCGATTCGAAGGTGTCCGGAACCAGCCACAACACGAACCAGCCGGCGAGCGCGACGAGCCATGTCACGGTCGCGACCGTCCACCGGCGGCGCCAGAGGCCGACGCCATACCGGATCACCGGACGCGGAAGATCAGCAATGTCGAAACTACGCACCATCCCCTGCACTGACTTAGGTCGGGCGCCCAGTTCGGGCGCCCGAAGCGATCCCTAGAACAAGCTCTCCGGAATCAGAATGACGTCGCCCGGCAGCACCGGCACGTTCGCGGTGATGTTGCCCTTGCGCAGCAGATCGTCGAGCCGCAGCCGATAGGACTGCCGTTCCTCGCCCTTGCCGCGGATCAGCACCGATTTGTTGCCGGCGGCGAATTCAGTAAGGCCGCCGACGGCGACCATCACGTCAAGGACCGTCATGCCGGACTGATAGGGCAGTGCGATCGGCTTTTGCGCTTCTCCAAGAACGCGCACCTGCTGATCGAAGGTCGAGGTGAAATTGCTGACGATCACCGATACTTGCGGCGACTTCACATACTTGCCGAGGACGCGCTCCAGGTCCTTGGCGAGCTGCGTCGGCGTCTTGCCCGCGGCGTTCATGTCTTCGACAAGCGGCGTCGAAATCCGCCCGTCCGGACGCACGCTCACCTTGGTCGACAGTTCCGGCGCGCGCCAGACGAAGATCTCGAGCTGGTCGAGCGGTCCAAGCAGATAGTCCGGCGAGGTTGCCGCGTCGGACGTTGCGGCGACGTTCTCGGGCGAATCGCGCAGCTGGTCGGAACTCAACACATCGCCGGAGGCGCAGCTGGCGAGAAGAACCGCGCAAAGCGCGGCGGCGAAGGTGCGGATAAACATCAGATTTGACCTCATTTTTTGTTCATCGGGCCCGCTCGCGACAACCCGGCCGCGAATCGCCTTAATCCTAGACGTTCAGCAATTTCTTTGCCATGCCGAACCAGGCTGCGGTCCCCGCTTTCGTTGCGCAAAGTTAACTTAGATCCCGGCGCTGCCGCCGATTTCAGCATCAACACCGAAAGCCGCTGCCGCGTTCGCGGCGCCTGGATAGCGGCGAACGATCTCGGCAAGGAGGGACCGCGCTTCATCAGCGCGGCCGAGCCGCGTCATCGCCGCAAGGTAGAGCGCCGGCAGGCCCGAATCGAGCGGGTCCGCGATGATCGCTTGCCGGAAGGTCGCGGCGGCGGCGCGGTCGTCTCCGGCTGACGCGTATATCCGCCCAAGGACAAGGTCGGCGGGCGCCGCCTCCCCCGCCGCGGCAAGCATCCGCGCCGTTTCCGCCGGACCCGTCGCAACCGCCGCTTGCGCGTAAAGGAGCGACGCCGCCTCATTGGCGAAGATGACGGAGGGATCAATCGCCGCAAATGTTCTGTAGGCGGCCTTCAGTCCTCCGCCCGCGGAGTGAAGCGCCGCCAGGACAAGGCCCGCGGCGCCGTCGCCGGGATTGCGCTCCATATAAGTGCGGACCACGCCGATCGCCGCGGATCTGTCCCCGGTGTCCTCCAGTAATTCAGCTTGAAGCCTGACCGGCGCGAAGAACCCGGGGGCCAGGGTCGAAGCCCGCGCGAACGCCGCGGCCGCACGGTCAAAATCGCCGGCCCGACGGAAAGCCTCGCCGGCAAGCGCCATCGCCAGCG
>JBGTLL010000132.1:0-2172 GCA_041744115.1 Parvularculaceae bacterium | reverse complement strand
CGCCGCGGCGCAGGATCTTGGCCCGGGCGGGCGCCCCATCGGCGCCGAGTGGTCGCGAAGCCCGGTCTACGCCGCGAACGGCATGGCCGCGACCGCGCAGCCGCTGGCAAGCCAGATCGCGATCGACATCCTGAAAAAAGGCGGCACCGCGGTCGATGCGGCGATCGCCGTCAACGCCGCGCTCGGCCTGATGGAGCCGACGGGGTGCGGCATCGGCGGGGATTTGTTCGCGATCGTCTGGGATCCGAAGACGGAAAAGCTTCACGGTCTCAACGGATCGGGGCGCTCCGCCATCGGGCGCTCGCTCGAAGAGACGATTGCAAAGTCCGCCGCCATCGTCGGCGACGGCAACGGCATCCCTCCCCTCGGCCATCTTCCTGTCACCGTCCCCGGAACCGTCGACGCCTGGTTCGAGCTTCACGCGAGATTTGGAAAGCTCTCGATGCGGACGGTTCTGGCGCCGGCGATTTCCTACGCGAAGGAAGGCTTTCCCGTCTCGCCGGTGATCGCGATGTATCTTGAGCGCAACCTCAAGGGATTCGAGGGGCGCGAGGCGATGATCGGCGACTTCTCGAACGCGCGCGAAACGTATTTCGCCAACGGCGCGCCGAAGGCTGGCGAAATCTTCAGGAACCCAGACCTCGCGAAAACCTATGAAAGAATCGCCAAGGGCGGCGCCGACGCATTTTACCGGGGCGACATCGCGAAGGAAATCGACGCCTATTTCAAGCGCATCGGCGGCGATCTCGCCTATCAGGATTTCGCCGATCATGCTTCGGAATGGGTCGATCCCGGCTGCGTCGATTATCGCGGCCATTCCGTCTGCGAACTGCCGCCGAACGGACAGGGCTTCGCGGCGCTGCAGATGCTCAATATTTTGAAGAACGTCGATCTGAAGCAATCCCCGCGCGGCTCGGCGGAAGTCTTTCATTATATGGTCGAGGCCAAGCGCCTCGCCTTCGAGGACGTCGCGAAATACTACGCGGATCCTGAATATTCGGCGATCCCGGTCGAATGGCTGCTTTCGGATGAGTACGGGAAAGAACGCTTCGCGCTGATCGATGCAAAAAAAGCGATGCCGGCGCCAGCGGCCGGAATCGCGCCGAAACTCGAAGCGGCCGGCGACACCACCTATTTCACCGTCGCCGACAAATCAGGCATGATGGTCTCGCTGATCCAGTCGAATTATCGCGGCATGGGGTCGGGTCTTGTCGCCGACGGATTGGGCTTCATGTTCCAGGACCGTGGCGAGCTGTTCAGTCTCGATAAGGATCATCCGAATGCGTATCAACCGGGGAAACGCCCCTTCCAGACCATCATCCCGGCTTTTGTGCTGAAGGACGGCAAGCCGTGGCTCTCGTTCGGCCTGATGGGCGGCGGCATGCAGCCGCAAGGCCATGTGCAAATTCTCGTCAATCTCATCGACTACGGCATGAATTTGCAGGAAGCCGGCGACGCCGCGCGTTTCCACCATGACGGCGGCGCGCAACCGACGGGAATCAACGGCGACCCCGTCGGCGAGCTTCAGCTTGAGCCCGGCGTTCCGGCGGAGACGGTCGCAAAGCTGAAATCCATGGGCCACAATGTCGCGACCGTTGATACCGGCATCCCCTTCGGCGGCTACGAGGCGATCCTGCGCGATCCCGAAACCGGCGTTTACACGGGCGCGACGGAGATGCGGAAAGATGGGACGGTGGCGGGGTATTGATCCGCGTGACTTTGGCCGCGCGCTGGATTCGCGATAGACTTGGGGCCAGATCCGCGGGGTCGAGAGAACCGTGTCGACAGACGTCTTCATCTCCTACGCACGGGAGGACCGCGCCCGCATCGAGAAGCTGAGCGAAGCGCTCGAGGCGGAAGGGTTTTCCGTCTGGTGGGACAAAAATCTCGCCGCCGGCGCGCAATTCTCGAAGATCACCGAGGCGGAGCTGAAAGGCGCGAAGGCGGTGCTCGTCGCCTGGTCGCGCGCTTCGGTCGAATCGATGTGGGTCGCGGACGAGGCGAGCGTCGGGCGCGACATGCGCCGCCTCGTCCCCGTCGCGATCGATCGGGTCGAGCCGCCGATCGGCTTCCGCCAGATTCAGACCCAGCCTTTCGACGCGTGGAAGGGCGAGGCGGGCGCGCCGGAATTCAGGGCGCTGGCGGCGGCTTTGCGCGCGATCGTCGGCGCCG
>JBGTLL010000131.1:0-16860 GCA_041744115.1 Parvularculaceae bacterium | reverse complement strand
ATGCTGTCGGCGAGCGCGCGCAACGCGTGCAGCGCATCGGTCCGCGCGTCGGCGAGCGTGATCAGTTCGCAGTCGCCCGGCGCGAGCCAGCCGGGTTTTCCGGGATAGGCGAAGAAGGCGACCGGCGGTTTCGCGCCGATGAAAATGATGCGCTTGAGGCCGCCCAGGTGTTCGGCCGCCATTTCACCGAAATAGGGGAGCCTCTCGACCGGAACCCGGCCCTGTCCCCGTTGCAGCCGCGCGGCGAACGTTTCTGAAAGAACCCGCGCGCCGGTCGCTTCGGCGATGCGGCCCGCTTCATTGAGCGCATCCTCGCGCAGCGCCATGCCGCCGAGGAAGAGCGCGCAGGGATCGCCCGATTTCAGCGCCGCCGCCGCCGCCGCGATCGCCGCGTCGTCCGCCTGCGGAGGAGGATCAGCCGCAAGCGGACCCGCCGCGCTTGTGACGTCTTCCCATGCGCAATTCGCCGGCGCGATCAAGGTCGCAATCTGACCCGGATAGCGCATGGCGGCGGCGACCGCGGCGGCGCCGTCTTCGGCGAGCGCGTTGGACGATGCGGAAGATTTTACCCAATCCGAAAACGGCCGCGCCGCGCCTTCGATGTCGGCGGTGAGCGGCGCGTCATAGTGCCGATGGTAGGTCGCATGATCGCCGACAATGTTGACGATGGGCGTCCGCGCCCGCCGCGCATTGTGAAGATTGGCGGCGCCATTGGCGAAACCGGGCGCCAGATGCAGCAAGGTCGCCGCCGGTCTGCCCGCCATCCGGCCGTAACCGTCCGCGGCGCCGGTGACGACGCCTTCAAAGAGGCCAAGCACGGCGCGCATCCTCGGGTGTTTGTCGATCGCCGCCACCAGCTGCATTTCCGACGTGCCGGGATTGGCGAAGCAGACTTCGACCCCCGCCTCATAAAGCGTCTCGATAAGGGCTTCGGCGCCGTTCATGAAAACCTCTCCGTCCGGCTTGTCAGGGGAACGCCCGCGTCGCGGCGGCTGTTCGTCCGGGATATCGCACCGGCCAGGGCCGCCTGGGAAGCGCCGTCAACACGATTTCGCGGAAATTGCCCGTGCGCCGCCGACTGTTCGAGAGCGCCGATGCCGCATCAAAGTCTCGACCGCCTCTTGAGGACGCTCGATGTCACCGTCGAGGCGTTTGCGCTGTGCGAAGTCCGGCGCGGCTTCAAGCTTCTGGCGGCTCCCGACAGCGCCATTCTGACCCATTATGTGCTCGCCGGAACAATGCATCTCAACGTCCCGGGAGTGGCTCCGATTGTCTGCGGGCCGGGCAATGTCATCATCATTCCGCCGCGGACGGCGCAGGCGATCAGCGCGGACGACGGACCCGCGCTCAGCGTGATCGCCGCCGACAACTGCGCGCTGATGCGGGACGGCCTGCTTGTCTATGACGCGGCCGCGGGCGGCGTCGGCGACCTGCGCTATGTGTGCGGGTTGATCATGGCGGACTTTTCCGGCTCGTTCGGGCTTCTTGACCAGGTGAAGGCGCCGATTGTCGCTGACCTTAACGACTTCGCCTTCGTCCGCCACGCGTTCGCCTTCCTGCTTGACGAAGTCTCCCGTCCAGGTCTCGGCGCGCGGGCGCTCGCCGGGGCGCTGATGAAATCATGCCTCGTTCTGGTGCTTCGCCGCTGCCTCGAACAGAATGCTTCGCAGCCCTTGCTGCTCGGCGCTCTGAGCGAGCCAAGGCTCGGCAAGGCGGTCGTTGCGGTTCTCGATGCGCCGGCCGGAAAGCACAGCGTGGCGTCGCTGGCGGCGGCCGCGGGGATGAGCCGCTCGGCGTTCGCGCGCGACTTCAGCGGCGCCTTCGGGATTTGCCCGATGGAGTTCGTCGCCAGGACGCGCCTCAATCATGCGGCGGAAATGCTGAGGTCGACGAATGTCTCGGTCAAAGTGATCGCGGCCAGCGCCGGATTTTCAAGCCGCAGCCATTTTTCGCGGGCGTTTCGCGACGCCTATGGCGCGGACCCCAGCCATTTCCGCAAGGCGGCCGACAGGCCGGGTCGCGACGCCGAACGACGACCGCCGAATTCGCGCGCGCCGTTCGCGGCAGGAGGGATCCTGGCCTCGGCCCAGATCTCGCCTGCCGGGAACGGCGCCTCGGTACGCTAACGCGGCAGCCCTTCACGCACGCCGTCCGGACGATTCCGCACATAATCGGGACGCCGCCGCGCGAGCTGATCGCGCCGGCGCGTTGTTCGCTGCTTGTGATCCTAACAGGAGTTGGAACATGTCAATCGACTTCAGGAAACTCGCGCTCGGCGCTCTTTCCGCGTTCGCATTTTCGATATTACCCGGCGCCCACGCGCAAACGGAGCGCGACGGCGTGCAAGCGGCGGGCGCAAGCGGCGTCGGCGCTGTATTTGCAATGACCAACGCAACCATTGACAATCGCATTATCGGATACCGCCGCGGCGCCGACGGCCGGCTCGAACGGCGAAGCGAAATTTCCACGCGCGGCAACGGCATCGGCGTCGATCTCGATACGCAAAACGGTTTGCAGCTCAGCGCCGACCACCGCTACCTCTATGCCGTCAACGCTGGCAGCGACACCATCTCGGTCTTCGCCGTCAATGGCGCCAGACTGACGTTCCTCCAGCAGATTTTTGCCGGCGACCAACCCAATAGCCTGACCTTGCATGGCAATCTCTTGTATGTCCTCGACGGTTCGGTTGCCGGCAATGGCATCCGCGGCTTCAGGGTTGGCGCCAACGGGCGGCTCAGCCCTCTGCGCGACTCCTTCAGGGCGCTGAGCTCTCCGATCGCGGTGCCCGGCATCGTGCAGTTCAGCCAGAACGGCCGGGTGCTCCTCGTCACCCACAAAGTGACCAACGTGCTGGTGCCGCCCGCGCGCATCATCGATGCGTTTACGGTTGGGCGCGACGGATTGGCGAGCGCCGCGCCGGTCATCAACCAGTCCCTCGGCTTGCGCCCGTTCGCCCTGGCGGTTCGCGCCGATGGCACGGTCGTTGTCGTTGAGGCCTTCAACGCGGCGCCGGGCCGGACCGCGGTATCCTCTTATCGCCTGTCCGCCAACGGCCGGTTGACAGGCATCAGCCGATCCGTTCGCAATCAGCAGACGGATGGCTGCTGGGTCGTGATCACCAAAAACGGGCGTTATGCCTACATTGCGAATTTCGGTAGCGGGACGATCTCGAGCTACCGGGTCAGCGGCAACGGAGACCTGACGCTGATCGCCGGCAACGACGAGTTTCTGGGGGCGACGAGCCAGCCCGTCGACCTCGCTTTAAGCGCCGACAGCCGGTTTTTGTATTTGCTGCTGAGAGGCACGGGCGCGGTCGCCGCCTTCCGGGTTCGCAACGACGGCAGCTTGCAAGCGCTGGGACAGGTCACTGGCGGTCTGCCGGTCGCCGACGGCGCTTCAGGCCTTGCTTCCTATTGACATGGGAGTCGCCATTGACCGGCCTTGCCCGGCCGATGGCGACTCTACGTCCTTTCTCCCCGATTGCGGGAGCGCGCGTCCGGTTTCTGCATGCTGACTTTCGTCAGCATGACGCTTCTGAGCCGCCGCCATCCCTGGACGATACCGC
Source organism: Parvularculaceae bacterium (assembly GCA_041744115.1). Taxonomy (GTDB): domain Bacteria; phylum Pseudomonadota; class Alphaproteobacteria; order Caulobacterales; family Parvularculaceae; genus Amphiplicatus. The sequence continues at coordinate 13,295 of JBGTLL010000131.1, read as the reverse complement.
ACCTGATCGGGACGCCATCGCGCGAGCCGATTGAGCCGGCCAATTGTTCCTCCTGTGTACATCGCAACAGGAGTTCGAGATGCACCGTCCGTTCGCAATCGCCGCCTCGTTACTGGCGACAACCGCCTTGATCGCATGCGCAAGCGGTGAGGCGAACAGTTCGCTTCGCGCCGATCGCGCCCCAGATCAAGGCGTCCCGGATCAAAACGTTCAGGCGTCGCCGTCGCCCGCGATCGCGGAACAAGAGGCGATGACCGAAGCGGATTCGCTGCTCGCGACCGCCGCCGAGGCTTCCGGCCGGCCGGCGTTCACGCCGGAGAACGGCGTCAAGTTCAAAGCGAGCGACAACGTCTTTGTAAAGAGCGCTCTGGCGATCGACTTCACGTACCGCAACGCCACCGTCACCCTGCCGCTGTTCGAGGGGCGCACGCCGAATGGCGAACCGGCCTGGTACATCATCACCGAAGCGTCCGACTTTGAGGTCGCGCGCGCCATGGGCGTCAATTACGCGCCGAAGATGGCCAAAGCGGCGGGAACGCCCGGGGCCCAGGCCGTGACCCTTGCGAACGGTGTTATGCAATTTCGCGGCGACGTCGATTTCGCGCCCGTGTATGAGGTCGTTCCCGGCGATCCGCCCACCTACTTTCCGCCGAAATCCTTCAAGCCCGGCGCCGTCGGCGACGCCCAATGGTCGTCGGTCGCCGTGCTGCCGAGCGGCCTCGTGCTGAACGTGCAGATGGTGCAAAACGCCAGCGGCGCCCATGACCGGCTGAAATCGATCGACGTGGCGAAGCGCACCGTAACGCTGGCCATGCTCGACGGCGTTCATGACGGCAAGCAGTACTATTATCATCTGGTCACGGACGTTTCGGCGGACCTGCCGGCGGTCCTCGAAAAAGGCGTGTTCACGCCGCGTCTGGACAAGGTGCCGGCTTACGGCAAGTCCGAGCCTGGCGACGATTCCGCGCTGCTTGGCTTTTCGCCAGTCCTCAACGGAAAAACGAAGATGGGCTCGGGCGACGACCAGGGCTTTTCGACCTCGCTCGCCAACAAGGGCATTGATCCGATCAATGTCTTCCCGATACCGCCCGACAACGAGGACTCGTCGCAAGACAACAATTACAGCCCGCTCTGGGACGCGCATGTGAACATGTGGACGCCGGCGGCGGTCGAGGCAGGCAAGGTCGAACGCATCCATTCGCTGGACGATCTGAAACAGCTGATCAGTGCGGGCGACGTGACCAGCGCCATGATCAATCCGCCCGGTGAAGAGAACAATTTCGTCGGCGGGCTGCGCCCGACCCGCGCCATCATCAATTGCCCGGTCATCGCCCAGCCGGACCTGCCGCCGCGCTGATCCGCCGCTCCATCGCTGCCTCCGCGCGGGGTCGGCTCAACCAACAGCACCGGCAGTTTCTTGGACGATTGCGCGCATAATCGGGACGCTTCGAGCGAGCCGATTGTGCTGGTGAATTGTTCCGTGTCCATTGCAGCATGGGAAAACGTCTCATTAACTTCAACTGGCGCTCAGCTTACTGGGGCAGCCAGAAATGTCCGACCTCAACGGACTGTCAACCGGGAGAAAATGCAATGCCACACGAACCCGCGCGCCCCGGCGGGGTCGCAATACCGGCCGTCGCCGCCGCGTTACTCTACGCAAAGCCGATTTCCGCCGCCGAGACCGGGCGGCGCAACTCCATCAACGCGCCGCGCAAGGAGGATTTTGCCAACGGCGGGAAATTGGCCGACCGCGTGGAGCCATCTGAGGACTTCAGCCGGAAATAATCTTCCGGACCGTTTTGCCGACGCCGCAAGAATGCCGCGCGCTCCGGGCGGGACAGTCTTTCGAAAAATACCCGCCGAGGCGCGCGGCGATTGCTCATTTTTTTGGCGCGGCTGTCGTCCCTGGACGATATCGCACCTTTTCAGGACGCCAACGTGCGAGCCGATTGCGGCGGTGAGCTGTTTGCCTTGTGTACATCGCAACAGGAGCAGGCATGCAGTTTCCGTCCGTGAGGGTCGCCTCGCCCGCGACTTCGTCTTTTCCCGCGCCGTCCCGGAACGGCTCCTTTGGTGACGGCGAGGGTTCCGACCCGGTGATTTCCGAAGACAGCATGCTCAACGTCGATAACCGCTACGTGCTGGCCGGGTATGGCGAACGTGGATAAGACCGAAACCCTGGATAAACCGGCAAAAGCCCGGACGGCGAAGTCCGACGCGGAATTGGAGAGCCGACCAGAGACGGGTGCGCGCGCCGAAGCAAAGCTCAAACACATCAATCTGGCGCTGCAGGGCGGCGGCTCGCATGGGGCCTTCACCTGGGGGGTTCTTGACCGGCTGCTCGAGGATGAGCGGATCGGGATCGAGGGCATATCGGCGACCAGCGCCGGCGCGATGAACGCCGCGGTCGTCTCGTATGGGATGGGCCAGGGCGGGCGCGAGGCGGCGCGCGAGGGGATGACCAGATTCTGGCGCGCGGTTTCGGCCGAAGGCGTTTCGAGTCCGCTCCATCCGTCGCCGATGGATCGCCTGATCAACAAACACAGGCTCGATTTCTCGCCGATTTATCCAATCGTCGACATCATGACCAAACTGATTTCGCCCTACCAGCTCAACCCGATGAACAAAAACCCGTTGCGCAAGATCCTTGAAGGCGAGGTCAATTGCGCAGAATTGCGCAAGCATCTGCCGATCCAGCTCTATCTTTGCGCGACCAATGTTGGCACCGGAAAGATCAAGGTCTTCTCCGGCGAAGAGATCACTATCGACGCGATCCTCGCCTCGGCCTGCTATCCCTTCACCTTCCATGCGGTCGAGATCGACGGCGAGCACTATTGGGACGGCGGTTACATGGGCAATCCCGCGCTGTTCCCGATCTTTGAAAACTGCGACCACCGCGATGTCGTGGTCGTGCAGATAAACCCGATCATTCGCCGCGAGGTGCCCAAGACCGCTATTGCGATCATGAACCGCATCAACGAGATCAGCTTCAACTCCGCGCTCCTGCGCGAGATGCGCACGCTCGAATACGTCACCAAGCTCATCGAATCCGGCGACTTGCGCGCCGCCGCCGTGAAGGGCGGGATGCGCGTCCACGCGATCGAAGCCGATTATATCACGCGCAAGCTCACCGGCACCAGCAAGATGAACACCGACTGGGAGTTTCTCAGCTACCTTTTCGAAGAGGGTCGCCGGCATACCCAGAATTGGCTCGATACCAACTTCGACCGGATCGGTGTGAAATCAACGATCGATATCAAGGAGCACTATGAGTGAGCGCCGCAAAAGCGCGCCGGTCTGGATCACGAGACGGTGTCGTACACAGAGTTTTGGGAACGACAAGCCATGCCGGTCCGTTCGCCACCTGAAATCAGTCCATCAAAAGCAGAAAAGAGGCTCGATATGTCAAAGCTTGAACGAACGCTTAAGCAGCGGCCATTGGCGCTCGCCGGCCTGACCGTTCTCCTCGCGGCCTGCGCCGGGCCTAGCGCCGGCGAAAGCAGAAAAGCCGCCGGGAACACGGAAATGAAAACGATCGACGGCCTGACCGGACCCGCAATGCCGGTCGGCGAAAGCGAGCGCGAGGTCCGAACCTACGATATCGCGCAGAACCTGCCGCAGCTCGGCACGCACCTTTTCCGCACCCGCTATGTCGATGTTGCGCCCGGCGGTGTCGTCCCCATCCATTCGCACACCAACCGGCCGTCGCTGTATCTGATCACCAGCGGCGAAATCATGGTTCATCAGACCGGAATTGCCGAACCCCTGCTTCTGAAAACCGGCGATAGCCACATGGCGGCCGAGGGCGCGGCGCATTGGTGGGAAAACAAGGGGACGGAAAAAGTCGCCATCTGGGTCGCCGATATTTGCCCCGAGGACGACCCGATGGTGAAAATGTGCGACAAGACAGGAGAAACCCAATGAGTATTTCGATCCGCACCCTGATCGCCGCCGGCGCATGCGCCGCAGTCTCGACTGCAGCTTTCGCCCAGTCGGACAAAATGGGCAAAATGGATAAAATGGACAAGATGGACGCCATGAGTCTGCCGCAAAAAACCATCGGCGGCTTCGAGGGCCCTGACGGAAAAATCGGCGCTTCGGAGGAAGTCGTCCAGGAAGTCGATTTGCGCGGCGAGTTCCCGGAACTCGACGGACTCGAAACACAGGCGTTGCGCGCGCGTCTGGTCAAGCTCGAGCCGGGCGGCGTGATCGGCATCCATGAACACAAGGACCGGCCGAACTACTTCCGCGTGATGCAGGGCGAGATCACCTATCACGGCCCCGACGGCGTAAAGTCCTATCGCGAAGGCGATGAGGTCGAGGAACTCGGCCCGACCCCGCACTGGTGGGATAACCGCGGATCGACGCAGGTTGTCCTCTACGCTGTCGATGTCCGCGACAAGTCCAAGGATCCGCCGAAATAGCGGCGCGAAACCGGAGCGCTCAAACACACGAAGGCCGGCGCGCATCGCGCGCCGGTTCAACTCTGCGGGTCATCAGCGCCTTGAAGGAGATCACTCATGAAATTGAAATTTGTATTGCTCGCGGGGAGCGCTGTGAGCCTGGCATCGCCCTTGGCGCTGGCGGATCACAAACCCGGCCACAAGCAGGATGTGCAAACGGATCGAGGCATGACGGAAGACGCAACGCCTGCTGGCCCAAGGCGCGTGCGCATCACCTATGAAAACCTGACGACCGGCCAGGTCTTCTCGCCATCGGTCTTTGTCACGCATGATTCGGGCGCGCCGGCGTTTTTCAAAACCGGCGAGAAAGCAAGTTTCGGTTTGGCGCGCATCGCCGAAGACGGCAGTGTCGGTCCGGTGCTGGGGGCGGACGCGGCCAAGAAGAGCGGCGCCGAATTCGGCGGCTCGGTGATCGGCCTTCCGACCTTGCCGGGCGCGACCGGCAGCATCGAAATCGAAGTGACGCCGGAGCATCCGATGATCTCTGGCGCGTGGATGCTTGGGATGACCAATGACGGGTTCACCGGCGTCAACGCGGTCGACGCCTATGCCCTGCGCGAGGCGAAAACCATGACGCTCATGGCCTTCGACGCCGGGACCGAGAAAAACAACGAGAAACGCTCGCATCTGATCCCGCTGATGGGCACCGACCGCGATCCCGAGAACGGCGTGATCGCCGCGCATGCGGGCCTTACCGGCAAGGCCGATGCGCCCGCCGAGTGGAATTTCGATCCCAAAAAACCAGTCGCGCGCATCACGATCGAGCCGGCCGCGATGATGGAGCAGTCGGGCCGATAAGGGGTGCGGCATGACGCGCAACAGAAGTGTCGCCGGTTGGCTCTTGCTCGCCCTTGCGCTGTTCGTCGCCGCGATTGGCGCAATTCTCGCGGTCGGCGGCGTCTGGCTCGCCGCGCTTGGCGGATCCTGGTATTATGCGGTCGCCGGATCGGCGATGGTGGTGACCGGGTGGTTGCTCGCCCGCGATCAATTCTCCGGGGTGATCCTTTATTTTACAATCCTTGGACTGACGGTCTTGTGGTCGCTGTGGGAGGTCGGTCTTGACGGCTGGGCGCTGCTGCCCCGGCTCGGCGGCCCGGTCGCGCTCGCCGTCGCGCTGATCCTCCTGATACCAACGATCAGGCGGCGGGCGGCGCTACGGGGAAAGGGCGAGCGAGCCGCGCCTTCAGTCGCCGCGGCGCAGCTCGAATCCGGGATTGCCCTTTTCATCACGATCGGCGCCGTCCTGTTCGCGCTGACCGGCGCATGGTTTAGCGCCGCCTCGGTTGTCCTCGCGCAGACCGCCAGCCAAAAACTCCCCGGCGGCGAAGCGCAAACCGTCTCGGCGGCGGCGTCCCCGGCGGCGGCCATATCCGAGGCGGATTGGCCCGCCTACGGCCGCGGCAACACGGCGACGCGCTATTCGCCGCTGGATCAGCTGACGCCCGAGACGGTCGGCGAACTGGAGCGCGTCTGGAGCTACCGCACCGGCGATCTTCCTGAAGACAAGGTCGCCGCGGCCGCTTACGCGCCGGAAACGACGCCCTTGAAAGTGGGTGAGACGCTTTATCTTTGTACGCCCCTTAGCGTCGCGATCGCGCTTGATGCAGCGACCGGCCGCGAGATCTGGCGCCACGACGCCGAAACCAGCATCGACGCCGCGCCCTATACCGCCGCCTGCCGCGGCGTCGCCTATTACCTCGATCGCGCCGCGCAAGCCGATGCGGTCTGCGCCGCGCGCGTGCTGATGGGGACCCTGGACGGCCGCCTGATCGCGCTCGACTCGCGGGACGGCCGCCCTTGTGCGGGTTTTGGAACAGACGGAACCATCGACTTGAAGACTGACCTTGGTCCGGACGCGGACGTTCCAGGGTTTGTCGCCGTCACTTCGCCGCCGACAATCGTCAATGGCGTCGCCGTTATCGGGCATCTGGTGCTGGACGGACAAAAGGAAGACGCGCCTTCGGGCGTCGTCCGCGGTTACGACGCGGTGTCCGGCGCGCTCGTCTGGGCGTGGGATCTTGGGCGCGCCGAAACGCAAGGACCGGCCGCTCAAGGAGAAAGTTACACGCCGGGGACGCCGAACGCCTGGACGATCTTCAGCGCCGACGATGCTCTTGGCCTTGTGTATCTGCCGCTCGGAAACTCGGCGGTCGATTATTTCGGCGGCGCCCGCACCCCGGAGGAAGAACGCTTCGGCAGCGCCATGGTCGCGCTTGACGCGGCGACAGGCGCGCTCCGGTGGTCGTTTCAGACCGTCCATCACGACGTCTGGGATTACGATCTCTCGTCGCAAGGGTCGCTGATCGACTTTCCAGCCGACGAGGGACCGGTTCCGGCGATCATCTTCGCGACCAAGACCGGCGACATTTATGTCCTCGACCGGCGCACCGGCGCGCCGTTGACCGAGGTCGAGGAAAAACCGGCGCCGCAGGGCGGCGTCGCCGGCGAACGACTGGCCCCGACGCAGCCCCACTCCGTCGGCTTTCCGCACGTCCGGCCGGAGCGCCTGACCGAACGCGACGCCTGGGGTGTCAGTGCGATTGATCAGTTGTGGTGCCGCATTCAATTCCGGCAGGCGAGTTACGAGGGCATGTACACGCCGCCAACGGTGGACAAGCCGTGGATCAACTTTCCCGGCAATAATGGCGGCGTCGACTGGGGCGGCCTTGCCGTCGATGAGGCGCGCGGCATTCTCGTCGTCAACTGGAACAGCCTGCCGATGATGAACCGCCTCATCAGCCGGGACGAGGCGAACAGGCTCGGCCTCAAAACGATCGATGAGGGCGGCGACAAGGAAGACGATCCCCAGGCCGGCTCGCCCTATGGCCTCCTTGTCAAATTCTGGCGCAGCCCGCTTGGCCCTCCATGCGTCCGTCCGCCTTGGGGCGGACTGATGGCGGTCGATCTCAAAACCCGAAAGGTGCTTTGGCGCAAGCCCTTCGGCACTGCCTACGACAATGGAATTCTCGGCGTTCCGTCGCGCCTGCCGATCCCGATCGGCGTCCCCAACAATGGCGGCGCCGCTGTGACGGCCGGCGGCGTCACCTTCGTCGGCGCGACCACCGATCGCTATCTGCGCGCCATCGAAACGGGGACCGGCAAGGTTCTATGGAAAGCCCGGCTGCCGGCGGGCGGACAGGCGACGCCGATAACTTACGAGGCGGACGGACGACAGTTCATCCTGATCATGGCGGGAGGGCACGCCAAGATGGAAACGAAGATCGGCGATCACGTCATCGCCTACGCGCTGCCGCAACGCCAGGGCGACCTCTAAATCTTCGCCAGCGCCGTCCGCGCCGCCATGTCGGCGACTTCATCGCGCGTCACCGGTCCGCCGGTCTTGAGCCAGGTGTGCGTCCAGTTCAGCATGCCAAAAAACAGCATCGCCTGCGCGCGGAGAAAAGCCTTCTCCGCGCGCGGTCGCGCGCGCCGGACGATCGCCTCGACATGCGCGACGAGGCGGCGCTCCTTGGCGACGATGTCGCGGCGTTCGGCGGCGGGCAGGTAGGATAGTTCGTACAGCATCACTTTCTGCCTGTTGGCGGCGCCCGCGTAAAGTCGCAGGAGTTTTCGCGCGAAGCCGCGCAGATCGTACACGGGATTATCGCTCTGCTCGTCGAGGGTTGCGGTCAAAAGATCGTCCATGTGCCCCTTCATCACCGCATAAAGGATCGCCTCTTTCGACGGGTAATAATGATAGAATAGGGATTTCGACATGCCGCAGGCGTCGGCAAGATCCGACAGCGAGGCGCCGGCAAAGCCCTTCGCCGCGAACAGCGTCGCGGCTTCCTCGACGATGGCGTCGCGCTTGTCTTCGTAGTCGGCGGCCTGTTTGCGCGCCATCTCTAGATCGCGTTCATCGTCAGCAACTCATAACTCGCAACCGCCTCGTCTTTCTGGTTCGTCACCAGAACATCCCATTTCACTTCGCCGTATTCGTCGTTGCGTTTCTTCTTCGACTTCGCGGTCAGGCGCACCTTGATCGAATCTCCGGGCGATACCGGCGTCAGGAAGCGCAACTCATCGAGCCCGTAATTGGCGAGCACCGGTCCCGGCGCCGGATCGACAAACAATCCCGCGGCGAAAGCGAGGATGAGATAGCCATGCGCAACCCGACCCGGGAAGAACGGGTTCGCCTTCGCCGCCGCCTCGTCCATATGCGCGTAGAAAGTGTCGCCCGTGAAATGCGCGAAATGCTCGATATCATCGAGCGTGATCGTCCGCGCCGGCGTCTCGATCGACTTGCCGATTTCAAGATCGCCGAATTTGTAGCGGAAGGGATGCGGCGGCGCCGCCTCGACGCCGGCGCCCTTGACCCACGCATTGGTGACCGCGCGCAAGACGGCGGGCGACCCCTGCACGGCGGTGCGCTGCATATAATGTTTGACCCCGCGGACGCCGCCAAGTTCCTCGCCGCCGCCGGCGCGGCCCGGGCCCCCATGGACGAGGACGGGGAGGGGCGATCCGTGCCCGGTCGATTCTTTCGCGGAGGAACGATCGATGACGATGATGCGCCCGTGAAAAGCGCCGGCGTTCAGCACCACGTCGCGCGCGATTTCCGGATCATGGGTGAAGAGCGACATCACCAGCGAGCCTTGTCCGCGGTTGCAAAGATCGATCGCGTCGTCGAGATTTTTGTACGGCATCAGGGTCGCGACCGGTCCGAAGGCTTCGACCTCATGCACGGCTTTGGCCGTCCACGGATCGTCGCAGCGCAAGAGCACCGGCGAAATGAAGGCGCCGGTCGCGGCATCGGCGCCGATCACCGAGACATCGCCGCCGAATACAATCCGCGCTTCCGATGAAAGCGCCGCGATCCTGTCGTCAACGTCGGCGCGCTGGCCGAGCGAGACGAGGGCGCCCATACGCACGTCCTCGCGCGCCGGATCGCCGACCGTTGTTTTGGCGAGCGCGTCCATCATCGACTTCTGCGCGGCGTCGAGCAAAGCGGCGGGAACCAGCGCGCGGCGGATCGCCGTGCATTTCTGGCCGGCCTTCACCGTCATCTCGCGGACGACTTCTTTCACGAAGAGCGAAAATTCGGGGCTGTCGGCGGTCGCGTCGGGTGCGAGCATCGAGGCGTTGAGCGAATCCTGTTCGGCGATGAATCGGACGCTGTCGCGGATGACGACGGGATGGCTTTTCAGTTTCGCGGCCGTTGACGCCGAGCCGGTGAAGGAGACCGTATCCTGACCGTTGAGGTGATCGAAGAGATCGCCGACGGGGCCGACGATCAACTGCGCCGCGCCATCGGGAAGTTTTCCGGTCAGGGTCATGATCCGGAACGCGGCTTCCGCGAGATAGGCCGTCGATGTCGCCGGCTTGACGATCGCCGGAACGCCAGCGAGCAATGAGACGCTCAGTTTCTCGAGCATCCCCCAGACCGGGAAGTTGAACGCGTTGATGTGCAGTGCGAGACCCTTGCGCGACGTATAAACATGTTGCGCGAGGAATGTTCCCTCGCGCGAGATCTGCTCGACCGCGCCGTCGATCAGGATCGTGTCATCGGGAAGCTCGCGCTTTGCCTTCGACGCCATCGAAAACAGCGTGCCGGCGCCGCCTTCGATGTCGATCCAGCCGTCTTTCCGCGTCGCGCCGGTATGGAAATTGAGGGCGTAAAGCTCTTCCTTCTTTTCCATGATCGCGGTCGCCAGCGCTTTGACGATGGCGGCGCGCTGGTGAAATGTCAGCCTGCGGAGGTTTTTGCCGCCAACTTCGCGGGAAAATTCCGCCATCGCTTTGAAATCGAGTCCGCCCGACCCGCCGCGCGCAACGATCTTGCCGGTGACCGCGGAGGCGATGTCGGCCAGGGCGCCGTCGCCTTCGACCCATTCGCCAGCTGCGTAGTTTTTGAGGATTAAGACGGTCATAGGTCGCTCCCGGTGCAATTCCAAAGTCGTCGCTCTCACCTCTCCCCTTGGGAGAGGTCGGATTTGCGAAGCAAATCCGGGTGAGGGTCCCGCGCTCAAATTGACGGGGCGGAACCCTCATCCGGCGCTTTGCGCCACCTTCTCCCAATGGGAGAAGGAAGAACGCACGCCGCATCACTGCCCCTTGAACACCGGTTTCCGCTTGTTCAAGAACGCATCGACGCCTTCGCGATAATCTTCCGTCTTCCCGAGCGCGCGCTGCATATCGCGCTCAAGGTCCAGTTGCTGGTCGAGCGTACGCGAGGACGCGGTGCGGATCGCGCGCTTGGTCTCCAGACCCTTCGTCGGCGCGCTGGCGAATTTCGTGACAAGCGCATTCGCTTCATCGACAAGTTTATCATCATCGACGGCTTTCCAGATCAGACCCCAATCGGCCGCTTGTTCGGCGGACAAAGGTTCGCCCGTCAGCGCCAGCGCCAGCGCGCGCGCCTGTCCGGCGAGGCGCGGCAGCACCCAGGTGCCGCCGCTGTCGGGAATGAGCCCGATATTGGCGAACGACTGGATGAATTTGGCGCTTCTCGCGGCGATCACGATGTCGGCGGCGAAGGCGATGTTGGCGCCGGCGCCGGCGGCGACGCCGTTGACGGCGCAGACAACCGGCATTGCGAGCGCGGTGAGGCGGCGGATCAGCGGATTGTAGCGGTTTTCGAGGCTTTCGCCGAGATCGATATTATCGCCGCCGGGCGCCACCGCGCGGTCGGAGAGATCCTGCCCGGCGCAAAAGCCGCGTCCAGCGCCGGTGATCAGCAGCACACGGACGGATCGGTCATCGTCGATGGCGTCGAGCGCGCTTGCGACCTCGTCGTGCATGTGCGCCGTAAAAGAATTCAGGCGGTCCGTGCGGTTCAAGGTGAGGCGCGCCGCGCCAGCTTCGATCGAAAACAGGATTGTCTCGAATGCCATTGCCGCCTCTTGCCTTTTAAGCCGGGGGCAAGTCATATAATTGAACGATCAGTCGGTCAATTGAGCCTTGAATGACCAGTTCCGGACAGGACGCCCGCGCGCTCGCTATCGCCAGCCGCCTGCACGCGCTTGAAACCACGGCCGGCGCGTGGGGCCTCGCGCTTGAGGACGCGGGCGAGGGATGGGCGCGCTGTTCGATGGTCGTTCGCGACGACATGCTGAACGGCCACGGATCCTGTCACGGCGGCATGATCTTTTCGCTGGCTGACACGGCGTTCGCCTGGGCCTGCAATTCGCGCAACGTGAAAACCTTCGCGCAACACGCCTCGATCTCATTTCTCTCGCCGGGCAAGCTCGGCGAAAAACTCGTCGCGAGCGCGCGCGAGGACGCAGCGGAAGGGCGGAGCGGCGTTTATACGGTGACCGTCACAGGTGACGACGGCAGAATGGTTGCGGTGTTTCAGGGTCTGTCGAGAACGGCCGGCGGCGCGGTTGTGGAATGAGCGCTCGCGGCGACCCTTCGAGACGCCGCGTCTCGACGGATGCGAAGCGAACGTGACGCAAGCAAAGAGGTATAAATGACCAGCGCCTATCTCTGCGACGCCGTCAGAACCCCGATTGGCCGTTATGCCGGCGCGCTTTCGCAAGTCAGGACCGACGACCTCGCGGCGATTCCCTTGCGCGCGCTCAAGGAACGAAATCCGAAAATCGATTGGGTGGCGCTCGACGACATCGTCATCGGCTGCGCCAATCAGGCGGGCGAGGACAACCGCAATGTCGCGCGGATGGCGGCGCTGCTTGCCGGCATCGGAGAAACGGCGCCGGGGACGACGGTCAATCGCCTCTGCGGCTCCGGCATGGATGCAGGTCTGATCGCGGCGCGGGCGATCAAGGCGGGCGAGGCGGATTTGATCATCGCCGGCGGCGTCGAGTCGATGTCGCGGGCGCCGTTCGTCATGGGCAAGGCGACGGAAGCGTTTTCGCGCAATGCCGAAATTTTCGACACCACGATCGGCTGGCGCTTCGTCAATCCGCTGCTGAAAGCGCAATACGGCGTCGATTCAATGCCGGAGACGGCGGAGAACGTCGCCGCCGACTTCAACGTCAGCAGAGCCGATCAGGACGCGTTTGCGTTCCGGTCTCAGACCCGCGCGTCGGCGGCGCAAAAGAACGGGCGGCTCGCCGCCGAGATCGTTCCCGTGACGGTTCCGCAGCGGAAGGGCGATCCAATCATTGTCGCGAAAGACGAACACCCGCTCGAGACGACTTTGGAAGCGCTCGCCGCCTTGAAACCGTTCGTGAGGAAGGACGGCGTCATCACCGCCGGCAATGCGTCTGGCGTCAATGACGGCGCGGCGGCGATGATCGTCGCCTCGGAAGCGGCGGTGAAGAAATATGGATTGACCCCGCGCGCGCGCTTTGTCGCCGGCGCGGTCGTCGGCGTTCCCCCGCGCATCATGGGCATCGGCCCGGCGCCCGCGTCGAAGGCGGTGCTCGCCAAAGCGCAATTGTCCGTACGCGAGATGTCGGTCATCGAGTTCAACGAAGCCTTCGCGAGCCAGGCCCTCGCGACGATGCGCGAACTCGGCCTTCCCGACGACGCCGAACACGTCAATCCGAACGGCGGCGCCATTGCGCTCGGGCACCCCTTGGGCATGTCCGGCGCGCGTCTCATTTTGACGGCAACCGAAGAACTCCAGCGCCGCGGCGGTCGCTACGCCCTCTCAGCCATGTGCATCGGCGTCGGGCAGGGGATTGCGTGCGTCATCGAGCGGGTGTGAGCGGCGCGAAAACGTAGGGTGCATTAAGCCGTAGGCGCAATGCACCGTCTCGCCGAAAGCGGTGCATTGCGCTTTGCTTAGAGCGGGGCGCAATTAATCCGCATTGGACACGAACCTCGTTCCGTCATGCTGACGAAAGTCAGCATCCAGAGCCGCGAGGGAGTTGCTCGCCATTCTGGACCCTGACTTGCGTCAGGGTGACGTCGTCCTCGATTCTG
>JBGTLL010000130.1:0-2350 GCA_041744115.1 Parvularculaceae bacterium | reverse complement strand
ACCGCCGACGGCGCGCCGATCATCGGCCCCGCGCCCGATGGCCCCGAGGGGCTCTTCTATGCGCTCGGCCATTATCGCAACGGCGTCCTGCTCGCCCCGGCGACGGCGGAGGCGCTTGCCGCGCTCATTGTTCACGGCCGGACGGATCCCGCGATTGCCGCCTTCAGTGCGGCCCGTTTCACCCGATTAGGAGTTTCTTGACCATGAAGTGTGAGTTTTCATCATGACCGACGCGATCCACGCCGCAACCGCGCGAATAGCGGTTTCCGGCGCCCTGAAAAAGGCGGCGCAATCGACGGGCGTCGGCTTTGACTATCTCTACCGCGTCGCCTTACGCGAAAGTTCCCTGAACCCCCGCGCGCAGGCAAAAACGTCGAGCGCGGCGGGCCTCTTCCAGTTCATCGAACAGACTTGGCTTTCGGCGGTGAAAAAATACGGCGCCGCGCACGGGCTTCACGCGTTCGCCGCCGACATCGAGACGGGCGCGAACGGCAAGTTCACGGTCGCCGACGCCAGCCGGCGCCGGGAAATCCTCGATCTCCGGTTCGATCCGGAAAAAGCCGCGGCGCTTGCCGGCGAACTCGCGCGCGAGAACAAGGCGGCGCTCGAGGGCGCGCTCGGGCGCGCGGTCGATGCGGCGGAACTTTACGCCGCGCATTTCCTCGGCGCGAGCGGCGCACGGAAGCTGCTTGCCGCCAACGCCGATGACAGCGCCGCGGCCTTGCTGCCGAACGCCGCCGAAGCGAACCGCCACGTTTTCTTTGACGGCGCGCGCGAGCGCCGCGTCAGCGAAGTGATCGACAGCTTCCGCCAGACGATCGGCGGCGCGAAAGAAGCGATCAGCGACATCATCGAGAAAAGTTTTGCGCCGGCGTTGCGCGAAACGGCGGCCGTGGTTTTCGAGCGCCCGTCGCCGCCGTCGCTCGACTTCAAGTCATTGTCGCCGCTCGTCCTCGCCGTCCTGCAAGCCCTCGATCCGCGCGACGTCGGCGGCGAAAGAGAAGACCGATAATGGCCCCGAATCCTTCCTTCTCCCCCGTCTGCCGGGGGAGAAGGTGGCGCGAAGCGCCGGATGAGGGGGCGCCGGCGGGACGGAACACTGGCGCCCCCCTCGCCCCGGCCCTCTCCCCCAGGAACGGGGAGAGGGAGAAGGAAGCGCGCCCGTTCACTGCTTACTCGCAAGCCGAGAGCGACATCCCGTTTGGAAGTCTGGTGCTGGCGTCGCCGCAGGCGCCCTTGATCTGGTCGGCGACAAGCCCCGCGGCCCCCGAAAGATCGGCGCCCTGAAGATGCGCGCCTTGAAAGTCAGCGCCGGTGACATCGGCGCCGTTGAAGATCGCGTCCTTGAGGCTGGCGCCGGAAAACCGCGCGGCGCGGAGATCGGTGTTGGAGAAATCAGCGCCGTCGGCGACCGCATCGACGAAAAGTCCGCCCGGCGCGAACGCCTTGGTGACGATCGCCTTGGTCAGTATCGCGCCGGAAAAGCTGGCGGCGGTCAAATCCGCGCCGGCGAAAGTCGCGCCCGCGAGGTCGCTGGCGCGCATTGCCGCCTCGCCAAGGCTCGCGCCGGAGAAATCGGCGCCGGGGAGTTTCGCCGCGGAAAGATTGGCGCCCGTCATCCGCGCCTTGGCGAAATTCGCGCCGGCGCCGGTCGCGCCTTCGAACGAGGCGCCGTCAAGGAGCGCGCCGGCGAATTGCGTTTGATTGATCGCGGCCCCGGCGAAAACGCTCCTTGCCGCCTCGACGCCAGTAAAGTTCGCGCCCGAAAGATTGAGGTTGGCGTTGACGGCGGTTTCAGCCGGAGCGTTCCCGCCCGACTTCCCGAGCTTGCTCAATTCCTGGTCGACACGGTCGATCGCATCGCCGAGATCGGGCGCCAGCCGCTCGGCGCCGCCGAACGTGTTGCGCGCGGCCCGGCCGATTTCGCTCATGACATTGACGCCCGGCCGTCCCGTCTGTTTCGAAACGAGATTGGTGACCAGGGTGAACGCCATGATCATGAACAAAATGATGAGCAAGACGATACGGACCATGGGCGCGATGATCGCGCGCCAGCAGCGAAGGATCACTTAAGAACTGGGTTTCAATTGATTAAAATGGCGAATGGCGAATGGGGAACAGGGAATGGCGCCGCCTTTCCATTCGCCATTCGCCATTCGCCACTCCCGCGCCTACGAGCACCCCGTATTCGCGCCGCAGCTGTCGCACCGGAGACAGGCGCCGGTTCTGACCAGGGTGAACTGTCCGCATTCGCCGCAGGCGTCGCCTTCATAGCCCTTGGCGCGCGCCTGCCGCTCGCGGCCGGCCGGCGAGGCGAGGCTTCCGGGCGGGGCCTTGCGGTTCACCGCTT
>JBGTLL010000129.1:0-1866 GCA_041744115.1 Parvularculaceae bacterium | reverse complement strand
GCTCGATCGCGCGGCGCAGCGGCTCTGGCATTGCGCGCGGGATCGGTGCGGTCCCTGACGGCAGGATCTCGCCAAGTTTCGCGGCGACGCGGGCGGCGTCGGCTGGACCGATCGCAGGACCGGCGAGGAGCCTGGCGAGAAGGCCGTCGTCCATCGGCGTTTCCAGTCTTCCGACCTCGCCGAGCGCCGGATCGAGGTAATAGAGCGGCTGCGTCGCCATGATCATGGCCGCAGAACGCTCCGCGACCGCAAGCGAAAAGCGCTGCACCCCGGCCTCATCGATGCGCCATTCCGGCGCACCGACGCAGGCGGGTCCGCTTTTCAGCGCCGGACCGTCGATCGCGCCCCAGCGCGCCCGGCCGCTCGCCAGTATTTCGCCAACGAGCATCGCGCCGTCGCGGCCGGCGAAGCGGCGCGGCTGGCCGGCCGACCCGTAGGAGATCGGGAACCGCAGGAGCGCGGCGAGGATCGAAAGGTCCTTTGCACTCAGGAATTTCGGCGGCGTGCGGCTTGTCGCGACATTGCAGTCACAGGGCTTCGCCTCGCCCTTGCGCTGGCCCTCGCTATCGAGATCGACCGCGTACGGACAAAGGGCGATTGCACCGTCGGCGCCGCGCTCGAATACGTAATAGAGCCGCCGGCGGGCGCCACCGGCGTTCGGTCTCGACCGTGCGATGTGGGCATCGATGGCGCCGAGCCACTCCGTCGCGGCTGGCGGCAGAGGCGTCTCGTTTTGCGTCGGCGCCGTTTCCACAATGGCGTCCGCATTCTTGACGCGCCAGTCGAGAATGGCCGCGACGACATGCTTGCAATCGACGCCGACGGGGCATGAACACGACCCGCCCGCGATCACCTGGCCGGACGGCAGCCGGGCAAGCCGGGCATGGATCTCGTAGCCGCCCGGCCGCGTGCCGTGCACGACCGCTTTGAGCGATATTTGGGCGGCGCCGGACGCAATGGCGCCGAGGCGCACGCGCTCCTGGCGCTGATAGGCCTGGCCGGCGGTCAACGAACGCACGGTGAAATCGCCGCGGCTGAAGGCGTCATCCGTGACGTTCAACGGCAAGATTGGCCTTTGTCCGGCGGGCTCCGGGCCTTCGGCTTTGCGCTGGCGAGATGGCGGCACGACGACCTTTCCGAAAGGCGCCAGCGATTTGCGGCGCGCGCAATGTTATCCGCGATTCGCGGGCGCGCCAGAGCCGCACCGCTGGCGCACGCATTGCGTGCCGCCCCTATGGCGCTGACCGCATCAGGCGGATGTAAAATGGGAGGAGAAAATTCCATTCCGGCGCCCGACTGCCGCCGTCCGGCGCGTCTGTGACGGGCGAAGAACCCGGCAATATTTTTTCCTTCGTGGTTGTATTTACAACCAATTTGAACCCCAACCAGGAAACGCTCAGCCCGCTTCCACATAAGCTCATTGGAAGCAAGAAAAAACGTTTCAAATCGCCAAACGTCGCTTCGGACTTCTTCATCCGGCCCTCCCAATCTGGAAGAACCCTCAAGAATCCTGTTCCCAATCAACGCAAAATGGCCATATGCGATTCCCCTGCCAAGAAAGGGGAGAGGGAGAAAAAAGGGAATGACGCCATGAACTCCCTCGCCGAACAGGCGCGCGCGTTTCTCGACGCGTCACCCGATCTCAAATTCGTCGACGCCTTTGTTGTCGATCTGAACGGCGTCCTCCGCGGCAAGCGTTTGCCGGCGAAGGGCGCGATGAAGATATTTGAATCCGGTCTGCGGCTGCCGCGCTCGCTGGTTGGCGTCGATGTCTGGGGCGCCGATGTCTTTGACAACGGCCTTGTCGTTGACAGCGGCGACGGCGACGGCGTTTGCGTCGCGCTGGCGCCGGGCCTGACGCCGGTC
>JBGTLL010000128.1:0-2291 GCA_041744115.1 Parvularculaceae bacterium | reverse complement strand
CAGCGCGGCGGCGAACGCCGCAATCTTCGCGCCGCGCGCCGGCGCGAAGGAAGGCTCAATTTCGAGGGCCCCTGACATCCCCCCTCATACCGGCCCCCTGGGCGCCAATTGGTTAACAGGCCCAATTCGCTAACAGGCCTTGCGCCGGTCCCGCTTTAGCACGAGGCTTGCAGAGCGCTGGCGAGGAAAGAAATGGACGCTCTCGCCTTCATCGTAACGCTCAGCGTCGTCGTCGCCGTCAGCTTCTGGTACGTCGCCAATGAGACGCGCGGCGAAGACGGCGCGATCGGGATGTTTGCAATTGGCGGCGGGATCAAAGCCGCCCCTCCCGCGGCCGCCCGCTATCGCCTGCGCGAAAGGCTGACGCCCGTTCGTCGCGCCGGAGTTCGGGCGCCGGGCGCGCAACCAGCCTATCGGGTGAAACCGGCGGATAAGCCATCTTATCGGGCTGAAGGCGACGGCGAGGCGGACAAGGAAGCTTGAGGCGGGCGATAGGTCTACCGCAATTTCGTCAGGCGGCGTGCATTCGCTCGCGCCTTTGCGTAGCCGGGACCCGCCGACGCAAAAGCCGCGACGGCAAGGCTGTTCCAACAGCCGGCGGCGGTCGCGGGCGGCGCCAGCATCAGCGCCGTCATCGCCTTCGCCCCGCGAAAATAGCCTTCCCGGCCCGCGGCGACTTTTTCCTTCACCATCCGCCGCGCCTCGGGGCCGCCGGACGGATCGCCGGACAGCATCGCCTGCTGCATCCGGTAGAGCCGGATCGCCACCGTCACCGACGCCGCGTTCATCGCGAGCGAGGTCTGGAACCACGCGCTGAAGGGGTCGTAGCGTTTCGCCATGGCGGGTTAACGGTTGTTTGCGAGACGCGTTCCCCGGCGCGGGCGCTTGACGGACGCCGAAAATAATTCATATAATACGAATTATTTGCAAAGTGGTTCGCTAGATGGCCAAGGCGTCTTCGACTGAATTTGTGCGCACCCCGGGGTTTTTTCAGGATCAGGCCCAGCGGGAGCCGGTTTTCATTATGAAGCACAACCGCGAACATGCGGTCATCCTGTCGGCGCAGGAGTATCATCGGTTGAAGCGGCGCGACCGTCTCGTGTTTCGCGCCGGCGAGCTTTCCAGGGACGACATCCAGGCGATTCGCGCGGCAATGCCGCCCGCGGAATCGACGGCGTTGAACGACGAGCTGGACGAGCGTTGAACTTTCCGGTTCCGGCGCCCGGCCTCGTTATCGGCTACGCCTATCTCTGGGCGCGCGAACGGGACGAAGGCCGCGACGAAGCCGTCAAGGACCGTCCCGCGGCGGTTCTTCTTGCAACACGGGACGAGGAAGGCGACCTCAAGGTCATCGTTCTGCCGATCACCCATGCGAGGCCGGCCGATCCCGAAACCGCTGTCGATATTCCCGCCGCGACAAAGCGCCGTCTCCGCCTTGACGATGATCAATCATGGATCGTCGTCACCGAATGCAATGTGTTCGCCTGGCCTGGCCCGGATCTGCGATTCGCTGACGGGGGCGAACCGGGCAGCGTCGCCTACGGATATCTGCCGGCGCGGCTGTTCGAGATCGTCCGTACCCGGTTCATCGAGCGGCACGAGGAGACGAAAACGCAATTCGTGGCGCGGAGCGAGTAAGCCGGCGGGCGCCCGGAGGTCGGCGCAAGCAGCGGCTCTACCCCTCCCCCAACCCATCCCAGAACTTCTTCGCGCGCCTGAAGAACCCCGCCGAGCCCGGATTGCAATCGTCGCCGCCGGCTTCGCAGAACTCGCGCAGCAAATCTTTCTGGCGGGCGTTAAGATTGACCGGGGTTTCGACGCCGATCTCGACGAAGAGATCGCCGCGGCCCTTCTGGTTCAGCCTCGTCATGCCCTTGCCCTTGACGCGGAAGCGTCTTGCGGTTTGCGTCCCTTCCGGGACGCTGATCGCGACCCTTCCGCCTTCGATCGTCGGCGCTTCGATTTCGCCGCCGAGGGCCGCGATCGTCATCGGCACGGGACACGCGCAATAAAGATCGGCGCCGTCGCGCTCGAAGAGGTCGTGCGGCCTGACCTCGACGAAAATATAAAGATCGCCTTCAGGCCCTCCGCGGGGGCCGGCGTCGCCTTCGCCGGCGAGGCGGATGCGGGTTCCGGATTCGATGCCGACCGGCACGTCGATGACCAAGGTCCGCTCGCGCCGGACCCGGCCCTGGCCGCCACAATCCGTGCACGGATCGGCGATGACGCGGCCTTCACCGCCGCAACCGGGGCAGGTGCGCTCGAGCGAGAAGAAGCCCTGCTGGACGCGG
>JBGTLL010000127.1:0-13271 GCA_041744115.1 Parvularculaceae bacterium | reverse complement strand
GTGGCCGAGCATCCGTTCGGCGACGCAGGCAGGCCGGGAGATTTCCGGCGCGTCGACGCCGAGGAGGCGGATGCGCTCGTCGCCCAGCCGCAAGGTGTCGCCGTCGATGACGGTCAGCGCGGCGGCGGCGAGGAGGGGAGTTAAGCGATCCAATGTAGGATCAGCCAGTAGCCCGGCCAGAATATCGCGAGAAACATGTTCACCGGCAGGGCGATGATCCAGTTGAACCACGTGTAAACGTAGCCGTCGAACCAAGTCAGATAAATGAACGTTGGAATGATGGGGAGGGCGTAAAGAACTCCGCCAATATTGCCACGATCCAATCGTTTTTCCTCCCCCTTGCCCCAGCAGTCAGCCGCGCCGGCGGCCGAGAGTCAAGAGCGATGTTGACAATACGGTGCGCCGCGCCGCACGCTGAGGGTGGAGCTGAATACTCCTTAAGAGCCGGCCGGCGCACGTCACGCGCCGATCGCGGAACACCATCCGGGGGCTTGGCGCGCATGTCCAGGGAGCAATCCTAAAGGCGTCCGGGCCCGTGCTCTTTCGGGTTATTCACCCCCGGAGCCGCGCGTCTGAATAGCGGGCCGCTCCGGCCATCGACGCCAAAGGAGCAAGCCATGCCCAACCCAATGTTCGGGAAGATCTATACCCACCAGACGCTGACCCTCGCGCAGGAAGCCGCGATGGACGAGATCGAAGTGATCGAGGCGCTGCGCGTCGGCCTCCTCGCGGCGCAGGTCAAGGCGGCGCGGACGATGGTCGCCGCCGCGTATCTTGCCCGCTTCGACGCCTTCCTGACCAACCGCCGCAAGAGCCTCGCGGCGGGGCTTGGCGAGGCCGGGATCATGTATCAAAGGACGGAGGACGGCGAGACCAGGCCCTTATGGTTCAGGGGCGAGGAAAGGGCGGCGGGATGAGCCATCGCGAGCGGCAAGAAGTCTACAATGTCCTCATGTCTTTATTTCACGGCGAGATCGGCCAGGCGCGGCTCGAACAGGCGGCCGATCTCATCATCGACGCCTTGCGCGGCCCCACGGAGCCGCGTGAGGAGCCTGTGGCGCCGCCGGCGTCCGCATGGGTTACGCTGACGCGTCTGCTCGACGAGGAGCCGACGCCGGGCGTCTCGATCCGCACCCTGATCGTTCAACAGGGCGAGGCGGAAACGTGGGAATTTGCTGACGAACACGGCATCCGCCTGCTGACCGTCGGCGCACGGAAAAGGATCGCGATCGCGAAAACGCATCCGGCGCGCGACCGCGTGTTCGGCGACGATCTCGAATGGCGATCGGCGATCCGGTCGTTGCCCGGCGTCATTCCCGGCGACGGCAGGGAAGACTTCGGATCGCGGCGCTCGCGTTATTTGCTCGCGCCAATCGAGTTTCTGGACCGCTAAGTAAAGAGACGCGCCTGGCAGCTCGCCAGGCGCAACATTCGCGGCCTTCTTCATTGAACGATCTCTTACGCAAGACTTGCGCGCCGCCTCTTCGCGGCGCGCGCCTTTTCCCTTAACCCGCACCCAAGGGCAAGCGGCGAAGGCGGCCGAACTTGACGGCACCCGCACCCCGGGCTTACGGTCAAAGGAAGGGGCGGCCCGGATCGATCGCGGGGCCTGCCGGTTCGGATCGGCGGCGGCGAGTAGTGTAGGACCAGTACACAACTCGTACACTCGATTATCCCCTAAAATCAATGACTTAGCCTAGTTGTGTAGTTGTGTAGTTGTGTGGACGCGTTTTCAATTGCGCAAGGCGTTCGTGCGCCGCGTTAGGCAAATGCCCTACACAACTACACAACTACACAACTCGCCCCTTGGCTCTATAATCTTCTTTCTCAATCAATAAGATAGAAAGAAAGGGCGTAGTGTACCGTCACCGTCGGCGGGTACACTACTCGGCAAAAAGGTACACTACTCGGCAATTCGCCGGGCGCGGCGCTCCAAATCATGGGCTTTGCGGCGGAATTTTCTGCGGCGCGAGGTCCCGCGCTTTCCCGCCGCCAATGAAATCAATCGCTTGGCGCTCAGCGCCGCCAATCTGAAAATAAATATCCGCCGCACGATGCGGCGGGCTGGATAATCGACGCCTCGATCGGCGATTTGCGCCGGAAAAGGTCGATGATGGCCGTTTTGCTGGCAGAGCAGGCGTTGGCGGAGGCGGGGTACTCGCGGCCGGGCGACGGGTTGCGGACGCCCGATGTCGGGCAGGAGGAGCTTTTCGACGGCGAGCCGTCGCTGGTCGCGGCGGCGATCGAGGGGCGGCCATGGCTCGACTACGAGCCGCCAAAGCGCGGCGGCCGGCCGTCCGGGGCGAAGGGAAAGGCGACCCGGGAGCTGATGGCGACGCTGGACAAGCTCGGCTACAAGGATCCGCTGATCGGCGCTGCCGAAATCGTCTCGCTCGACTGGCAGATGCTGGCGCGGGTGCTGGACTGCACCAAGCTCGAAGCGTTCGACCGCTGGCTGCGCTGCGCCGAGTTCCTGAGCCTCTACAAGCACCAGAAGACGCCGATCGCGGTCAGCGCCGAGGGCGCGCCGCTGATCCCGCTCCTCGTCGCGCTCGGCTTTACGCCGGAGGGCCGCGCGGCG
Organism: Parvularculaceae bacterium; assembly: GCA_041744115.1. Taxonomy (GTDB): domain Bacteria; phylum Pseudomonadota; class Alphaproteobacteria; order Caulobacterales; family Parvularculaceae; genus Amphiplicatus. The sequence goes on along the minus strand of JBGTLL010000127.1, from coordinate 10,690 downwards.
ATCGCTGGCGCGGCCGGGCTTGGCCGCATCGAGGCCGACGAGGCTCCAATGAATTCAACGACTTACGAGCACGGCGCGCCGCAGGTCGCACAAATCGAAGGTCGCACGGTGGCGTCAAGTGCTTGATCTTGTTGGCTTTTCACATATCGCCGCGCCTACAGCCATAGTAGGCGCGGGCACCGCTGTCCGGCGGCTGCGTCCGCCTGCAAAACGGATGCTGCCGGACAGTCGCCGCCCCGGAGCCAGACCGCCAGCCGGGGCGGCGACCCCCCTACCCCCCCTTCGTCCGGCCCCCGCTTTTGATAGGGGCCTGTCGGAGAGAGCTGTCGGAAAGTTTCGAAAGGCTGGCGGCGAAAGTGAACCCTTCCGCCCGGCCCTTGGGGGTGCGGGGTCCGCCGAAATCCTCCGTCACCAGACGGTCAGCGGACGGAGGATCGCGTGAATACGGGGTCCGGGTCAGGTTTCAGGGCGGACATGCTCGCGGCGCCGCCGGGACCGGTCGCGGCCGCGTATATCGCCTCGACGAAGCCGTTCAGCTTCATCATGGGTCCGGTTGGTTCCGGGAAAACGACTGCGTCGGTTGCAAAGATGTTCAACATCGCCCGCCTGCAGCCTCAGAGCATAGTCGATGGCGCGCGCAAAGCAAGGGTCTGCATCGTCCGGACGACCTATCGCGGTCTCTGGGAAAGCCTGATGCCGTCCTATCACAAGATTTTGCCGCAAAATTTTGGCGTCTGGAAAGGCGGCAGGGGCGATCCCGCCGACCACTGGCTGAATTTCAGGGACCCGCAATTCGGGAAGCTGCACCTCCATGTGATGTTCCGCGCGATCCAGGACAATTCGATCGAGGACTTTGTCCGCGGGCTTGAAGTCAACGCCTGGTGGCTGAATGAAACCGATCTTCTCCCGACCGGGTGCCTCGGCGACTTCGCGCAGCGGACCGATCGCGGGTTCCTCGAAGAGCGGCCGAAGGACCCGGCGACGGGCAAGCCGGTCAAGGCGTTCTCGCCGATTTTCGGCGATTACAACGCGCCGGAAGAAGACAACTGGCTGATCGCGCGCAAGGAAGAGCGCCGCGACTGCGACGATTTCTTCGAACAGCCGTCGGGATTTCATCCGGACGCGGAGAATGCGCAGAACCTGCCAGAGGGTTTCTACCGCGAAAAAGCCGCCGGCATGGAAAAATGGCAGGTCGCGCGCTTCATCGAGGCGAAGATCGGGTTTTCGCGGAACGGAGAACCCGTCTACACCTGCTACGACCCCCAGACCCACGATCTCGGCGAAGCGCGCGCCGACGCCAAGCTGCCGATCGTCGTCGGCGTCGACGGCGGCGCGAGGGCCGCGGCGCGGGTCACCCAGATCGACCGCAACGAGGACATCGTCTGGTACGACGAACTTTTCACCGAAGCGACGCAGGTCACGGACCCGCGAAACTTCGGCAAGCGCGTCGCCGAATTCCTCGCGGCGCATTACCCGCATCACGTCGACCAGAACAATATCGTTTTCGTCGTCGATCCGGCCAACATGAATGACGGCAAGCAGCAATCGGGCCCGTGGCCGACCGATGGCGGCTTTTCGTGGGGCGAGGTTTTTCACATGGGCACGGGGACGATGGGGCGGCTCGTCGGGGCCATGACCAACGATCCCGAGATCCGGCAGGGGCAGGTCCGCCATTGCCTAAAAACGTTCGACAACGGCCATCCGCGGATCCGCATCACCAAGCGCTGCATCGTCGCGCGCTCTGGCCTCGCCGGAAAATACAAGCTGGCAAAACAAAGGAACGCCGCCGGCGAAGACGTCTATCGCCCTGTCAAAAGCCATCCGTATTCGGACGTTCAGGACGCCGGGCAATATGCGACGCTCCATTTCACCGGCGTTTCGATCGACGAGAGCCGCGAGAGCGGGTTTTCAGGCGCGCGGAACCGCCGCGGCCCCAAGCGAAAATCCGCGATCATCCTTCCCTTCGCCGCCTGAGAGGAGCGCGCCATGGTGTTCAAAAGTCCGAAAGTCGAAGCCCCCGAGGAAGGTCCGGCGCCGCCGTCGCCGACCGACGTGGCGATCCGCCGTCAGGCGGAAGCGGCGCGCCGGCGTCGGGTCAGAGGCGGGAGAGCCTCGACGATCTTGACCGGCGCGGGCAGATCGCCGTCGGCCGCCTCGCCCAATCCGAGCGTTTCGTCGGCGACCTTGCGTAGCCGCAATGGCGGTCTCGGCGCGCTCGGCGGCGGCTTTGCTTCGATCGGTTCCGGGGTGAATTTCTGAAATGACCCCCGCCGAAGCCGAGGCCCACGCCAATCGCGAGACATACCTCCTCCGCTGGGAGCGGATGAAGCAAATCCGCGCGACGTGGGAACCGGCCTGGCGCTATGTCCGCGACTTCGTGCTGCCGCGCCTCACGATCGATCCCGTCGAAGTTCCGGGCGCGCTCCTCAATTATCAGATCACGGACAATACGGCGCAGGTCGCCAACGACCGGCTGGCGCAGACGCTGCACGGGCATCTCCTGTCGCCGTATACGCCGTTCCTCTTCGCAGACGTCGAAGAAGAGGACGCGACCAAGGAAGAAAAGCTCTGGTTCGACCAGGTGACGCGCATCATGTTCCGGATGTTCACCGGCGCCAAGACGCTGTTCAAGACGTCGATCGCCGAGGTTCTGCCGTCCGACACCGCGCTCGGAACGTCGATCATCTATATCGGCTCGGAACTCGGCGCGCTGCCGATCTATCAATCGGTCCCGGTCACCAAAGCGTGGATCGACGAGAACGAATACGGGCTTGTCGACACCGTCTATCGCGACGTTGAAATGCCGCGCTGGCGCGTCTTCGAGAAATATCCGGGGAAGATCCCCGAACTCGAGGAAAAGCGCGGGCGGGCCGACGAGCTCAACGCCGGCGAGGCCTTCGTCCACATCGTCGAGCAGCGCCGGCGCGCCGACGCCGGGGCGACGGACTTCATCGACGCGATGATGCATGTCGGGACCAAGCGCATCGTCAGAGCCGGGATTTACCGGTCCTTCCCCTACGCCGTCTCGCGCTTCATGAAGATCGCCGGCTCGGTCTATGGCTATTCGCCCGGCATCAAATCGCTGCCGCTCGTCTTCGGCATCAACCGCCTCGAACAGATGCGGCGGCTCCGGGCCGAATATGACGCGCTGCCGCCGCTGATCGATTTCACCGGCGGCGAGGCCTTCGGGCAACTGGACCTGCGCGCCGGGGCGCGCAACACGATCGACCCCGAGCTTTACCGCGCCTGGCACACCGACCCGGTGAAGGCGATCCCGCTGCCCGGCAACGGCATTTCGATCGACCAGGCGATCGACCGGCTCGAACGGAAAATTCAGTACACGTTCTATGTCGACTGGATGAGCCCCGGCGAGGGCCCGGAACAGACGGCGACGGAAGTTCTGGACCGCCGCGAAATCCGCTTCAAGGGGATGTCGTCGATCACGTCGCGCAAGGAAGTCGAGCAGATGTCGCCTTTGGGCGAGCGCTCGTTCGAGATCCTCGATCGCGGCCGCTTTCTGCCGCCCGCCCCCGAAAGTTTGAGAGGCCGCGACATCAAATTCGAATACCGCTCGCCGATATCACTGGCGCAGCGGCAAACCGATATCGAGGCGCTGTCGCGGGCGCTCGATTTTACGACCGCGGTCGCGCAAATCCGCCCCGACGTTGTCGCCAATATCGACTGGGACGCGGCGGTCCGCCACGCCGCCAAGGGCTATGGCGTCCCGCTCAATCTGATCGTCGATCCCGAAAAGGTCGCCGGCGACCAGGAGGCGGCGCGCGACGCCGCGGCGCTCTCCTCAAACCTTGAAGCCGCGGGCCTTGCCGCCGACGCCTACAAAAAGGCGGGCGAGGGCGAAGCCGCCATGACCAAGGCCGCCGCATGATCTCGATCCGGCATTTTTTCTCGAGGACGATGCGGGGCGACCGCAAGGCGCTCGATCGTCTGTACCGGGAGGTGTTCGCCGGCGACGACGGCCGCCGCATCCTCGCCGATCTTTTCAGCCGCACGTTTTTTGGCGCGCCGCCCTTCGCCTCGTTTTCTGGTGCGATCGATCAGGGCAAGGCGACCCGGCCGGCGATCCTATCCGCGGAGGAGCTCGCCTATTTTCGCGGCCAGCAGGACCTCGTCCGGATGATCGCCGAGAAGGCGGGCGTCGGCAATGAAGACGCGGCGCGCGCCTTCGCCGACGACGATTTCAGCAAAGGAGAAGATGATGGCGACGAAAAGTGACCCGAAACCGGCGGCCGACCCCAAACCGGCCGATCCGGCGGCGGCGGCCGACCCGAAACCGGCGGCCGATCCGAAACCGGCCGGCGGCGACAATCCGTATGCGGCGTTCGGCGACGGTCTCGACGACAAGGATCGCGGCTTTCTCGACGGGTTGAAAGTGAAGACGCCGGCGGAAGCGGTGAAAGCCGCGCGCGTCATCGCCGAGCGCCAAAGCGCCGCCGGCGACCGCGTGGTTGAAATTCCGCGTGAGGACGATCCGGACGCCGCGAAGAAATACGACGCGCTCTATCAAAAGCTCGGCCGCCCGGCCGACGCCAAGGGCTATGAGCTGCCGGAAAAATTCGAGGCGCTGAAATTCGAGGGCGAGCGCGCCGACAAATATCTGGGGCTGTTCCACAAGAACGGCCTTTCGAAAGCCGGGGCGAAAGAAATCCTCACCGCGATTGATCAGGACACCGCCGCCGACCTTAAAACGACGATCGCCGAAATGAAGGCGGAAGCCGACGCCGCGACCGCGGCGCTGAAAACCGAATGGAAGGGCGATTACGACCGCCGCCTCAAAGTGACGACCTCGCTCGCCGCCGAACGCGGGGGCGACTTCAAGACCTGGCTCGAGGAGACGGGGCTCGGCAACGATCCGCGGATGGCCGCGCTGCTCTGGGATCTCGCGGCGGCGACGGCCGAGCCCGGCAAGCTCGAACAGATGGGCGGCGGCGGCGAAGGCGGCGGCAAGGGCCTTGCCGATCTCGAAAAGGAACTCGTCGAACTCGAAAACAAATATGACGCGGCCCTCAAAAGCCGTCAGCATAAGGACCATCAATTCGCCTTCAAGGCGCGCCTCGATCTCATCCAGAAGATCGACGGGATCAGGCGGCCGAAAAAGGCATAACGAAAATCGCGGCCGCCAACCGGAAACGGGGAAGCGGCGGCGGGGGCGTTGCGACAAGCGGGCGTCGCAAATGGAGTGCTAAATGGAAGAAGAAACTCTCGAGAACCATTACGTCGTCGCCTATCAGCGCAATCTCGGCCTCGAATATCAGCAGCAGACCGAGGAGCTTAAAGGGACCGTCGACGAGGATTACGGCTTTGCCGAGACCGGCGAAAGCTTCACCTTCGACTGGCTCGGCAAGGGCAAGAAGCTCCGCCGCATCGAGGACCGTCACGGCGACACGCCGGCGACGTCCGGCCCGCAGCGAAAGCGGCGCGTCGGCTTTTTCGACGCCTATGAAATCGAGGACCCGCTCGGCACCGCGCTCGACGCGGCGCGGTCGGTCGCCGATCCGTCGGCGAAGATCGTCATGCAGCAGAAAATGGATATCGCGCGCCACCATGACGCGCGAAAGCGCGAGGCGATTTTGGGCGTCGCGCGTGAAGGCCGGCACGGGGCGACGACCGTCGCCTTTCCCGCCGGCAACGTCATCGCCGTCAATTCGAACAAATACGACGCGCTCGGCGCGGCGAATTCGAAACTGACGGTGTCGAAAGTGCAGGAAGCGAAAGTCTTTTTCGACGAGCGCAAAGTGCCCAAATCCGAGCGCTTCATTTCGGTCTCGTCGCATCTGATCGCCGGTCTTCTGCGCGATCCGTTCCTCGCCTCCGCCGATTACAACACGGTGCAGGCGATGGTCTCCGGCGAGATCCGCAACTGGCACGGCTTCACCTGGGTCCCGCATGAGGAATGGTCGGACACCGCGCCGCAGGCCGCCGGGCAGGACCTCGCCGTCTGCTGGCACAAGATGAGCGTCCAATACAAGAGCCGCATCCTGAAACCCGTCGAAGTCTTCCGGCGCAAGGAAAAGCGCAACAATTGGTGGACCTATGGCGAACTCGAGAGCGGCGGCATCCGCGGCTATGACGAGGGCGTTCTCAAAATCATCTGCCTGACCTGACAATAGGACGCGGGCGGAGCAATCCGCCCGCGCCCGCCGCGACCTGACCGCAACGACTATTTTCAACTCAAGGAGACCCCAATGGCTGACCTCTACGGTGACAACGTGACTTCGAAGACCAAGGCGGTGCCGCAAGGCTTCGCCGATGCGACCAACGCGCGCGGCCGCAACCTCTCGCTGATCGACCAGAAGACCCTCGCTGCCGCGGCGATCGCCGACCGCATCTTTCTCGGCTCGGTGCCGAGCGTGTCGGTGATCAAGAAGGACTCGAAAATCTACAACGCCGCGCTTGGCGCCGGAGTCACCTTGTCGATCGGCGACAAGAACGACGACAACGCGCTGGTCGCGGGGCAGGCCGTCGCCGTCGCCGGATCGTTCGATCTCGTGACGACGGCCAATGTCGGCAAGAAGGCGTGGGAGATGCTGAATTACGCCGAAGACCCGGGTGACAATCTCGAGCTCTTCGCGACGATCGCCGGCGGCGCGGCGACCGGCGTTCTCGCCTGGGAAATCGACTTCACCCAATAGGCTTCACGCAGTAGCGCGGCGATCCCGCGTTACCCGCGCGTTGAAGAGGCCGGGCGGCGGCAGAAGACGCCCCGCCGCCGTCCGGTTCCTCCAAAGGGCGTCTGATGGAGGAGTGACGATGACAAGGAAAACGACGGAAGCGGCGGCGACGGACCTCGCCGGCGACCCGCTGCCAGATAACCCGCCAGATAATCCGCCAGATAATCCGCCAGATAATCCGTATGCGCCGGTTGCGCGGTTGCGCAAGGTCTCGCGCATGCAGGTTGAGGCCTGCGCCAAGGAACTCGGCGTCTCGCCGGCGCTGTGGTCCAGTCTTGAAAAGAAGGGCGTTCCGACGCCCGCCGAGATGAAGGCGGCGATCGGGAAGGCGTCGGCGGCCGAAAAGGCGCGCGTTGAACAACTCCTGAAAGGATAATCCCTCATGGCGGATGCAGCGGAGCTCGACTTCGTCAATCGCGCGCTGACCTTGCTGGTCAAGGAGCTGGCCTCGGCGCTGCCCGATAAGGGCGGCGATCCCGACGACGAAGAGCTCCGCAAGCATGAGCGCGATGCGGCGCGCCTCATGCCCGTCGCGGTCCGCGAGGGCCTCGCGCGCGCGCCCTGGCCGTCGGCGACGCGGACCGCGGTCCTCAAAAAACCGGCCGACCAGCCCGATTATGCGCCGGCCTTGGCTTTAGCCGTGTTCAAGGTCCCGAACGACTTCGTCCGGCTCGTCCGCGTCCATGGAGATTGCAACGCCAATTGGCGCGGTTCCGAGATCGTCGCGCGCGATCAGGCGACTTTGACGATCGATTATGTGGCGATGTTGCGCCTTTCCGAACTGATCTATGACGCGGCGCTCTTCGCCTATCTGGCGACGCATCTCGCTTTCCTGCTGGCGCGGCCCCTGACCGACGCCCGGACCGTCCAGGCGCAGCTCTTCGATCTTCGCGAGCAGGAGTTTCGTCGAAGCTGGGGATCGTCGCTCGGCCAGCAGCGCGGCGGCTTCTTGCCCTTGTCGAGCGTCGATCGGCGCGCGGACAGCGTTTTCGATCCTGATCAGGAGCGGCGCTTCCGGTGACGACGCAGCTCGCGCCCCTCCAGTCTTCGCTCGCCGCCGGCGAGCTGTCCGAGGAGCTCGACGCGCGCGAGGACGTCGAAGCCTATTTTCAAGGGGCGGCGGCGCTCCCCAACATGATCGTCGAAGTGACCGGCGGCGCCGACAAGCGCGGCGGCTTTGAGGATTTGGGAAAAGTCGCCAGGCGCGCGCGGCTGATCCCCTTCATCCGTAGCCGCACGGATCGCGAAATGCTGGAGTTTTCCAATTTCACCTGCCGCATCATCGACGGCGCCACCGGCGCGCCGGTCCTGATAGGCGGCGCTGAAATCGTCCTCGACACGCCGTGGAGCGAGACAGAGCTCGACGGGATTTACGCCGAGCAGATCAACGATGTGGTGTTCCTGACGCATCTTTCGCGGGCGACGCCGCCGCAGGTCCTGAAGCGCTTTCCGGGCGACAATTGGCGGCTCGACCCGTGGGGGCTTGTCTACGGTCCCTTCCTGCCGACGCCCCTGACCGATGTGACGATCCGCCCGAGCGCGCAATCGGGCGTCGCGGTCCTTAGCGCCTCCGCGCCGTTGTTCGATGCGGCGCATGTCGGCACCAGGTGGGAGCTCCGCGCGCCGACGGGCTGGCATTCCGGCGAAATTCATCGCGAAAAACTCGTCGTCACGCTCGGGCAGGAAGTCGTGTCCGACGGCAAGGTCTATCGCAGCGAAGGCGACGGCGAATGCGGCGGCAACCAGCCGATCCATGATCTCGGCACGGCGAGCGACGGCAAGATCGGTTTCACCTATCTTCATGACGGCGCGGCGATCGTCAATCTGACCGCCGTCACCGCGCCCGGAACCGCGACGGCGACGGTCGAAGGCTATGTCCCGTCGCTCGGCGCGACCAGCCTGTGGCGCGAGCCGGCGTTTTCGGGCTTGCGCGGCTGGCCGGGGATCGTCTTTCTTTACGAAGAGCGCATCGGCCTTTGTTCGACCAAGGCGCAGCCCGACACCGTGCATTTGTCGGCGGTCGCCGATTATTCGCCGGACAGCGTCTCCTTCAAGCCGGGCAGCGGCTTTGCCGTCGTCACCGACAGCGACGGCGTCTCGAGAACGCTCGCCGGCGGGCAGACGACGGAGATTTTGTGGGCGGTATCGGACGAGCGGCTCTTTCTCGGCACCGATGGCGGCATCAAGCGGGTGTCGGGTCCCTCGCTCGACGAGCCGATCACGCCGAACCCCGGCGGCGCGGTCGCAAGGCCGGTTTCAACCGACGGCGCCAACAGCGCGCGGCCCGCGGTCCTTCAAAACGCCATCATCTTCGCGGCGGCCGACGGCGGGCGCGTCCTCGACATGTTCATGGATAGGGACCGCGACGAGCCGCGCGATCTGACGGCGCGCGCAACCCATGTCGGCGCGTCGCCGATCGTCGAATTCGCGGCGATCCGCATCGGCGACAAGCACATCTTCGCGCGGCGCGAGGACGGGCTTCTTTATCAGCTGACGTACGATCGCCGCGAGAATGTCGCGGGCTTTGCGCGCCAGCCCGTCGGCGGGGGCGGGCTTGTTGAAAGTATCGCCAGCCTTCCCGACGCGAAAAAGCGCGACCAGCTCTGGGCCATTGTCAACTGGAACGGCGATCGCCGGCGCGTCAGGCTCCACCGCAAATGGAACGCGGCGACGGACCTTCCCGACGAGCAGCGCTATCTCGACCGCTTTCGCGAAATGTCGCGGTGGAACAAAAGCGTCAAAAAGGTGACGGCGTTCGGGGCCGAGCCCGGCGCGACGGGCGAGCTGAAGGCTTCCGCTCCGGTGTTCGCGATGGCCGATATCGGAAAGGAATTCTGGCTGCGCGCGCCGAAACCGTCGTCGGGCGATCCGAAGTCCTACGCCATCGCGCGCTATGAAATCACCGGCTTCACCAGTTCGCGTCGCGTCAATGCGCGGCTGTTGACCGCGCGGCCGGGATGGTCCGCCGCCGAAACGGCGCATTTTGCCTTTCCGGCGACGCAATTTCAGATCCCGGACGCGGTTCCGGGCGAGACCTTGTCGCTCCTCGCCGACGGATTGTGGCGCGACGATGTGACGGTCGCCGCCGGCGGCGCGATCACGCTCGCCTCGCCAGCGGCGCGCGTCATCGCCGGCTTTCTTTACGAGGCCTATGTCGAGAGCATGCCGCTCGCCCCCGGAACGCCGATCGGCTCGTCGCGCGGGGTTTTAAAGCAGGTCGAAAGCGTCACCGCGATCTTGCGCAATATCGTCGAGGCGAGCGTTGAAATCGTCGGCACCGGCAAAAAAGAGCCGACGCGCCGGCGCGGCCGCGACGCGCTGTCGGGCGTCGCCACGCCGCCGGCGGCCTTTACGCAAAAGGTGACGCCGCCGAGCCTTCCCGACGCGGAGGTGAAGCTCCGTATCCGGATCAAGGGGCCCTACGCCGGCGGCGTCAAGGCGGTCCGGGCGAAAGTGACGACCTATGAAAGTTGAGTTCCGCGATTATCTCCCCGGCGACATCCGCCTGATCGACAGCGACGAGATCGACGAGCGCATTCGCGACGTCGGCGATCTTGACTTCGCGGATCAATGCCTTGCCGCCGAAACCATGACCCGCGCCGAAAACGGAGGGCGCAGGCCGATCGGCGTCGGCACCGTGCAGCGCGCGGTTCCGGGCGATATCGTCGCCGTCCTGTTTGACCGCACGGTGACGGCGGCCGAGCTTCGCCTCGCCCTGCGCCGTATGAAGCGGACGCTCGACGGGATCGTTCTTGAAGGCGCGCCGGGGCCGTTCATCGCGCATACGAGAACGCCATTCGGGGCGCGCCTTCTCGCCGCGCTCGATTTTGAACGCGCGGGGCCGGCGACCCTCGACGGCCTCGCTTTCGATCAATGGAGACTTTGAAATGAGAGGCCTCAGATGACGGGGATTGAAATCGCCCTCATCGGCGCCGCCGTCGCCGGCGCGGCCTCGTCCGCGGCGTCGGGCGTGATGGCGAACGCGGCGTCGAAGCGCTCGG
>JBGTLL010000126.1:0-3458 GCA_041744115.1 Parvularculaceae bacterium | reverse complement strand
GCCCCGCCGCGCCGCGCTGCACTTGCTCGTTCCGGCGGCAAGGCCCGCAATCGCCGCCGGGGTCGCGCTCATCATGATGGAGACCGCGGCCGAGTTCGGCGTCGCCGATTATTATGGCGTTTCAACGCTTAGCGTCGGTATTTTCAGGACTTGGCACAGTTTCGGCGATCTGACCGCCGCCTCGCAACTTGCGTCCGGCCTGTTCCTGTTTTCAGCCCTCCTCGTCGGCTTTGAGGCGATCGGCCGGCGCGGGCGCAGCGGCGACGCGCCCCGCGTTCAGGGGGCGCCGAAGCGACTTTCCCTGACGCGAGGGAAGGCCTTCGCCGCCGGCGCTTTCTGTCTGGCGCTGGTCTTTTTCGGCTTCATTGCGCCGGCGCTGGTGATCCTTGCAAAGATTAATGCCGCGCCATGGGAGACGACCGCGCGCGGGATTTCCGCCGCCCTCACCAACAGCATCGCCATCGCCCTAGCGGGCGCCGCTGTCGCCTTGGCCGGGGCGGTTGCGCTGAGCTACGCCGGCAGGACTTCACAGAGCCCGTTCGTCAGGGCGGCGATACGCGCGGCGACGCTCGGCTACGCCGTGCCGGGGGCCGTCATCGCTATCGGGATCCTTGCGGTATTCGGCGCGATCGGCGCCGCAACAGGCGCGACCGTGTGGGCCGCCGCGGGGCCGGTCGCGCTCATCTACGCTTACGCCGTCAGGTTTCTGACCGCGGGCTACAACACGATTTCGGGCGCGCTCGCCGCGATCGACCCGGGGTTCGACGCGGCGGCGAGAACGCTCGGCGCTTCATCGGCGCGCGTTCTCGCGCGTGTTCATGCGCCCCTGATGCGGAAATCCATTCTCGCGGCGGCGATTATCCTCTTCGTCGATATCGCGAAGGAGCTGCCGGCGACATTGATCCTCCGCGATTTCAATTTCGAAACCCTGGCGACCCGCGTCTATCGCCTCGCCGGCGACGAACGTCTCGCGGAAGCCGCGCCCGATGCGCTCATCTTGATGGCGATCGGCGCGCTGCCGATGATTTTTCTCGGCGGACTTTCGGAGAAAAGGCGCGCGACGCCAGCAAATCAGGCGGTCAGCAGCGCTTCTTCAACGCAGTCGCAAATGTAATGGGCCTGATCCGGCGTCAGATAGGGGTGCATCGGCAGGGACAGAATTTCGCCGCACACCCTGTCGGTGGCGGCGAGATTTTCCGCCGGCGCAAACCGTTCGAAAGCCGGCATTTTGTGAAGCGGCGTTGAATAATAAACCGCCGTCGGGACGCCGCGCGCTTTCAGAAATGCGACAACATCGTCGCGTCGATCGACGAGCAGCGAATAATAACCGTATCCCGACCGCGCGTTTGGCAGATGCGCCTGCGGGCGCGCAACCGGTCCGAGACGCCGGTTGTAGATGGCGGCGATCATGTGGCGCGCTTCCAGCTCTTCGTCGAAGATCTCGAGTTTTTCGAGCAGCACCGCCGCCTGGAAACTGTCCATCCGGCCGTTGAATCCGACGCACACGGAGTTCTTGCGCGCCGCGTCCGTGCCGTGCCAGCGGATGGAAAGCCAGGCTTCAATATCGTTGAGGTCCTGCGAGAGTATGGCGCCGGCGTCGCCATAGGCGCCAAGCGCCTTGCCCGGGAAGAAGCTCGTCGCCGTCGCCGGCGCGAGGTCGCCGACCCAGCGGCCGCCGAGCTTTCCGCCAAAGCCTTGCGCGCCGTCCGCGAGAACGAACATGTTGTCCCGCCGCGCGATGTCATGGATCGCCGGATAGTCGGCGGGCGAGCCGAACAGATCGACGGGAATGACCGCCGCCGGGCGCAGCCGGCCGTCGCGCTTCACGTCGGCGACGCGGCGCGCGAAATCCGCCGGGTCCATGTTGAATGTCTTGGCGTCGATATCGACAAAGACCGGCGTTGCGCCGGTCAAGAGCACGGCGTTCGCTGTCGCGTTGTAGGAAAACGCCGGAATGAACACCGCGTCGCCGGTATCGACGCCCGTCGCCAGCAGCGGAATGATCAGCGCCGCGGTGCCGCTGGCGCAGGCGACCGCCGCCGCGGCGCCGGTTTTCTCGGCGAGCAGCGCTTCCAGTTCCTCGATTTCGGGGCCGGCGATATAGCGCCCGTGATCGAGGACGGCGGCGAGCCGCGCTTCAATTCTCGGCCGGATCCGGCGCTGCTGGGCTTTCAGATCGATGAACGCGATCTCGCCGACATCGGACTTGCCCGCTAGCATCAGATTGGCGACGCCGTTCATGCAATCATCCTCGCGGCGCCGGGCGCGATCGTGTTGAATTTGTCGCGCGCTTGTTCGATGAGGACCGCCCATTCAAGTGCGCCGCGTCCGGCCTTGCCGTCAACCAGGGTCGGCGCGCCGTCGAGGACCGACGCGAAGAACGCTTCGACGCTGACGCCAAGCGGATCGACTAGCCCCGCGGGAAAATTTGCCGCCGCCGGCGACGTGTTCGAAATCAGCCGGTTGACGAAATCGATCTCGATGGCGCCGTCGTCATAGACAACCTTCATCATGCGGCGGCGGGTGTCCTTCCGGCGGCTGGCGACGAACGAGCACTGGCGCCCGTCGTCGAACAGCAGCGTCGTCACCGTTTCATGACGGTCGCCGCAAGCGGAAACTTTTGAAGGCGGGCCGAATGCGAACAGCCGTGCGATGTCGAGATCGTGGATCATCAGATCAAAGACGACCGATACGTCCTCGCCGCGCCCGGAAGGCGGCCCGCAGCGCGCGAATTCGAGACGCGATGGCGCGACATCGCTTCGCGGCGCGCCCATCGCGGCAAGCACAAACCGCTCCTGATGGCCGACCTGAAGCACCAGCGACTTTTCTTCCGCCAGCGCGATCAGGACATCCGCCTCGCGCAAGGTCATCGCCAGCGGTTTTTCAACGTAAACATGCCGGCCCGCTTTCAGCGCTTCGAGCGCGAGGCGGAAATGAGAGGGCGCCGGCGAGGCAATCGTCACCGCGTCCGCGATTTCAAGAAGACCGCCGAAATCGGAAACGGCAACCGTTCCTAAACGCTCTGCCAGCGACGCGGCGCGCTTGCGATCGACGTCGTAGATTCCGCAGAGATCCGCGCGTTCGGAGACGGCGTGTTTTCCAGCGTGAAAAGCGCCGAAAACGCCTGCGCCGACGACGCCCGTTTTCAGCTTCTTCCCCACAAACCAAACTCCGACGCTCTGACCCGCCCAAGGCGCGCAATCGGGGCGCGCAATTGGGGCGACCATAGCGGCGCCCCCATCCGGGCGATACGGATCGGCGCGGACCGCCCTTCAAACTATGTTGCGGCCTGTTTCAGCCCGTTATTGAGCGGGGCTCAATTAATCCGCATTGGACACGAACCTCGTTCCGTCATGCTGACGAAAGTCAGCATCCAGAGCCGCGAGGGCCTTGCTCGCCATTCTGGACCCTGACTTGCGTCAGGGTGACGTCGTCCTCGATTCTGAGATATTGCTCTT